>NZ_JABBJJ010000009.1 GCF_012933655.1 Pyxidicoccus fallax | reverse complement strand
GGGGCGGGCGGGTGGATGACCTGGACCGGTGTGCCACCCTCGTCCCGGAAGGTGGTGCGCAGCGCCTCGTGGCGGCGCACCAGCTCCGCGAGGACGCGCTCCAGGGTCTGGACGTCCAGCGGGCCCTCCAGGTCCAGCCCCAGGGGGATGTTGTAGGCGGACGTGCCGGGCTCGAGCTGGTCCAGGAACCACAGGCGTTGCTGGGCGTACGACAGCGGTGGCGCCATTCCCGGCGGCCGGCGGCCCGGCGGGGGCGGGGTGTTCCGCGCCGCCTTCTGCTGGAGGTGCTTCGCCAGCAGCGCGCGCTTCTCGGGGCTCAGTGCCGCGAGCTTCTTCTTGATGTCGCTCATGATGGAGTGCCTGTGGCTCGTGGCTCGCCCGGCCGCTTCTTGGAGAGGAAGATCTTCATGAGGAGCCTCCGGACGCGTCCAGCTCCTCGACCAGACGATCCAGCTCGGAGGCGTCCATGCCCTCCGACAGGGCCTCCAGCAGCAGCAGCGTCATGCCCTCGACGGTGGGTTGCTCGAAGAGGCCACGCACGGGCAGCTTCACCTGGAAGGTGGAGCGCACGCGCATGAGGAGCTGGGTGGCGAGCAGCGAGTGGCCGCCCAGCTCGAAGAAGTCGTCGTGGATGCCCACGCGCTCGACGTGCAGCACCTCGGCCCACAGGTCCGCCACCTGTTGCTCCAGCTCATCGCGAGGCGCCACGTAGGCGCGCTGTGGGGCCGGGGCCTCCACGGCCGCCAGGGCGCGGCGGTCCAGCTTGCCGTTGGCGGACAGGGGCAGGGCGTCCAGCCGCACCAGCGCCGAGGGCACCATGTACTCCGGCAGCCGCCGCTGCAGGTGCGAGCGCAGGGCCTGGAGGTCCAGGTCCGCTGGCGCGGCGACGTAGCCCAGCAGCCGCGTATCCCCCGGCGCGTGCTGGCGCACCAGGGCCGCGGCCTCGCGTACGCCGGGGAAGGTCCGCAGGGCCACCTCGATTTCGCCTGGCTCGATGCGGAAGCCGCGCACCTTCACCTGGGCGTCGATGCGGCCGAGGAACTCCAGCACGCCGTCCTTGCGCCAGCGGGCCAGGTCTCCGGTGCGGTAGAGGCGGGCACCGGGGATGGAGCTGAAGGGGTCGGGGACGAAGCGCTCGGCGGTGAGGGCCGGCTGCTCCACGTAGCCGCGCGCGACACCATCGCCGCCGACGAAGAGTTCTCCGGTGATACCCATGGGGACTGGCTGGCCCGAGGCGTCCAGCACGTACACCTGGGTATTGCCAATGGGCTTGCCGATGGGGACGGAAGCGCCCACGTGGGCGACGTCCGTCATGCGGTGGCAGGAGGTGAAGAGGGTGCCCTCGGTGGGGCCGTAGCAGGCCGTCACCGGGATGCGCAGCTCCTCCAGCACCCGCCGCACGTGCGGCGCGCTCACCACGTCACCTCCGGTGAGCAGCTGCTTCACCGTACGCAGGCCGGAGAGGTGGTTGTCCACCACCTGGGTGAAGAGGCCGGACGTCAGGTGCAGCGTGGTGACACCGTGCTCGAGCAGGACGGCTTCCAGCTCCAGCGCGTCCGAGGGCGAGTGGGGCGGGAAGACGACGAGCCGGCCGCCATGCAGCAGCGGGCCCCACAGCTCCAGGGTGGAGGCATCGAAGGAGACGGGGGCGATGAGCAGGAACGTCTCGTCCGGCCCGAGGTGGGCGTAGTCGACGCCGAAGAGGGTGCGCAGCACGGCGGCGTGCGGAGTGCCCACGCCCTTGGGCCGGCCGGTGGAGCCCGAGGTGAAGTCGATGTACGCGAGGCTCTGGGGCAGGGCCGCCAGCGCCGGCGCGTGCGTGGGCTCGCCGGAGAGGGAGACCTCGTCGAGCACCACGGGGGTAAGGCCCTCGGAGGGCAGCTTCTCCAACAGGGCGCGGGTGGTGAGGAGGACGCGGGGGCGTGAGTCCTCCACCATGGCCGCGAGTCGCTCCCGCGGATAGGCGGAGTCCAGCGGCACGTAGGCACCGCCGGCCTTGAGGATGCCCACCAGCGAGATGATGAGCTCCAGCGAGCGGTCCACCGCGAGGGCCACGCGCGAGTCGGTCTCCACGCCCAGCTTGCGCAGGTGCCACGCGAGCTGATTGGAGCGCTCGTCGAGCTGGCGGTAGGTGAGCTTCGCATCGCCGAACTCGAGGGCCACCTTGTCCGGGAAGCGGGCCACCACCTGGGCGAAGACCTCGGGCAGCGTGGAGGCGCGCGGGTACGTGGACGCCGTCGCATTCCAGTCCACGAGGAGCTGCTGGCGCTCCCCGGCGCCCAGCATGGAGACCTCGGAGAGCCGTGCCTCGGGCCGTGCCGTCAGGGCCTCCAGCAGCGAGCGGAAGTGGGCCGCCATCCGCGCGGCGGTCGCCCCCTCGAAGAGGTCCGTGTTGTACGTGAGCCCACCGGTGTAGCCGTCGGCCGTGCGCGAGAGGTTCAGCTCCAGCTCGAACTTGGCCAGCGCCTCGGGTGCTTCCAGGGGCCGCAGCGTCAATCCGGGCAGCTCCAGCTCCGGCACGGGAGCGTTCTGCAGCGCGAACATCACCTGCACCAGCGGCGGCCGGCCCAGGTTGCGCTCCAGCTTCAGTGCATCGACGAGCCGCTCGAACGGCACGGCCTGGTGCGCGAAGGCCCCCAGCGCCGCCTCGCGCACGCGGCCGAGGAGGGTCCGGAACGAGTCCTCGCCGGACACCCGCGCCCGCAGGGGCAGGGTGTTGATGAAGAAGCCGACGAGCCCTTCCAGCGCTGTCTCATCCCGCCCCGCCACGGGTGAGCCCACGACGATGTCCTGCTGCCCGGTATACCGGCTGAGCAGGAGCTGGAACCCGGCGAGCAGCGCCATGAAGGGCGTGCTCCCTTCCCGGCGGCAGAGTGCTTCCAGCGTCTCGGCCAGCGGGGCCGGCAGGTGGACGGGCAGCGTCGCTCCCCGGGAGGTCTGCACCGACGGGCGTGGCTTGTCGGTGGGCAGCTCCAGTCCAGGCGGGGCCCCGGCGAGCTGTTCGCGCCACCAGCCGAGCTGCGCCTCGAGCGTCTCCCCTTGCAGCCAACCACGCTGCCATGCCGCGAAGTCCGCGTACTGCACGGGCAGCACGGGCAGCGGCGAGCTCGAGCCCGCGGTGAAGGCGGCGTAGAGCGTCGCCATCTCCCGCACCACCACGCCCATGGACCAGCCGTCGGACACGATGTGGTGCAGCGTCAGCAACAGCACGTGCTCGCGCTCACCGAGTCGCAGCAGGGCGGCCCGGAGGAGCGGACCCTGGCTCAGGTTGAAGGGCCGGAGCGTCTCCTCGCGCGCCAGCCGCAGGGCCTCGGCCCGCCGCTCCGGCTCGGCCAGGGCGGACAGGTCCATGACCGGCAGGGAGAGGGTGGCCTCGCTGTGGATGACCTGAACGGGGCCCTGTGGGTCCTCGCGGAAGGTGGTCCTGAGCGTCTCGTGACGGCGGACCAGCTCGACGAGGCTGCGCTCCAGGGCAGTGGTGTCGAGCCGCCCCTCCACCCGGAGCGCCACCGGCATGTTGTAGAGAGGGCTGTCCGGATCGAGCTGGCCCAGGAACCACAGGCGCTGCTGGGCGAAGGAAACCGGCAGCGCGTCCGTGCGCGGCTGTGGCTTCAGCGGAGGCCGCTGGATGCCGAGCCCCGAGCGCATGGCCGCCTCGATGACGCGCGTGAGCGCCTCCACCGTCGGAGACATGAACAGCTCGCGCAGGGAGAGGTCGGCGTTGAACGCGGTGCGGACGCGGGCGATGAGCCGGGTGGCGAGCAGCGAGTGGCCGCCCAGCTCGAAGAAGTCGTCGTGGATGCCCACGCGCTCCACGTGCAGCACCTTGGCCCACAGGTCCGCCACCTGTTGCTCCAGCGCATTGCGAGGCGCCACGTAGGCGCGCTGCGGGGCCGGGGCCTCCACGGCCGCCAGGGCGCGGCGGTCCAGCTTGCCGTTGGCGGACAGGGGCAGGGCCTCCAGACGCACCAGTGCCGAGGGCACCATGTACTCCGGCAGCCGCCGCTGCAGGTGCGAGCGCAGGGCCTGGAGGTCCAGGTCCGCTGGCGCGGCGACGTAGCCCAGCAGCCGCGTGTCTCCCGGCGCGTGCTGGCGCACCAGGGCCGCGGCGTCGCGCACGCCGGGGAAGTCGCGCAGGGCCACCTCGATTTCGCCTGGTTCAATCCGGAAGCCGCGCACCTTCACCTGGAAGTCGAGCCGGCCCAGGTACTCCACCGTGCCGTCCGGCAGCCAGCGGGCGAGGTCTCCCGTGCGGTACAGCCGCGCGCCCGGCACGGTGCTGAAGGGGTCCGGCACGAAGCGCTCCGCCGTCAGGTCCGGCCGGCGCCAGTAGCCCCGGCCCACCTGCACGCCGCCGATGAGCAGCTCGCCCGGCACTCCCACCGGCGCGAGCTGCCCGTCGCTGTCCACGATGTGGATGCGGGTATTGGCCACCGGGCGGCCGATGGGCACCGTGGCCCCCGCATCCTGGCGCGGGCACGCGTGGTACGTGACGTCCACCGCGGCCTCGGTGGGGCCGTAGAGGTTGTGGACCTGTGCCACCGGCAGCCGGGCGTACGCGGCGCGGACCACGGGGGCCGGCAGCGCCTCGCCGCTGCACACGACGCGGTGCAGGCTCGTCAGCCCCTCCAGTCCCGGCTCCTCCACGAAGGCCCGCAGCATGGACGGCACGAAGTGGGCGGTGGTGATGCGCTCCTGGCCCATCCGCTTCACCAGGTACGCGGGGTCCTGGTGCCCACCGGGCCGCGCCAGCACCAGGCGCGCTCCCGTCATCAGCGGCCAGAAGAACTCCCACACCGACACGTCGAAGCTGAAGGGCGTCTTCTGCAGCACCGAGTCGGCCGCCGTCAGCCCATACTCCTGCTGCATCCAGAGCAGGCGGTTGACGATGCCCGCGTGCGCGTTCATCGCCCCCTTGGGACGGCCCGTGCTGCCGGAGGTGTAGATGATGTAGGCCAGGGACTCAGGGCCCGCCAGGAGCGCGGGACGCGTGGAGGGCTGCCTCGCCACCGTGTCCCACTCACCGTCCAGGGACAGCACGTGGGCGGAGTGCGGAGGCAGCACGCCACGGAGGCACTCCTGGGTGAGCAGGACCGGGGTGTCCAGGTCCTCCATCATCCAGGCGAGGCGCTCCTGGGGATGCGCCGGGTCCAACGGCACGTACGCGCCGCCCGCCTTCAGCACTCCCAGCAGGGCCACGACCAGTTCCAGCGAGCGCTCCAGGCACACGCCCACGCGTGTCTCGGGCCCCACGCCCAGCGAGCGCAGGTGGTGCGCGAGCTGATTGGCGCGGGCGTCGAGCTGCGCGTACGTCAGCGTCGAGTCCTCGAAGCGCACCGCCTCCGCGTCCGGCGTGCGCTCCACCTGGGCCTCGATGAGCGTGTGCAGGCACACTCCCCGCGGGTACGCCTCGTCCCGTCCCTGGAAGTCCACCTGGAGCTGGCGCTGCTCGGCGGCCGTCAGCAGGTGCACCTCGGACAATCGCAGCCCCGGGTTGGCGGTGACGGCCTCGAGGAACGTGTACAGGTGGCCGGCCAGCCGGCGGATGGTCTCTTCCCGGAACAGGTCCGTGCGGTACCCCAACTCGCCCTGCAATCCCTCGGGCGTTTCGCTCAAGCTCAGGGTGAGGTCGAACTTGGCGGTGTCGTTCTCCAGCTCCACGGAGTGGATGCGGAGCCCGGCCTGCCCGTGCGTTGGGGACGGCCGAGCCTCGGGCATGTTCTGGAGGACGAGCATCGCCTGGAACAGGGGCGAGCGGCCCAGGTCGCGCTGCGGACGCAGCTCCTCCACCAGCTTCTCGAAGGGCATGTCCTGGTGCGCGTGGGCGCCCAGCGTCGCCTCCCGCACGCGGCCGAGCAGCTCACGGAAGGGCGGGTCCCCATCCAGGCGTGTGCGCAGGGCGAGCGTGTTGATGAAGAGGCCAATCAGCCCCTCCAGCTCGGTGAAGCGCCGGCCCACGATGGGCGTGCCGACGACGATGTCCTCCTGACCGGAGTGGCGGGCCAGCACGGCCTGGAAGGCGCCGAGCAGGGCCATGAACAAGGTGACGCCTTCCCGCTGACACAGGACCTGCAAGTCGCGGGAGCGCGCCTCGGAAAGCTGGAACCTGACGCTCGCTCCCCGAGACGAGGCCACGGGCGGGCGCGGGAAGTCCGTGGGCAGCTCCAGCGCATGCGGCGCCCCGGCCAGGTGCTGCTTCCAATAGGTGAGCTGTGACTCCAGTGTCTCGTCACGCAGCCATGCGAGCTGCCAGAAGCAATAGTCCGCGTATTGGAGGGGCAGCTCCGGCAGCGGTGAGGGCCTGCCGGCGGTGAAGGCTTGATAGAGGGCCTCCAGCTCCCGTACCAGCACGCCCGCGGACCAGCCGTCGCTGATGATGTGGTGCAGGGTCAGCAGCAGCAGGTGCTGCTCCTGGGAGAGGCGCAGCAACGTGACGCGCAGCAGCGGCCCGCGCGCCAGGTCGAAGGGGCGCGCGGCTTCCTCTCGGACCCGCCGCCACGCCTCCGCCTCGCGGTCCTCCCGCTCGTGCAGGTCCACCACCGTGAGCCGGAAGGGCCCTGGAGGTGCCACGGCCTGCACGGCGACGCCGCCTTCGTCCGGGAAGGTGGTGCGAAGGATTTCATGGCGGCGCACCAGCTCCGTGAAGGCCCGCTCCAGTGCGGCCACGTCGAACGGGCCCTCCAGCCGCAGCACGGAGGGCACGTTGTAGGCGGCGCTTCCGGGCTCCAGCTTGTCGAGGAACCACAGGCGCTGCTGGGCGAAGGACAGCGGCAGTGGGCCGCTCCGGGGCACGGGCACCAGCGGTGGTGCCGTCACGGCCCCCCCGGAATCGCGCGACAGGGCTTCCACCCGGGCGGTGAGCGCGCCCAGCGTGGGTGCATCGAAGAGGGCGCGCAGGGGCAGCTCCACGCCCCAGCCGGCTCGCAGGCGTGCCACCAGTTGGGTGGCCAGCAGCGAGTGGCCTCCCAACTCGAAGAAGTCGTCGTGCACGCCCACGCGCTCGACATGCAGCAGCTCCGCCCAGAGCGCGGCGAGCTGCTCTTCCAGGGGCGTGCGCGGCGCCACGTAGGCGCCTGCCGCGGAAGCTGGCGCCTGAGGCGCGGGCAGGGCCTTGCGGTCCACCTTGCCATTGGGCGTCAGCGGCAGCGCCTCCAGCAGGGTGACGGTGGCGGGCACCATGTGCTCGGGCAGACGCTGCTTGAGGGCGTGGCGCAGCGAGGAGACGTCCAGCGTGTCGCCTTCCTCGGCCACGACGTAGGCCACCAGCCTCTTGTCGCCGGGGGCATCCTCGCGCACGACGGCCACCGCCTCGCGCACGGACGGGTGCTGCTGGAGGGCCGACTCCACCTCTCCCAACTCAATCCGGAAGCCACGCAGCTTCACCTGGAAGTCCGCCCGGCCCAGGTACTCCAGCGTTCCGTCGGCCAGCCACCGCGCCCGGTCTCCCGTGCGGTACATGCGGGCGCCCGGCGTGGCGCTGAAGGGATTGGGGACGAAGCGCTCGGCGGTGAGGTCCGCCTGGCCGAGGTAGCCGCGCGCCAGACCCACGCTGTCCACGCACAGCTCTCCGGGCACGCCCACGGGCACGGGCCGCAGCTGCGCGTCCAGCACGTACACGTGCACGTTGGCCCAGGGCCGGCCGATGGTGAGCCGCGCTCCGGGCCGCAGCGGCTCGGAGAGGGTGGCACACACGGTGACTTCCGTGGGGCCGTAGGCGTTGAGCAGCCGCACCCGGCCGCCCCAGCGCTCCACCAGCTCGGGCGTGCAGGCCTCGCCCGCGGAGATGAGCGTCTCCAGCGCGGGGAAGTCCTCCGGCGTCATCTGCGCCAGCACGGAGGGCGTCAGGGTGACGGCGGTGATGGACGCCTCGCGCAGCAGGGCGCCCAGGGGAGCACCGGGCAGCAGCCGCTCGCGCGGCGCGAGCACCAGGGTGGCGCCAGCCAGCAGGGTGCCGAAAATCTCGGCCACCGAGGCGTCGAAGCCGAAGGCGGCGTACTGGAGGACGCGGCTGTCGGGGTGGAAGCCATGCTCGCGCGCGGCGGTGAGCGCGGTGTTGCACAGGCCGCGGTGCTGCAGCAGCGTGCCCTTGGGCCTGCCGGTGCTGCCCGAGGTGTAGATGATGTAGGCCAGGTTGCTGGCGCGGGTGAGCGTTTCGGGCGCGGAAGTGCGCTGCGCGGCGATGAGGCTGGCATCCACATCGAGCAGGACGAGCTGCTCGCCACCAGAGGGCAGCTCATCGGCGATGGCCTGGGTGGTGACGAGCACCGGGGCGGCGCAGTCGCGCAGCATGTACGTCAGGCGTTCCACCGGGTAGCTGGCGTCCAGGGGCACCCAGGCACCGCCGGCCTTGAGGATGGCGAGGATGGCCACCACCATCTCCGGCGAGCGCTCCAGGCACAGCGCGACAGGGACTTCAGGCCTGACGCCCAGGGAGCGCAGGTGCCAGGCGAGCTGATTGGCGCGCGAGTCGAGCTGCGCATAGGTGAGGGACTGGCCCTCGAAGCGCAGTGCCACGGCATCGGGCGTGCGGGCTGCCTGGGCTTCGAAGAGCTGGTGGGCGCAAGCGTCGCGGGGGAAGTCGCGCTCGGTGTCATTCCAGTCCACCAGCGCCTGACGCCGCTCGGCCTCGTCCATGAGGGGCAGTGCGGACAGCGGAGTCGTGGACTGGGACACCGCGGCCTCCAGCACCACGCCCAGGTGCCGCACGAGGCGGTCGACGGTGGCCGCCTCGAAGAGGTCCGTGCGGTACTCGCACGAGCACTCCAGGCCCTGCGCCGTTTCCCTCACGGACAACGTGAGGTCCAGGCGCGAGGTCCCCAGGTCGAGCGCTTCAGCGCGAAGGGTGAGTCCCGGGACGGTCAGCTCGGAGGCGGGCTGGTTCTGCAGCACCAGCTTCACCTGGACGAGGGGCGCGTGGCCCTGGTTCCGCTCGGGACTGAGAGCCTTGACGAGCTCCTCGAAGGGCAGCTCCTGATGTGCGTAGGCGCCGAGCGTGGCCGAGCGCACGCGGTCGAGCAGCTCGCGGAAGGAGGGATTGCCGTCCAGCCGGGCCCGCACGGCGAGCTGGTTGATGAAGAAGCCGATGAGGCCTTCGGTCTCGGCGTGGCCGCGGTTGGCGATGTCGGTCCCGACGAGGAAGTCTTCCTGCCCGGAGTAGCGCGACAGTACGACCTGGAAGCCGGCCAGCAGGGCCATGAAGAGGGTGGTGCCCTCGCGGCGGCAGAGTGCGTGGAGCGAGCCGGCCAGCTGGCGCGGCAGCACGCGGGTGAGGACGGCGCCGCGGAACCCCTGCGTGGTGGGACGGCGGAAGTCCGTGGGCAGCTCCAGGACGGGAGCCGCTCCCGCGAGGTGCTCGCGCCACCAGGAGAGCCGCGCCTCCAGGGACTCGTCCCGCAACCAGCTCCGCTGCCATACCGCGTAGTCCGCGTACTGCACGGGCAGCTCGGGTAGCGGAGAGGTACGGCCTTCACGATAGGCCGCGTAGAGCGCCGCGGATTCACGCACCAGGACGTCCAGGGACCAGCCGTCCGAGACGATGTGGTGCAGGTTGAGCAGCAGCAGGTGCCGCGATTCGTGGATGCGCAGCAGGGTGGCGCGCAGCAGCGGCCCCCGGGTGAGGTCGAACGGACGCCGCGCATCCTCCTGGGCCAGCCGCCGGGCCTCGCTCTCGCGCATGTCCGCGGGCAGTGAGGACAGATCCACCAGGGGCAGGGACAGCCGCGGCGGTGGCTGGATGACCTGGGCCGGCCCCTCCTGGAAGGTGGTGCGAAGCACCTCGTGGCGCCGTACCAACTCCGTCAGGGCGCGCTCCAGCGCACCAGGTTCCAGGGTGCCATCCATCCAGAGGATGAAGGGCATGTTGTAGAAGGGGCTTCCCGGCTCCAGCCTGTCGAGGAACCACAGGCGCTGCTGGGCGAAGGACAGCGGCAGCGGCCCGCTCCGGGGCACGGGCACCAGCGGTGGTGCCGTCACGGCTCCCCCGGAGTCGAGCGACAGGGCTTCCACCCGGGCGGTGAGCGCGCCCAGCGTGGGTGTATCGAAGAGGGCGCGCAGGGGCAGCTCCACGCCCCAACCGGCCCGCAGGCGCGCCACCAGCTGAGTGGCCAACAGTGAGTGGCCTCCCAACTCGAAGAAGTCGTCGTGCACTCCCACGCGCTCGACATGCAGCAGCTCCGCCCAGAGCGCGGCGAGCTGCTGCTCCAGGGGCGTGCGCGGCGCCACGTAGGCGCCCGTCGCGGAAGCTGGCGCCTGGGGCGCGGGCAGGGCCTTGCGGTCCACCTTGCCATTGGGCGTCAGCGGCAGCGCCTCCAGCAGGGTGAGGGTGGCGGGCACCATGTACTCGGGCAGCCGCTGCTTGAGGGCCTGGCGCAGCGAGGAGACGTCCAGCGTGTCGCCTTCCTTGGCCACGACGTAGGCCACCAGCCGCTTGTCGCCGGGGGTGTCCTCGCGCACGACGGCCACCGCTTCGCGTACGGACGGGTGCCTCCGGAGGGCTGACTCCACCTCGCCCAATTCAATCCGGAAGCCACGCAGCTTCACCTGGAAGTCCGCACGGCCCAGGTACTCCAGCGTGCCGTCGGCCAACCACCGCACCCGGTCTCCCGTGCGGTACATGCGGCTGCCCGCGGGGCCATGCACCTCCGGCACGAAGCGCTCCGCCGTCAGCTCCGGGCGCAGCAGGTAGCCTCGCGCCTGGCCCTCTCCGGCGAGGTACAGCTCCCCCGCGACTCCCACCGGCACGGGCTGCAGGGAATCGTCCAGCACGTACGCGCGCGTGTTGGCCAGCGGCCTACCGATGGTGGGTTCCTCCTCACGCCCCACCTGCGTCCCCGTCGAATAGGTGGTGTCCTCCGAGGGGCCGTAGAGGTTGTAGAGCTTCCGCACCGTCGGCACCGCATACACCTGCCGCGCCAGCGGCTCCGGCAACGCCTCTCCCGCGAGATTGACGACCCGCACTCCGGCCGGCACGGCCCCCAGCGCCACCAGCTGGGCCATGGCCGAGGGCACCGTATTGACGAGGGTGACTTCGTGGGCCGTGGGCAGCTCCGCCAGGTGCAACGTGTTGCGCGCCATCACCACGCTGCCGCCGCTGGCCAGCGGGGCGAAGAGCTCGAAGACCGACAGGTCGAAGTTCAGCGACGTCGCCGCCAGCGTGCCTCTCAGCTCCTCGGGCTCGAAGGTGTCCAGCGCCCATTGCACGAAGGCCACCGCGTTGCGGTGCGCAACCATCACTCCCTTGGGCCGGCCCGTGCTGCCCGAGGTGTAGATGATGTAGGCTAGGCTGCTCGGGGACACGCCCACCGGGTGGGGGGCGTGCGTGGGCTGCCGGGCCAGCGCCTCGTCCGAATCCAGGCAAACGACGTGCGCGCCGTGGGGCGGCAGCGCGGCCAGCAGGTGCGAGTGCGCCACCAGCGCCGGGCCCTGGGCATCCTCCAGCAGCCAGCCCAGCCGTTCCTGGGGGTAGCTCGGGTCCAGCGGGACGTAGGCGCCGCCGGCCTTGAGGATGCCCAGCACGCCCACCACCAAGTCCGCCGTGCGCTCCACGCACAGCCCCACCTTTACCTCGGGCCCCACTCCCAGCTGGCGCAGCCGGTGGGCCAGCTGATTGGCCTTCTCGTCCAGTTGCCGGTACGTCAGCCGCCGCTCCGGGCTGATGACGGCCACCGCCTCCGGCGTCTTCCTCGCCTGCGCCTCCACCAACTGGTGCAGGGTGGCCTCGCGCGGGTAGGGCGCTTCCGTCTGGTTCCACTGCACGAGCAGCTGCTGGCGCTCCCCGGCGGTGAGCAGGGGCAGCACGCCGACGCGCTGCTCGGGCCGGGCCACCACGCCCTCCAGCAGTACGCGCAGGTGCTCCACGAGGCGGGCCATCGTCCGCGGCTCGAACAGCTCGGTGCTGTACTCCAGCGTGCCGTCGAGGCCCTGGGGCGTCTCGGTGAAGAAGACGCTCAGGTCGAACTTGGCGGCCGGCGTGTCCAGCTCGCGCAGGGAGAGCGTCAGCCCGGGCAGCCGCAGCGGGCCCATGGGCATGTTCTGCAGGGCCAGCAGCGTCTGGAAGAGGGGCGAGTGGCTGAGGCTGCGCCGGGGCTGCAGCGTCTCCACCAGCTTCTCGAAGGGCACCTCCTGGTGCTCATAGGCCTCCAGCACCGTGTCTCGCACCTGCCGCAGCAGCGCGCGGAAGGACTGGCCGCCCTCCACCCGCGTGCGCAGCACGAGGGTGTTGACGAAGAAGCCGATGAGCGGCTCGGTCTCCTGGCGGGTACGGCCGGCGATGGGAGAGCCGACGCTGATGTCCGTCTGGCCGGAGTAGCGCGAGAGCAGCACCTGCCAGCCGGCCAGCAGGGCCATGAAGAGCGAAGCACCTTCCTGTTGCGCCAGGGCCTTGAGCGCGTCGAGCAGCTGGCGCGAGAGGGCGAAGCCGAGCGAGGCGCCCGCGTTGCCGCGCACGGCAGGGCGGGGCTTGTCGGTGGGCAGCTCCAGGGTGGCGACGCCGTGAAGCCGCTGGTGCCAGTAGTCCAGCAGGGACTGGAGGGCGGGGCCCGTCAGCCAGGCGCGCTGCCACGACGCGTAGTCCGCGTACTGCAAGGGCAGCTCGGGCAGCGGCGAGGGCTGGCCTTGGATGAAGGCCTCATAGAGCGCGGCCACCTCGCGCACCAGCACGCCCAGGGACCAGCCGTCGGACGCGATGTGGTGCAGCGTGAGCAGCAGCAGATGCTCCGTCCCGGACAGGCGCAGCAGCGCGGCGCGGAGCATCGGCTCCCGGGTGAGGTCGAAGGGACGTCGCGCCTCCTCCCGGGTGAGCCGCTGACACTCCGCCTCGCGCTCCGTCTCCCGCAGGGAGGACAGGTCCACCACCGGCAGGGAGATGGGCGCGGGTGGGTGGATGAGCTGGACGGGGCCTTCCTGGAAGGTGGTGCGCAACACCTCATGGCGTCGCATCAGCTCCGTGAAGGCACGTTCCAGCGCGCCCACATCCAGCGCGCCGTCCAACCGGAGCGCGATGGGGATGTTGTAGACGGGGGTGTTCGGCTGGAGCTGGTCGAGGAACCACAGCCGCTGCTGGGAGAAGGACAGCGGCAGGGTGCCAGTCCGAGGCACGGGCACGAGCGGAGGACGCCGCTCTTTCTCACGCTCCCGCCGTGCTTCCTCGACACGCGTGGCGAGCAGGGCAAGGGTGGGCGCCCCGAAGAGAGCGCGCACGGGCAGCTCCACCCCGAAGGACTTGCGCACGCGAGACGCCACCTGGGTGGCGAGCAGCGAATGGCCGCCCAGCGCGAAGAAGTCGTCGTGACGGCCGACCTTCTCCACGCCCAGCACTTCGGCCCAGAGCGAGGCCAGCTGCTCCTCGGTAGGCGTGGCAGGCGCCTCGTAGGTGGCGGTCCGCGCCGCCGCTTCCGGCACGGGCAGGGCCTTGCGGTCCAGCTTGCCGTTGGGAGACAGCGGCAGCGCCTCCAGGGCCATGAAAGCCGAGGGCACCATGTACTCGGGCAGCGTCTTGCGCAGGGCCTCCCGCAGGGAACCCGAGTCCACCGGACCGGCGTCGCGCGGCACCACATAGGCCACCAGCCGCGCGTCGCCAGCGATGCCCTTGTGCGCCAGCACCGCCGCCTCTCGCACTTCCGGCAGCGCGGCCAGCGCCGCTTCGATTTCCCCCAGCTCGATGCGCAGCCCGCGCACCTTCACCTGGAAGTCGAGCCGGCCGAGGTAATCCACCGTGCCATCCGACAACCAGCGCGCCAGGTCGCCGGTGCGGTACATGCGCGCACCCGGCTCTGGGGAGAACGGGTCCGGAAGGAAGCGCTCCGCGGTCAGCCCAGGCCGCGCGAGGTAGCCGCGCCCCACCTGCACGCCGGCGATGAACAGCTCTCCAGGCACGCCTGGCGGCACCGGGCGCAGCGAGGCGTCCAGCAGGTGGATGCGCGTGTTGGCGATGGGGCGCCCGATGGGCACCGAGGTGCGCGTGTCACCCGGCTGGCACGTCCACGCGGTGACGTCCACCGCGGCCTCGGTGGGGCCATAGAGGTTGTGCAGGCCCACGTGGGGCAGCCGCTCCAGGCACCGGCGCGCCAGCTCCGCGAGCAGCGCCTCGCCGCTGCAGACAATCCGGCGCACCGACGCGCACGCCTCTTCCAGCCCGGGCTCCTCCAGGAAGGCGCGCAGCATGGACGGCACGAAGTGCAGCGTGGTGATGCGCTCGGAGGCGATGAGGCGGGCCAGGTAGCTGGGCTCCTGGTGTCCACCCGGGCGGGCCACCACCAGCCGCGCGCCCGTCATCAGCGGCCAGAAGAACTCCCAGACGGAGACGTCGAAGCTGAAGGGCGTCTTCTGGAGGACGGAGTCCCCGGGCCCCAGCCCATACGCCTGCTGCATCCAGTGCAGGCGGTTGAGGACGGCGCCGTGCTCGTTCATGGCGCCCTTGGGGCGGCCCGTGGAGCCGGAGGTGTAGATGACGTAGGCGAGGCCGCGCGGCGTGACTGTCACTCCGGGCGACGACTCGGGCTGCTGAGCGACGAGGGGCCACTGCGAGTCCAGGCAGAGGACCGGGACGGAAGAGGAGGGCAGCCGGGCCAGCAGGTGCTGCTGGGTGAGCAGGACGCGAGGCTCGGAGTCGGCCAGCATGAAGGCCAGCCGCTCCTGGGGGTAGCCCGGGTCCAGCGGGACGTAGGCGGCGCCCGCCTTGAGCACGCCCAGCAGCGCCACCACCATCTCCACCGAGCGCTCCAGGCAGACGCCCACCCGGCTCTCGGGGCCCACCCCCAGCGAGTGCAGCTGGTGCGCCAACTGGTTGGCCCGCGCGTCGAGCCGCGCATACGTCAGCCGCGAGTCCTCGAACTGGAGCGCGACGGCGTCAGGCGTGCGGCGCGCCTGGGCCTCGAAGAGCGAGTGCAGACTCCCGTCCGCGGGGTACTCCACCCGTGTGTCGTTCCACTCCGCCAGCCGCCGGGCCTCTTCCGGCGGCAGCATGGACACGTCCGCCAGCTTCGCCTCGGGCGCTTCCACGAGGGAGCGCAGCAGCGTGGCCACGTGCCCCAGCATCCGCCGCAGGGTGGTGGTATCGAAGCGGCCGGCGTCGAAGGTGAAGCACAGCTCCGTCTCCGAGGCATCCGGCAGCACCGTGAAGATGAGCGGGTAGCCCGTGCGCGCGCCGGTGCGGGCGAAGCCGTCCACGGGCAGCCGGGCCGTCATCTCGGGCGACAGCCCCCGGCGCGGCATGTTCTCGAAGATGACCAGGGTGTCGAACATCGGCTGTCCGCGCGGCACCTCGCTCCAGCCCTGCACGTCCACCAGCGACACGTGCTCGAAGGCGCGGGCCGCGAGCAGCTCGGTCTGCAAGGCCTTCAGCCACGGCAGCACGGTGCTGCCCGAGGGCAGCCGGACCCGGGTGACCTGGGTGTTGATGAAGGTGCCCAGCATGGTGTCCACGCCGGGAAGGCCGGGCGGCCGGCCGGAGACCACGGTGCCGAAGGCCACGTCGTCCTGTCCGGCGTAGCGGCCCTGCACCAGCGCCCACGCGCCCTGCACCAGCGTGCTCAACGTCACCTGGTGCTGCCGCGTGAAGGCCGCCAGCCGCGCCGTCAGGGCCGTGCCCAGGCCGAGCGACTCGACGGCGTACGCCTCCACCTTCGCGTCGGGTGTCGCGGGCCGGTCCGCTGGCACCGGCGTGGCCGCGGTGAAGCCCCGCAGCCGCTCGCGCCAGAAGTGCTCCGCCTCGGAGCGCTCCTGCTTGGACAGCCAGACGATGTAGTCCCGGTAGGGGCGCGTCGGCTCCAGCGGCGGCTCCTCGCCGCGGGTCAGCGCGTCATAGGTGAGGAACAGCTCCCGCAGGCCCACGGGCAGCGACCAGCCATCCATCACCAGGTGGTGGTAGGCGATGATGCAGCGGGTGAGCGTGGGCCCGAAGCGCACCACCGTGAGGCGCGCCAGGGGAGCCGCCGACAGGTTGAAGTCCTGTCGCGCCTCGCGCTCCAGCACCTCGGCGAAGCGCGCCTCCCGTCCCTCGGGAGGGACGCTGGAGCAGTCCTCCAGGCGAGCCACCGCGTCCACCTTGCGGCGCACCGCTTGGATCGGCTCCTTCATGTTCTCCCAGAAGAACGCCGTGCGCAGGGCCGGGTGACGCTCCACCAGCCGCTGCCATGCCCGCTGCAGCGTGGGCAGGTCCACCTCGCCGTTCCAGGTCCAGTGGACCACCTCCACGTAGGTGCCCTGTCCGGGCGCGCCCAGCGTGTGGAACAGCAGGCCCTGCTGCATGGGCGAAAGGCGGTAGATGTCCTCGACGTTCTTCATGATGCTTCAGCCCTCAGCCTACGGAGCCATCCACTTGGTTGATGAGGGCGGCGAGCGCGCCCGGTTGCGAGTCGTCCAGTCCCGTCTTGAGCGACCTGGCCGCGTCCCTGCCTACCCGTTACCTTCGCTCGGAAGCGCGTCCACGAGCCGGATGTGAAGCGGGGGGCGGCGTCCCACTACGCGCTCGTCGAGGTACTCCGAGAGGACACGCTCCATGCGCAGGGCATCGTCCTGGGCCAGGCGCTTGAGCTCGGCGAGGTGGGTGAGGCTGTCCAGCACGGAGGCGGTGTCCACGCCGAAGTCGATGAGGCAGGCCACCTCGTCCACGTCGCCGTCGAGCAGCCGGTCCACCATGGGGAGGCAGCTCGTCACGGTGCCGATCAGCGCGCCGGAGCGGTAGTAGCGCTCGAAGGCGTAGGAGGCGAGGTAGTCCGCCCACTTCGGCTCGTTGATGTCCACCTGGAGGTCCAGGCTCTTCACCAGCGTCTGCATCAGCGCCACGTGCGCGCGCAGGTACGCGGTGAGCGGGGCGCGGACCTTGTCGAGCACCTCGTCCGCATCCTGGCCGACGAAGGTGTGCATCATCAGCGTGGCGATGCGCGAGCCACGCGCATGGCCGGCCCGGTCCGCTGCGGCGTGGAAGAGGCCAATCCTCTCCAGCGCCTCTTCCAGGGACTGGCCCAGCAATGAGGTGAGGACGTTGTAGCCGCTGGCGCCCGTGCGCTCGAAGAGGGCGGGGTCCGTGGCGCACGTCACCCAGGTGGGCAGCCGGGGCTGGATGGGGCGGGGGAAGACCTTGAGCTGCACTTCCTTGCCCACGCCGTCCAGGGTGGTGACGGCCTCGCCGCGCCAGAGGCGCTCGACCTTCTCCAGGTTCTCCCACATGACGTCGCGCTTGCGGGCGAAGTTCTCGGGGAAGAAGGCGAAGTCGTTGGGCACCCAGCCGGAGGCGATGGAGATGCCAGCGCGCCCGCCGGAGAGGTTGTCGACGATGGACCACTCCTCGGCAACGCGGAAGGGACTCTGGAGGGGCAGCACGACGCTGCCGGCGCGCAGGCGGATGTTGCGGGTGATGGTGGCCAGCGCGGAGGCGAGCATCGCGGGGTTGGGATAGATGCCGCCGTGCTCGTGGAAGTGGCGCTCCGGGGTGGAGACGGAGGTGAAGCCGTGCTGGTCCCCGAACTTCGCCGCCTCCAGGAGCAGGTGATACTTGTCGCGGCTGCCGGAGTCCTCGTCGGCGAAGAAGAAGAGGCCGAAGTCCAGCTTCCGGGCCCGGCGGCGGGCCGGCACGACGTGAGCCACCAGGGCGTCGCCCTCCACGCGCACGGCGACGGAGCGGACCTCCGGGTGCTGGGCGATGAGCGCGCGAAGCTCCTCGGGCTCCGGGGTTGAGCCGGCGGTGATGGGGCCGCGCGCGCCCGCGCCCACGGCCTTGCCGGCGGCGTCCAAGACCTCGCCCAGGGAGGACACGTCGCGGTCCGGCTGCGAGACGAGCGTGTCCAGGAGCGCCGCGAGTTGCCCCGACAGGCGGATGACGTCCAGCGGCGCGAAGCGGCGGGCATCATGGTGGAGGCGCAGCGCCAGGCGCGGGCCGGGCACGGCCTCCACGTACAGGGGAAGGGACGGTGACGGCGCGGAGCGGGTGAAGCCGTGCAAGCCGAGCCCACGGGCCAGCGGCTTGAGTGGGTCCTCGTCGGGGGCTTCCCAGACGGCGACGGCGCTCTGGAAGAGGAGGGCGTCCTCCGCGAGCCCGAGCCACTGGCGCACCTGCGCGGTGGAGACGTGCTCGTGGCGCTGAGCCTCGGTGAGGTCGGCCTGGAGTCCGCGGAGCCAGCGCACGGCGTTGCCGTCGGAGGGGACGGTGAGGCGCCGGGGGAGGACGTGCGCGAAGCTGCCGAGCATCGGCCGCCCCTGGGAGAGCGAGGCGGGCCGTCCCGGGACGAGCGCGCCGAACACGACGTCCTGGCTCCCGGTGAGGTGCCGGAGCAGCAGGGCCCAGGCGGCCTGGACGAGGGTGCCTGGCTCCAGCTTGTGCTTGCGCAGGAACGCCTGCACGTTGCCCGTCTCGGTGGAGGAGAGCAGTTGCTGCTGGACCCGTGCCGGAGCGGTGGCTTCCGCCGTGGGGGGTAGCTCGGGAAGGAGGGTGGGGCGGGCACCGCCGAGCCGCTCGCGCCAGCGCGCCTCCGTCTCGGCGGTGGGCTGCTGCTCCGTCCAGGAGAGGTACTCGCGGAAGGGGCGGCTCTTCTCCAGGCCGGCCTCGCGCTGCTCGCGGCGGGCCTTGTAGAGGTGCAGCAGCTCCTCCAGGCACAGGCGGGCCGAGCCCGCGTCGAGCACCGCGCCGTGGTAGCCGAAGACGAGCGCGCCGGTGTCCGGTCCGGTGCGCAGCAGTGACAGGCGGACCAGGGGTGCAGCCGTGAGGTTCATCCCGCGCTGGCGGTCCGCCTCCAGCCAGGCGTCAACGCCGCCCGGCAGCGAGGTGGCGTCAACGCGCTCCAGGGAGGGGGAGACCTTCTCGCGGACCACCTGCATGGGCTCGGCGAGGCCCTGCATGAAGAAGGCGGTGCGCAGGGCGGTGTGCCGACGGACCAGCTCGCGCAGGGCCTCCTCGAGGGCGGACTCGTCCACGGCGCCGCGGAAGGGCGAGTGGAGGTGCTCGATGCGGGACTCGGGCTGCCGTTGGGACAGCAGCTCCCGCTGCGAGGCGGTGAATCGGTAGACGTCCTCGACGTTCTTCATGGTGCTTCAGCCCTCAGCCTTCGGTGCCATCCGCGTCGTCGATGAGGGCGGCGAGCGCGCCCAACTGCGAGTCGTCCAGGCCGGCCAGCGGGAAGTCCACGGAGGAGAGCGCGGCCCGGGTGTCCTGGCCCTCGCCGCGGAGCGCCCGCAGCCCGTCGAGGATGTCCCCGGCCAGCCGCGAGGCCGTGGCCTGCGTGTACACGCCGTCGTCGTAGGCGCAGCGCACGTGCAGCCGGCCGCCGGACAGGAACGTCTCCACCGCCAGGGTGTACCCGCCCAGGCCGCGAGGGACTCCCGGCGCCGTGGCGGGTGCCAGGGGCGCCTCGTCCGCGGGGGCCTCGACGGCGCCCAGGTGACGGAACACCACCTCCGCGCGCGGCAGGCGCTTCAGTCGCTCGGACAGCTCGCCGTGAGGGCCATCACGCAGCAGTCCGAAGCCGATGCCCCGGCGCGGCACGCGGCGCATCCGCTCCTTCGCGGCCTTGAGGGCTTCGGCCGCCGACGGCCCGCCCGCCACCTCCAGCAGCAGCGGCCAGGTGACGTCGAAGCAGCCCACTGTCCGCGAGCAGTCCATTCCATCGAAGGCCTCGCGCCCGTCGGACACCACGTCCACGCGCTGCTGGCCGCCGCCCGCCCAGGCCGCCAGCGCCCGGCCGAGCGAGGCCACCGCGCTCTCCGTCACGTCCGCGCGCCACGTCCCGGCGAGCCGCTCGGTGAGCTGCCGCGTCTCGTCCTCCGTCAGCGCCACGTCCACCGCGCGTGCCACGCCCGAAGCACCGCCCGAGCGCTCCACCGGGAGCTTCACGGCGCCCTCCCAGCTCGCGCCGAGCCACACCGCTTCCTCTCGGCGCAGTGACTCGGAGGTGGCCTCCTCCGCGAGCCGCTCCGCCCAGCGCTTGAAGGACGCCGTCTTCGGGCGGAGGCCCGGGCCGCCTCGCGTGTGACGCAGCGCCGCGTTCAGGTCTTCCACCAGCAGCCGCCACGAGCCGCCATCCACGGCCAGCCCGTGCGCCGCCACCAGCAACTGGCTGCCCGCGCCACCCTCCAGCCGCACCCGCGTGGCCGCCAGCAGCGGGCCCGCGGCCACGTCCAGCTTCGCGCGCAGCTTCTCCTCTTCGCCGTGGAGCGCGGCCGCGTGCTCGGTCGCCGGCAGCGCGCGTAGGTCCACCTCCGCGAAGGGCACGTCGGCCCCCGGAGGCGTCCCCACTTGCTGCCAGCCGGACACGCCCTTCGTGAAGCGCAGCCGGAGCGCATCGTGGTGCGCCAGCAGCGCGCTCAGCGACCGCGACAGCTCCGCGGCCTCCATGGCGGCGGGCACCGGCAGCCGTGCCACCCGGATGGACGCCGGGGCGGGCGCCTCCAGCAGCCGGCGCTGCTCGGGAGTGAGCGGCGCGGGGCCCACCACCGGGCCCTGCTCGGCCTGCTTCGCCAGCACTCCGGCAATCATCTCCGCCAGCTCGCCGATGGTGGAGTACTGGAAGAACTGCTGCGGGCTGAGCTGCAGGCCCGACTGGCTTCCCCGAGCGATGATCTGGATGGCCTGCACCGAGTCGCCACCCAGCTCGAAGAAGTTGTCGTTGACGCCCACCTTGTCGATGCCGAGCACCGACTGCCACGCCTCGGCGATGCGCTGCTCGATTTCGTTGCGCGGCGCCACGTACGGCGTCTTCAGCTCCGGCCGGGGCTGCTGCTCGCCGGAGGTGCGCGTCTCGCTCACCGCCTGCAGCACGCGCTCGCGCACCACCTCGTCCGTGTGGGCGATGGTGGCGTGCAGGTCCCTCACGGACACCACCACCTGCGGTGCCATTCCGGAGGAGAGGATGCGCTCCAGCGCCACTACGCCCTCGCGCGGGGCGATTTCCTGCCGCTCCTCGGTGGGCAGCACCTTCGCCAGGGCGGACTCGCGGGCCGCGGCGGCCAGGGCGCGCAGCTCGGCGGCGGGGTCGTTGACGCGCTTCTGCGTCAGCCGCTCCACCTCCACCAACACGCGGCCCTGCTCGTCCATCATCGTCAGGTCGAAGGCGAGCGTCTCACCGCCATCGGTGGACTCGTTGGCCCGGATGCGCGCGTGGCTGTACACGCGACGGGGCAGCTCGCCGTGCAGGCGCAGCACCTTGTAGCCGAAGGGCAGGTAGTAGCCGTGCGCCGCCAGGAAGCTCTTGGCGATGCCCGACGTGCGGTCGATGAGCGACGGGTGGAAGCGCAGCGCCTCGAAGTCGCCGGAGAACTCCGGCATCAGCTCCAGCACCATGAGCAGCTCGTGCTCGCCGGGGAGGATGGCCTGCACGCTCTTCCAGCGCGGTCCCAGCTCCTGCTCGTACTCGGCCTCCAGCGACTGGGGACGCGGCTTGTCGCAGCGCTTGCGCAGCGCCTCCAGGTCCTCGTAGCGCGGCACCTTCGGCCCGCCGAAGCGCACCCGGCCCGCCGAGTGGTCCGTGCCCTTGCCCACGCCTCCGGGCGGCAGGCTGCGCACCACCCACCGCCAGCCGTCTCCGTCCTTCTCCAGGATGAGGCGCACCTCGCGCGTCTCGTTCTCCGGCACGCGCAGCGGCGCGAGGAAGTAGTTGTCCAGCAGCTCGATGACGCGGCCCTGGGCCTCGTCCGCCATGGCGGCGCGCACCATCTCGAAGTACGTCACGCCCGGCACGGTGGGGTTGCCGAGGATGCGGTGCTCGTCCGTCACCCAGTTGGAGCGCGGCTCGCCGAAGGTGCCGGCGAAGACCTTGCGCTGCGGCGTGTCCACGAGGCAGCGGTGGACGAACGGGTGCGACAGGGCGCGGCCCTCGCCGGCCTGCGCCGCGGGCCGCGCCGCCATGCCCACCTCGTCCCAGGCGCCCCAGTTGATGGAGACCGCGTACGTGCCGGTGCGCGCCTGGTACGCGCGCGTGAAGGCGTCCAGGAACGTGTTGGCCGCCGTGTAGTCCACCTGGCCGAAGCGGCCCACCATCGAGGACAGCGACGAGCAGGCCACGAAGAAGTCCAGCCGCTCGCCCTCCAGCACCGCCGCCAGCACCCGCGAGCCCGTCACCTTGGGCGCGAGCACCGCCGCCGCCGCCTCGCGCGTCTTGAGCTGGAGCATGCCTCCGCCCGCGACGCCGGCCGCGTGGATGACGCCCTGCACGGCGCCGAAGCGCGCGCGCGCCGTGTCCACCACGGCCCGCATCCGCTCCAGGTCCGTCACGTCCGCGCCGAGCGCCAGCACCTGCGCGCCCTTCTCCTCCAGCCGCTGCACGGCCTGGATGCGGCGGCGCGTGGCCTCGTCGCCGGACGCCAGGTGCTTCGCCCACTCCTCGCGGGGTGGCACCGCGGCGCGGCCGGTGAGCACCAGCTTCGCGCGGCACTTCTCCGCCAGCGCCTCGGCGAAGGACAGGCCCATGCCGCCCAGGCCGCCGGTGATGAGGTACACGCCGCCCTCACGCAGGGGCACGGCGGAGGTGGGACCCTCCTCCAGGCGCACCTCCTCGAAGTCGCGCACCCAGCGGCGTCCGCCGCGCAGGGCCACCACCGGCTCCTCCGCGTCGGCCGTCAGCTCCGCGGCCAGCAGCTCCACCAGCCGTCCGGCCTGGAAGCTGCCCGCGGGGGGCAGGGTGACGTCCACGCTGCGGCAGCGCACGTGCGGCAGCTCGCGGGGAATCACCGCGCACGGGCCCAGCGCCGTCGCCTGCTCCGGCGAGACGAGGTCCCCGCCCGTCACCTCCTGCATGCCGTTGGACACCACCGTCAGGCGCACCGGCTTGCCCGCCGCGTGCCCGCCCAGCGCCTGTCCCAGGTGCAGCAGGCTGAAGAAGGAGCGCTCCAGCACGTCCTCCGCCGTCGCGCCCGAGCCCTCGGCGGTGAGGCCTCCCAGGTGGACGATGTGCTCCGGCAGCCGGCCATCCGCCGCCAGCTCGGACAGCAGCGTGGCCCAGTCCTCGCGGCGGCCGGGGTTCAGCTCGTACGAGTCCGCGCCGGTGCGCCGCGCCTCACGGGCCAGCGACACCTCCACCAGCGGCCGGCCCTCCTTGCGCAGCCGCGCGGCCAGCTTCGCGCCCAGGCCCGCGCGGTCCAGCAGCAGCAGCCACGGGGTCGCCTTCGGGTCCACCGTCGCCACGGAGGCCACCTTCGGCGCGGACTCCTTCCACACCGGCAGCCAGAACCAGCTCGCCACGTCCTGGCGCTTGTCCAGCGTGCCCCGGCGGGTGCCCTGGGTGCCGGGCGCGGAGCGCAGGTCCACCCAGTAGCGCTGGCGGTCGAACGGGTAGGTGGGCAGCGCCTCGCGGCGGCGCTTCTCCCCGGCGAACAGGTGCGGCGCCTCCACGCCCAGCAGCCACAGCTGGCCCAGGGTGCGCAGCAAGTACTCCGGCTCCGGCGTGGCCTCGCCCACGGGCGGCAGCGAGGTGAGCATGGACTGGCCCTGCTTCTTGCGCGGGTGCCAGCGCGCCAGCGACTGGAGCGCCTTGCCCGGGCCCACCTCCAGCAGCACCGCCTCCGCGTCCTTCAGCAGCTCCTCCAGACCGTCCGCGAAGCGCACCGGCTGGCGCAGGTGCTTCGCCCAGTAGTCGGGCGACGTGGCCTGCTCGGCCGTCATCCAGGTGCCCGTCACGTTGGAGATGAGGCGCCGCTTCGGCGCGGACGGCTTCGCCTTGGCCACCGCGTCGCGGAAGGCGGAGACGATGGGGTCCATCATCGCGGAGTGGAAGGCGTGCGAGGTCCGCAGCCGGCGGGCCAGCACGTCCTTCGCGGCGAGCCGCTTCTCCAGCGCCTCGATGTCCGCGGGCGTGCCGGCCACCACGCACGAGCCCGGCGCGTTGGTGGCGGCAATCTCCAGGCCCGGCCCCAGCAGCGGGCGCACGTCCGCCTCCGGGAGCTGCACGGACAGCATCGCGCCCGGCGGGCAGGACTGCATGAGCCGGCCGCGGGTGGCCACCAGCTCCAGCGCGTCCTCCAGCGAGAAGACGCCGGCCAGGCACGCGGCGACGTACTCGCCCACGCTGTGGCCAATCATCGCCGAGGGCTCCAGGCCCCAGGCCATGAGCAGCCGCGCCATCGCGTACTCCACGACGAAGAGCGCGGGCTGGGTGAGGGCCGTCTGCTCCAGCTTCGCGGCGGCCTGCGCGTCCTGGCTGTCCGTGCCGAACAGCAGCGGCTTGAGGTCCAGATCCGTCCGGCCCTTGAGCAGCTCCAGGCACTGGTCCGCCGCCTCACGGAAGGCGGCCTCCGTGCGGTAGAGACCCGCGGCCATGCCCGGGTGCTGAGAGCCCTGGCCGGGGAACATGAACACCAGGGGCCGGCGCACCGGCTCCTGCACGCGGGTGATGACCCGGTCCGGAGACAGGGTGCCCAGGGCCTGGGCCGCCTCCTCCACCGTGCGGCACACCACGTAGCGCCGGTGCTCGAAGCCCTTGCGGCCCGTCTGGAGCGTGTACGCCACGTCCGCCAGGTTCAGCGTGGGGTTCGCCTTCAGGTGCTCCGCGAGCCGGCTCGTCGCCGCCTCCAGCGCCGCGGCCGAGCGGGCGGAGAGCACCAGCAGCTGGTGCTCGCGCGAGGGGCCGGACGCCTCGCGCTCCGGCGCCTCCTCCAGCACCACGTGGGCGTTGGTGCCGCCCAGGCCGAACGAGCTGACGCCCGCGCGCCGGGGGCCCGTCGACTCCCAGGCCTTCAGCTTCGCGTTGACGTAGAAGGGGCTGTTGGCGAAGTCGATTTCGGGGTTGGGCTTCTCGAAGCCCAGGCTCGGCGGCAGCTGCCGGTGCTTCAGCGCCAGCGTCGTCTTGATGAGGCCCGCCACGCCCGCCGCGGTGTCCAGGTGGCCCACGTTGCCCTTCACCGAGCCCAGGCCGCAGAACCCATTGCGCTTCGCGCCGCCCGAGCGGAAGGCCTGGGTAAGGGCCTTCACTTCAATCGGGTCGCCCATGGGCGTGCCGGTGCCGTGGGCCTCCACGTACGTAATCGACTCCGGCTCCACGTCGGCCAGCGCCTGCGCCAGGCCGATGACCTCCGTCTGCCCGCCGACGCTGGGGGCCGTGTAGCCCACCTTGTCGGTCCCGTCGTTGTTGATGGCGCCGCCGCGGATGACGGCGTGGACGACGTCTCCGTCGGCGATGGCGTCCGCCAGGCGCTTGAGCACCACCACGCCCGCGCCGCTGCCGCCCACGGTGCCCTGGGCGCTGGCATCGAAGGGACGGCAGTGCCCGTCCGGCGAGCCGATGCCCCGCTCCGTGTAGAGGTAGCCCGTCTTCTGCGGCACGGTGACGGTGACGCCGCCGGCCAGCGCCATGTCGCACTGGTGGCCCAGCAGGCTCTGGCACGCGTGGTAGATGGCGACGAGCGACGTGGAGCACGCCGTCTGCACCGTCACCGCTGGCCCCTTGAGGTCCAGCTTGTAGGCCACGCGCGTGGCCAGGTGGTCGTTCTTGTTGTGGATGACGGCCTGGAAGGCGTTGATGGTGCCCACCAGGTGCCCGGCCGAGGAGAGGTTGTAGAGCAGGTAGCCGTTGGCGCCCGCGCCCGCGTAGACGCCGATGGAGCCCGTCGCGCGGCTCGGGTCATGCCCGGCCGACTCCAGCGCCTCCCAGACGCACTCCAGGAAGATGCGCTGCTGGGGGTCGGTGATTTCCGCCTCGCGCGGGGAGAAGTCGAAGAAGCGCGCGTCGAACTGGTCGATGCCGTCCAGGGTGGCGCGGGCCTTGACGTACTTCGGGTCCTTCAGCTCCTCGGGGGCGATGGCGGCGCGGTCCAGCTCCTCGTCCTTGAAGAAGGTGATGGACTCGACGCCTTCCTGGAGGTTCTTCCAGAAGGCCTCGGGCGTGCCCGCGCCTGGGAACCGGCATGCCATGCCGATGATTGCAATACCCTCGAGCTGAGGAGACTCCTGCTCGGTGCTCATCGCTTCCCCCTACCGGCCTTCGCCTTGAGAGCCTGCTGTTGCATTGCCTGATGTTGTTTCCGGGCCCGCTCGTCGCGCGCCTGCTGCTTCGCGTCGTCCGGTGAGGACTGCTGGGCGATGTACTTCGCCAGCGAGGCCACCGTGGGGTGCTGGAAGAGCTCCACCATGGAGAAGCGCCGGCCGAACGCGGCCGAGAGCTTCTCGTGTACCTGGACCATGAGGAGCGAGTGCCCGCCCAGGTCGAAGAAGTTCCCGTGCAAGCCCACCCGCTCCACCTTGAGCGCCTCCTGCCAGATGGAGGCGATGCGCTGCTCCAGCTCCGACGTGGGGGCCTCGTACGGCGCCGCGTCCCGCTGCACCGCCGCCGGATCCGGCAGCGCGCCGCGGTCCACCTTGCCGTTGCGAGTCAGCGGCATCCGCGCCAGCGGCACCAGCACCGACGGCAGCATGTACTCGGGCAGCTTCTCCCGCAGGAAGCCGCGGAGCTGGGCCGCCAGCTCGGCGTCCGCGCCACCGGAGCGAGGCACGAAGTACCCCACCAACCGCGCTTCGCCCTCGCGCACCAGCACCACGGCTTCGGCCACTTCGGGGTGGGCGCGCATCAGCGACTCGATTTCGCCTGGCTCGATGCGGTAGCCGCGCACCTTCACCTGGAAGTCGGCGCGGCCGGAGAACTCGATGCGGCCGTCCTCGCGGTAGCGGCCCACGTCGCCGGTGCGGTACAGGCGCGCGCCCGGCACGGGGCTGAAGGGGTCTGGCACGAAGCGCTCGGCGGTCAGCTCGGGCCGGCCGTCATAGCCACGGCCCACGCCGGCTCCGCCGATGAACAGCTCGCCCGGCACGCCCAGGGGCACGGGGCGCAGCCCCGCGTCCAGCACGTGCACGCGCACGTTGCCCAGCGGCCCGCCGATGCTCGGCTCGGCGGAGTCGGAGATGGGGCAGGTGGTGGCGTTCACCGTGCACTCGGTGGGGCCGTACATGTTGACGAAGCGGGTGGCCGGGCGGGCGGCCAGCTCCGCCCAGGTGCGCGCGTCGATGGCCTCGCCACCCACCAGCACCATGAGGGGTGAGAAGTCCGGCTCGCGTCCGAGGCCCCGCGCCAGCATGGGCACCAGCAGCGAGGGCGTGCAGTCCAGCACGTCCACCGCATGGCGCTGGACCCAGGCGCGCATGCGCTCGGCGTCCGGCCGGACCTCTTCCGGGACGATGTGGAGCGAGTGCCCATTGAGCAGCTGCAGCCACTGCTTCACCGAGGCGTCGAAGACGAGCGGCGCGTTGACGCTCACCCGCAGCCCGGGGCCCCGGCCCTGGTACACGGTGTCCCGCAGCGTCGCCGCCAGGTTGAGCGCCGAGCGGTGCGGAATCATCACGCCCTTGGGCCGGCCCGTGGAGCCGGAGGTGAAGATGACATACGCGACGTTCTCCGGCGCCAGCGTCACCTCGGGCGCGTGCGCGGGCGAGGCGGCGATGGCCTCCGACGCCTCATCGAGGCAGACGAAGGTGTGCGTGCCCTCGGGGAGCACGGCGCGGCGCAGGTGCGAGCGGGTGATGACCAGGGGCGCGCCGGACTGCTGGATGACGTAGGCCAGCCGCTCGCGCGGGTACGTCGGGTCCAGCGGGACGAAGGCGCCGCCGGCCTTGAGGATGGCGAGCAGCACCACGAACTGCTCCACCGAGCGCTCCAGGCACACGGCCACGCGCACCTCGGGGCCCACGCCCTTGGCGCGCAGGTGCCAGGCCATGCGGTTGGCGCGTTCGGCCAGCGCGGAGAAGGACAGCGAGTCATCCTCGAAGGCCACCGCCACCGCGTCCGGCGTTGCCCGGGCCCGGGCGTCGAAGCGGGCGGGGAGGGTGCCGTCGGTGTCGTAATCGCGGGCCGTGGCGTTGAAGCCGGCCAGCGCGCGCAGCTCCTGGGCACTGACCCACGGAAGCGCCTCCAGGGCGCGTTCCGGCGAGGCGGCGGCCTCGGAGAGCAGCGCCTCCAGTCGCTCCAGCAGCCGGGTGGCCTCCGAGGACGTGTACGCGCTGGCGTCGTGCTCCAGCTCCAGGCTCGATGCCCCGGGCTCGCCGCGCACGAGCGTCAGCGCCAGCTCGGCGCGCTCGGTCCGCGACTCCACGTGGGTGATGGACACCTCCAGCCCTCCGGCCTGGACGGGCGCCGGTCGGGTCGCCTCCGCGAACGAGAAGGAGAGCGGAGGGGGCGCCGCGCCCGGAGTCGCCCCGGGAAGAAACGCGGAGGCCTCGAAGTAGTCCTGCCACGCCTCGGCCTCACGGCACTCCCGGGCGACCTCTCGAACCCACTCCTCGAAGCGGACCCGCGCGTTCGAGGGAGCCCGCATCGGCAGCCAGCGCTCGAAGAGTCCGAGCGCCACGTCCAGCCCCTCGAAGGTACGCCCGTCGTACCGCACCGCCACGCAGGCCTCATCGAGCCCACCCATCCGGGCCAGCAGCACCATCCACCCCGCGAGCACCACGTCCGCCACCCGCGCACCCAGCCGGCCCGCCAGCGCCTCCAGGGCCGAGGCCGTCCGCGCGCTCAGGGCCAGGGACTGGCGCCCCGGCCGCGTCCAGGAGCCCCCCGCGCCAGGACGGCGCGTGGACAGCGTGGTGCCCGTGGCGCCCGACAAGTCACGGGACTTCCAGTAGCGGCGGCCGTCGCTGGTCTCCTCGGACTCCAGGAGCTGGTGGAAGACCTCCGCCACGTCCGCGTACTGGGGCGGCGGCTCCGCGTCGGCCGCGCCGGCTCCCTCCAGTGCCGCGCCCAGCTCGCGGGCCAGGAGGAGCAGGCTCTGCCGGTCCATGGACGGCGCGGGCAGGTCCACCACCAGCGCCTGCCGCTCCGTCCCGAGCACCACCCGCTTGAAGGGCGCCGGCGCCTCCTCGGGTGAGGCCTCCGCGGACAGCAGGGACTCCAGCCGCGCCTGAGCCTCGGCGGCGGGCAGGGCGCTCCAGTCGAGCACCTCCAGCACGGTGGCCGGCACGTCGCCGGGGACCTGCACCGCGGCCCCCGTGCCGGCAAGCCGCCGGTACGAGGTGCGCAGAATCTCATGCTGGGAGATGAGCCCCCGCACGGCGCGCTCCAGCCGCGAAGCGTCCATCGGACCTTCGAGCATCAGCACCGCGCGAGCCCGCGCGGACGCTGAAGGAGTCGGTGCCAGGTGAGACCACAGCCGAGCTTGTTGGGGGGAGAGCCGGAAACCTGAGGTGTCGGACAAGGAAGAAGGGCTCCAGGGAGGGATGACGGCGCGTACGCGAAGTGGCGGAGAGGCTCAGCCAGCCGGTTCCGTCACGTCGCTCCAGGCGATGGGGCGCGCCATGCCGGCGAGCACCTTCCTGGGGCCGGAGAAGGGCGAGCGCGCGTGGGCGGCCAGCATGTTGTCGACGACGAGCAGGTCCCCGCGCTCCCACGGGAAGGCGACCTGCTCGGCTTCGTACGCGGCGCGCAGCGTCTCCAGCGTGGCCGGCTCGATGGGGGAGCCATCGCCGTAATAGGTGTTGTTGGGCAGCTCCTCCTCGCCCAGCTCGGCCAGCAGCACCGCGCCCACCTTCGACGGCAGCGTGGAGACGTGGAAGAACGTGGCGTGGTTGAACCAGACGGGCTCGCGCGTGACGGGGTGCAGGCCCGCGGCGCGGCGCACCTGTCGCGTGCGCAGGCGGTTGCCCTCGCGCCACTCGAAGTCGATGCCATTGCGGCGGCAGTACGCCTCCACCTCGGCGCGGTCCTCGGTCTGGAAGGCCGTCTGCCAGCTCAGCCCCAGCCGGTGGCCGAAGTTGCGCACGTACATATAGCCCTGCTCCAGGAAGCGGGCGCGCAGCTCGGCGGGCAGGCGCTGGAAGACGCGGCGCGAGTCGGCCAGCGGCGTCTCACCGCCCTCGGGCGCGGGCGTCACGCAGGCGAAGAAGAGGCGCAGCGGGAAGCTCTGGTTGTACGACTGCTCGTTGTGCAGGTAGATGCGCTCGGCCGGCGGGTGGTCGGTGGACGTGTAGATGTTGCCGCTCACCTGCGAGCGCGGGGAGGATCGCTCCTCGTACGGCAGGGCCGCGTCCGCCAGGGCCTGGATGGCGCGGTCCATGGCCTCGGGAGTCACCACGTCGAAGCCGCGGAAGAGCACCGCGCCATGGCGGTGCAGGTGCTCATCCACCCGAGCACGCTGCGCGCGACCCCAGGCGGCCAGGTCCACGTCCGGCAGCGTGGGCCGGGCCACCACGGGCAGGTGCAGGCCGGGGCGAAGCTCCTCGAAGCGCACCCAGTCCTGTCCGGAGCCGTCCACCTCGCGTCGCCGCACCTGGGGCAGCGCGCGCTTCACCGGGCCACTCGTCATGACTCACTCCCGCCGCGGCGCCGCACGTTGCGGAACAGCTCCTTGCGCGCCGACTGAAGCTCCTGGGCCCGGGCCTGCTGGCGCTGGCGCTCGTGCTCGGCCAGCACCTGCCGCAGCTCCTCCAGCGTGGCGTCGGGCCGCGCCACGACGGTGGACAGCACCGCCTCGTAGTCCGCGGCGAGCCGGGCGATGGTGGCCGCGTCGAAGAGGGTGGTGGCATAGCGCAGCACGCCGTGGAAGCGGCCGCCGGACTCGGACAGCAGCACCGACAGGTCGAAGGGCGAGCCGCCGTCGTCCACCTCCACCTGGCGCAGCTCCAGGCCCGGCAGCTTCAGCGCGGGCAGGGGCGCGTTCTCCAGCACGAACATCACCTGGAAGAGGGGGTTGTAGCGGGCATCGCGAGGCGGGCGCAGCGCCTCCACCAGCTTGTCGAAGGGGACGTGCGGGCGCGCATAGCCGCCGAGCGCCACCTCGCGCACGCGCCCGAGCACCGCGCGGAAGGAGGGGTTGCCCTCCAGGCCCACGCGCAGCACGAGCTGGTTGACGAAGAGGCCCACCAGCCCCTGGATGCGGGCGTGCTCGCGGTTGGCGACGTCCGTGCCCACCACCAGGTCCGTGCGGCCGGTGCGCGCGTGCAGCACCACGAGGAAGCCGGCCAGCAGCGACATGAAGGGCGTGGCACCCTCGGCCTGTCCCAGCTGCCGCAGGCCCGCGGTGAGGGAGGGGGAGAGTGCCAGCGGATGGCGAGCGCCCTCGAAGCGCTGGCGCTCCGGGCGCGGCCGATCCGTGGGCAGCTCCAGCAGCGGAGGAGCCCCCGCGAGGCGCTCCTTCCAGTACGACAGCTCCGCCTCCAGCTCGCCGCCCTCCAGCCATCGCCGCAGCCACGCGGCATGGTCGGCGTACTGCACCGGCAGCGCGGGAAGCGGCGAGGGGCGCCCCTGCGCGAAGGCGGTGTAGAGCGCGCCCAGCTCGCGCACGAGCACCCCCATGGTCCATCCGTCGGACACCACGTGGTGCAACGTCAGGAGCAGCCGGTGCTGGCGCTCCGACAGCCGCAACAGCCGCGCGCGCAGCGGCAGGCCGCGCTCCAGGGCGAAGGGCCGCCGGGCCTCGTCGGCGGTGAGGCGCTCGGCCTCCGCCCGCCGCTGCTCCTCGGGCAGCGCGGAGAGGTTCACCACCGCGTCCGGTCCGGACAGGGGCGCGGGCACCTGCTCCGGCTTCAGGATGTCCTGCGTGGTCCGCCCGGACACGCGGGGGAAGCGCGTGCGCAGCACCTCGTGCCGGTGGACGATGGCCTCCAGCGCGCGGCCCAGCACCGCCACGTCGAGCGTGCCGTCCAGCTCCACGGCGGCGGGGATGTTGTAGGCCGCGCTGCCCGACGCGAGCTGCTCCAGGAACAGCAGCCGCTCCTGTGCGTACGACAGCGGCGGCGCGTCTCCACGAGCGCCGGCCTCCAGCGCAGGTAGCACGCGGGTGGGGTGGCTCAGCTCCGAGAGGGCCCGCGCGGTGAGCGCCTCCAGGTGCACGCCCTCCAGCAGCAGCGCCACGGGCACGCCGAGCCCCAGCTCCTCCTCCAGCGCCGCCTTCAGCTCGACGGCATGGATGGAGTCGAGGCCCAGCGCGGTGAGCGGCCGGGTCGCGTCCAGCGAGTCGGCGGGGATGCGCAGGGCGCGCGACAGGTGCTGCCGCAGGAAGGCGCCCAGCAGGGCCGCCCGCGTCTCGGTGGGAGCGGAGCGCAGCGCCTCACGCGTCAGGCGGACGGTGGCCTCGGACGCCTCGCCGGAAGCCGCCGGGCCCGCGTCCTTGCCGCCCGAGTCCTCCGCGAGGACCTCCAGCTCCCCGGCGAGGTACATGGCGCGGCACGCACGGCGCTGCACCTTGCCGCTGGAGGTCTTGGGCAGCCCGCCGGGGGGGATGAGCACCACGGTGCCCACCGCCACCTCATGCGCGCTGGCGATGGCGCGGCGGAGGGCGTCGATGGCCTCTGCGGGCTCCGCGAGCTGTTTGCGGTCGACCTCCATCACCACCACCAGCCGCTCCTCGCCCTCGGCCTCCACGGAGAAGGCCGCCGAGCAGCCCGGCCGCATCGCCGGATGGCTGCCCTCCGCGGTCAGCTCCAGGTCCTGCGGGTAGTGGTTGCGCCCGCGCAGGATGACGAGGTCCTTGATGCGGCCGGCGACGAACAGCTCCCCGTCCGCGAAGAAGCCCAGGTCGCCCGTGCGCAGGTAGGGCCCCTCGCCGGTGTCGGCGCGGCGCGCGTGGAAGGTGGCCTGGCTCTCCTCGGGCCGCTCCCAGTAGCTGCTGGCCACGCTCGCGCCGCGCACCCAGATTTCTCCCAACCGTCCTACGGGTGCGGGCTGGTGAGACTCGGGGTCCACGATGAGCAGCTCCTGGTCCAGCACGCTCTGGCCGCAGCCCACCAACGTGCTCACGCCCTCCGTTCCCGGCTGAGCGGCCTCGGCGCGGCCCTGCTGGATGGACTCACGCGAGTACATCCGCTCCACCGGCAGTGCCGCCTTGCGGCCCCCGGAGGCAATCAGCGTGGCCTCGGCCAGCCCGTAGCACGGGTAGAAGGCCTGCTTGCGGAAGCCCGACACGGCGAAGGCCTGGGCGAAGCGCTCCATCGTCTCCGCGCGCACCGGCTCGGCGCCGTTGAAGGCCACGTCCCAGGTGCTCAGGTCCAGCGCCGCGCGCTGCTCCGGCGTCGTCTTGCGGACGCACAGGTCGTACGCGAAGTTGGGCCCGCCGCTCGTCGTCGCCTTGTGGCGGGAGATGGCCTCCAGCCACCGCGCCGGGCGCTTGAGGAAGTCCAGCGGCGACATCAGCACCACCGGGAAGCCACCGGCCAGCGGCTGCAGCACGCCGCCGATGAGCCCCATGTCATGGTACGGCGGCAGCCAGATGACGCCGCGGCTTGCCTCCGAGTGCTCGAAGCACCGGTGGATGGCGAACGAGTTGTGCAGCAGGTTGCCGTGGCTGAGCATGACGCCGCGAGGCGTGCCCGTGGAGCCGGAGGTGTACTGGAGGAACGCCAGCGACTCACGCGTGGCGCCCGGGTCCTTCCACCCGTCCGCGGCCGAGTCCTCCAGCGAGTCGGTGGCCACCCACGTCAGCCCCGCGAGTGCGGCGGACTGCTTGGCCAGCGACTCCGCGACGGACTGGATGAAACCGGTGGTGAGGGCGAAGCGCGCCCGGGCGTCCTGGATGACGGCTTCGAGGCGGGGCAGGGTGCGCGCCACGCGCATCGGATCCGGCGGGTAGGCCGGTACGGCGACGGCGCCCGCGTAGAGGCAGCCGACGAAGGCGGCCACGTAGTCCAGACCCGGCGGGTAGAGCAGCAGCACGCGCTCACCCCGGGCGCCCAGGCCCTGCAGGAAGCCGCCGATGGTTCGCGCCCGCCGGTCCAGCTCCGCGTAGGTGAGGTGCGCTTCCTCTGCGTCACCATCCACCAGGAACGTGTAGGCGCGCTGCTGCGGGTGTTGTTCCGCCCTTCGCCGCGCGAGTTCCACCAACGAAGAAGAGTCGTGAAGCAGGATCATGAAGGCGCGTTCACACGTCCCGGCGAGGGACGCACGGCGGCGGCGAGTGTACCGCACCGGATTGTTGAGACACTAGGTTGGTCGTCATCAGGCCAAATGTTTCGGCTGCATCAGCACTCGCCGGGACTACCTCGGCGGGAGGAAATCGTGGCGCTCCAGCAGCCAGTGCTCGTTGGGCCCGAAGTCGCCGGCTGAAAGAAGGAACGACGGCGGCACGGTTGGATAATCCCTGACGCCGTCGCGTCTTCCCGGACGAGTTTCTTACTTGCGCACAATCCGGAAGCTGAACGTCGTTCCTTCTTCCTGGGTGGACGTGACGTCGAGCGTGCTGAGACGCAACCCGAACGAGATGACGACACAGCCCTGCCTGGAGTGAGGGGACTCGAGCCAACCCACTTTTCTGGCGTGGTATGAAATGCCAGGAAATCAGGGCCGGGAGCGCTGCATGTTGCTGAGATGGCTGTTCCTCCTTGTGTGGGTGGTCCTGCCGGGGTGCAGCGGGCCCACCCGGGTGGTGCGCCTCGACACGGGCCGGGGCTCGCCCACCGTCCACGTTCCCCGCTCGGACCGGGCCTCCGAGCCGGTAGTGCTGGACGAGGATGACGTGAAGGAGGCTGTGGCGCGGTTGGCGCGGACCCTCCGCCCATCCCAGCGGCCCGAGGAGGCGGCGCGGCGCCTGTTCGAGGTGGACTCCCGGAGCGGCTCGTACCTCTTCGACGTGAGGAGCCGGCGCATCACCCCACTCAGGCCCGGTGAGCATCTGGCCGCCGAACTTCCCCAAGCCGAAATCGAACTGACGCGAGCCTACCTGCGCTGGTGTGAGCGGACCGGGCGCGGAGGGGACTGTCTGGGGCTGCTGAAAGAGGGCCCCAGCGTCACAGGGGGTGCGCGCTTCACGCTCGCCTTGTCCCTGGCGAAGGGCGCGGTGCTGGATGAACTGTGGGAGGCCGTGAAGGACATGGCCCACCCGGAGGCGCTGATGCAGGCGGCGCTCTGGACGGCGGCCACCTACGCGTTGCTCTGGACGGTGCCAGAACCTGCGACCAAGGGCGTGGCGGCGGTGCTCACGGCGGCGCTCATCGTCTACGTGGGGGTGGACACGTTCTGGGGGCTCATCCAGGGCTTCCGGCAGTTGATGGCGGAGAGCGACCAGGCCGTGACGTTCGATGCGTTGCGCGAGGCGGGGGAGCGCTTCGGGCGGGTGATGGGCCGGAACGCGGCGCGGGCGTTCGTGATGCTGGCGACAGCGGCCATCGGGAGTACGGGCGCGACGCTAGGGGCGAAGCTGCCGGGGCTGCCCGGGGCCGCTCAGGTCGCGGTGAGGGCCGAGGCGCAAGCGGGTGTGACGTACGCTGGGGTAGCGCAGGTGGAGACCGTTGCCGTGGCTGCGGACGGCTTCACGTTCGCCCTCGCGCCAGGAGCAGTGGCCATGTCGTCGCGTGGCACTCGCGGTGGCGGGAGCACCCCGGGGGGATACCAGGAATGGCAGACGCACGGTGGCCTCTACAAGGGAAGGGGCAGTGCGGGCCCGGGCAGAGAGTGGCACCACATCGTGGAGCAGACGGAGGGGAACGTTCGTCAGTTCGGGCCCGAAGCCATCCACAATACGGAGAACGTCATTGCCCTCGATAAAGCGCTGCATGACCTTGTGAGCGCGTTCTACTCGTCCAAGAGACCACGGATTACGAACTCCAACCTGACCGTGCGTGAGTGGCTGAGCACTCAATCCTACCAGGCGCAACGCGACTTCGGACTCCTGGCCATCGAGAACATCGGGAAGGGGATATGGCGATGACGCTTGAGTCTCTCGTGCAGGAATTCGCAGCGAATGTGACCGCGCAGACCGAGGCCATTCTCCGAGGGGATGCCAAGACCGGCAACAAGCATGCAGACCGCTACATGGCAGCTTTTCGAAAGCTGCGTGCTCATGGGGATGAGGGACGAGAAGCCCTGGCTGTGCTCCTCAAACATCCGAGCGTAGACGTGAGGACGATGGCCGCTGCGTACCTGCTTCGTTACCGGACCGCAGAGGCCAAGGCAGTGCTTGAGGAGGCGGCGCGCGGCGAGGGGGTGATTGCCTTCGAGTGCCAATACACCCTCAAGCACTGGTCCGACGGAACCTGGGCGCTCGACCCGGAGTAGCGCTATACTATACCGGACCCGCAGGGACGCGAACAAGGAGTACCTCCTCCAAGCAGCGCATCGCCTGTGGCCAGGTCGTTCGTGAGTGGCTTTGCGCTCAGTCTTACGATCAACAGCGGGAATTCGGGCTCCGGGTTCTCAAGCAATTCGGTGCCATTCCATGAATGAAAACTGGAAGAAGCTGACCACGGAGGAACTGGTCGGTCGGTACAGGGAGAACTCCGCGAATCACGGCCGCTTGCTGGATGCGCGCAAGACACGGGCTGCGAACAAAGAATACGACCGTGCTACCGCAATCGAAGCAGAGCTGAGATTACGCGGTGCAGAGGCCAATGAGCGCATCTTGAAGCTGCTGGATGACCCAGAACCAGGAACACGCTTCTGGGCTGCCTCGGCTGCGCTGAGGTTCGCGCCCGAGGAGGCAGCGCGAGTGCTTGCCGAGCTTGCAAAGCCTCCAATGAGCATGGTTGGGCTCAGCGCCACCATGACACTGGAGGATTGGCAGGGCGGGACGTACAAACCGGAGTGAGGAGCAGCGGCGTTGCTCGCAGGGGGACTCGACGGCACGGTTGGCTGACCCGTGCCGTCGTCGCGTCTTCCCGTCCGAATGTCCTACCGGGACTTGATCCCGGTGACTACTTCAGCAACTCGCCCTTCTCGGCCTTACCCACGAGCGATGCGGATGGTACGAGGTACTTTCCGGGTCGCTCTACCAGCTCGCGTGCGCGCAGAACGAAGCCGCGAGGCCTCGTGCCGGTCCGCCCCTCGTAGCCGTTGATGTACTGCACCGCGCCCCGGTAAAGGCTTTTGCAGACGTCTGTAAGGTGATGTCCGTACCTCCCACCATGGGGCGCGACTGACTCAGCAGCGGCGGTGGCAGTACTTCCGGTACATTTGTAGCCGCGTGTTTCCTGTCATGCCTGCCCATGAGGAAATGCGACGCTGCTTCGAAAGGAGCGGCCGTGCGGCACCCACAAGGCCGTTTACGAGGAGAGCAGTGACTTGAGACGACACGGCTTCGCAATCTTGCAGAGCGCGCTCGCGGTATGTACGGCCGCATTTCTCTTCACGGCCATGGGGTGTGGTGCGCCCGAGCCCATGGCTGATGAGGGAGGTGCTGTCGCCTCGGCGCGTCAGAAGCTTTCCTCCGTGAGAGTGCCCCAGTCCGTCGCGACCGGCGCCTATCACTCCTTGTTCCTGAAGAAGGACGGAGAGGTCTGGGCGTGGGGGCAGAATGTCGTCGGGCAACTGGGGACTGGCAGCAGCAGTAGCACTCCTCAGCCCCACCCCTCGAAGGTGAATGGCCTCCCGCCCATCAAAGCGATTGCCGCGGGAATCGCCCACTCGGTGGCGCTCGACGTGAGTGGTGATGTGTGGGTGTGGGGGCAGAATGCCAACGGCCAGGCGGGCCTCGGCAGTGCTGGGGGACTGGTGCTGGTGCCGACGAAGGTGGCGGCGCTCTCCGGCATTCAAGCCATCGCGGCCAATGGTAACTACTCCCTCGCGCTGGATGCGAGTGGGCGGCTGTGGGCCTGGGGGCAGAATACGTCCGGGCAGATGGGGACAAGCACCACCAGCACCTCTGTGCCCATGCCTGGAATGGTGCCGGGTTTGCCTTCCCTGCGTTCCATGGTTGCGGGCGTCAATCACGTGCTGGCGCTCGACGAGGAGGGCAGGGTGTGGGGGTGGGGCCTGAATACATCCGGCCAGGTGGGTACTGGAAGCACCAGCGCCGCGGTGCTGGCGCCGGTGCGAGTGGAGAGTCTCCCGCTCGCAAAGGCCGTCGCCGCCGGCGCGGGGCATTCCCTCATCATCGATGAGCAGTTCGGAAACGTGTGGAGCTGGGGGCAGAACACCTTCGGTCAGGTGGGCAAGGGAATTGCTTCCACCACGCCAGTACTGTCTCCTACGCCCGTGGAGGGCGTGTTCGCGGCAACAGCCATCGCCGCTGGCCACAACAGTTCCCTGGTCATCATGGGAGGCGGCTTTGTGAAGGCGTGGGGCCACAATGTCTCTGGCCAGCTCGGCAATGGCACCACGATGAATAGCGCCTCGGCCGTGAATGTGACGGAGCTCGCGGACGCACTGGCCATCGCGGCGGGCGCCCAGCACGCGTTGGCGCTGCGCCCAGGCTGCCCGGTGTGGGGCTGGGGCCACAATGGCCAGGGGCAACTCGGCACCGGTGCCACCAGCACTTCGCCGACGACGGCACCCGTCTCCACGCAGATCGTCAACACCTTCTACTTCGACGGGGACATGGATGGATTCGGAGATGAGTACCTCACCGAGCAAGGGTGCGAGCCGTCTCCAGGCTTCGTAGAAGAGCTCGACTGCGACGACTACACGCCGTCGACCTACCCGGGCGCGCCGGAGCTGTGCAATGGGACGGACGACAGCTGCGACGAGGTGGTGGACGAGGGCAACCCGAGCGGCGGCGAGAACTGCGCGACGGGAAAGCCGGGCGTCTGTGCGGAGGGGACGACGGCCTGCGTGGAAGGCAGTGTGGCCTGCCAGCAGAACGAGGCGGCGTCCGCAGAGCAGTGCGACAGCCTGGACAATGACTGTGACGGGGAGGCCGATGAAGGCAACCCGGGCGGCCTGCAGGCGTGCGAGACGGGACAGCAGGGGGTGTGCGGGGAAGGGGTGACGTACTGCACGCACGGCGCCCTTGAGTGCGCGCCGGTGCGGGGGCCTTCGGCCGAGGTGTGCGACAGCCTGGACAACGACTGCAATGGACAGGCGGACGATGGACTGGCCTTCCTGGACTGGTACCGCGACGGGGATGGAGACAACTACGGTCTGACCTCCCAGTCGGTGCAATCCTGCACCCAGCCCTCCGGGCACGCACCGACTGCGGGGGATTGCAATGATGCAAACGCGAGCATTCACCCGGGCGCTCCGGAGGTTTGCGACGGCGTGGACAACGATTGCGACACCCAGGCGGACGAGGGCCTACCTACCTCAACGTGGTACCGCGATGCGGATGGAGACGGCTTCGGCAACGCGGGACAGGCTGTCCAGAATTGCCGCCAGCCTGCGGGCTATGTCTCGAATACCAGCGACTGTAATGACGCCGATGCGAGCATCCACCCTGGTGCCGCAGAGGTGTGTGACGGCGTGGATAACGACTGTGACACCCAGGTGGACGAGGGCGTGTCGCTCTCCTTCTTCCGGGACGACGACAGCGACACCTACGGCACCGGCCCAGCAACCGCCGCCTGCACCGCGCCCTCGGGCTATGTCCAACGTCCCGGTGACTGCAACGACGGCAATGCGAGCATCAATCCTGGTGCCGCAGAGATGTGCGACGGCGTAGACAATGACTGCGACACGCAGGCGGATGAAGGACTGCCCACGTTGACGTGGTACCGCGACGCGGACGGCGACACGTACGGCACGTCCGCTAGCCCTCTGCAGAAGTGCAGCCAGCCTGCGGGCTATGTGCAGCGCGCTGGCGACTGCAACGACGGCAACGCGAGCATCCACCCCGGTGCCGCAGAAGTTTGTGACGGCGTGGACAATGACTGTGACAGCCAGGTGGACGAGGGCGTGCAGTTCACATTCTACCGTGACGCCGACAGCGACACCTACGGTACGGGTCCGGCGACCGCTGCTTGCACCCAGCCCTCGGGTTATGCCCAACGTCCCGGTGACTGCAACGACGGCAACGCGAGCATCCACCCTGGAGTTACGGAGGTGTGCGACGGTGTGGACAACGACTGCGACGCCCAGGCGGACGAGGGGTTGCCCACGTCGACGTGGTATCGCGACGCAGACGGCGACACGTACGGCACGTCGACGAGCCCCCAGCAGAAGTGCAGTCAGCCTGCGGGCTATGTATCGAACGCCAATGACTGCAATGACGCCAACGCGAGCATCCACCCTGGAGCCACGGAGGTGTGCAACGCAGTCGACGACGACTGCGATGCTCAGATGGACGAGGGCGTGAAGCTCACCTTCTACCGTGACGCGGACAGTGACAACTACGGTAGCAGACAGACGACAACCGCCTGCACCGCGCCTGCGGGCTACGTGTCGAACGCCAGTGACTGTAACGACGCCAACGCAAGCACCTACCCTGGAGCCATGGAGGTGTGCAACGACGTCGACGACGACTGTGACGCGCAGGTGGACGAGGGGTTGCCCACGTCGAGGTGGTACCGCGACGCAGATAGCGACACGTACGGCAGTTTGGCGAGCGGCGCCCAGCAGAAGTGCAGTCAGCCTGCGGGCTACGTGTCGAACAACAGTGACTGCAATGACGGCAACTCGAGTATCCGCCCTGGGGCCACGGAGGTGTGCAACGACGTCGACGACGACTGCGACTTTCAGGTGGACGACGGCCTACCCAGGTCGACATGGTACCGCGACGCAGACGGCGACACTTTCGGCACGTCGTCAACAAGCAACCAGTTTAAGTGCTATCAGCCTGCGGGCTACGTGTCGAACAAAGGCGACTGCAACGACGCTAACGCAAGCATCAATCCGGGGGCGACGGAGGTGTCCGACGCTGTGGACAACGACTGCGACGCTCAGGTGGACGAGTACTGCGGGATGTGGTCGGTCACGGGCCGCCTTTCCACTCCTCGCGAGGCACATGTAATGTCGCTGCTTCCCTCTGGAAAGGTACTGGTGGCAGGCGGGCGTAATGATTCATATGCGGACCTCGCCACTGCGGAAGTCTATGACCCGGGAACAGGTGTCTGGTCCCCAACCGGCACCATGGCCACAGGCCGGATACAAGCTACTGCGACGCTTCTGCCTTCCGGCAAAGTTTTGGTAACGGGCGGCAGTAGACTGGTGGTTAACGGCCCATATGTTACTCAACGTACCGCAGAGGTTTACAATCCGAGTACGGGCACTTGGTCCAGCACCGGCAGCATGGCTGTGCCCCGCAGTGATCACACAGCCACACTGCTACCGTCGGGCAAGGTGCTGGTAGTCGGCGGGGGCAACACAGCGTTTGTTGCATCGGCGGAACTGTATGACCCGGCAACGGGTACGTGGTCCCCAGCCGGCACCATGGCCGCGGCCCGTTCACTCCACACAGCCACGCTGCTGCCGTCGGGCAAGGTGCTGGTGGTTGGTGGGGTCACCACCGGTGGAACCAATGATACTTCGGAACTGTATGACCCGGGAACAGGAACCTGGGCTTTCGCAGGCCTCCCCTCCTCAAAGCGTTACCACCATACAGCGACGTTGCTGCCGTCGGGCAAAGTGCTGATTCAGGGGGGCCCATACTCCGACGAAGAGAACCTTCTTTACGACCCCGGGACGGGGACCTGGACCTCGGTTGGCCACAACACCACGGGTGCGACAGAGCAAACAGCCACGCTTCTGCCGTCGGGCACGGTATTGGTGGCAGGCGGTTCATCTGCGGGTGTCCGCTTGTTCGACCCTGGGACACGTACCTGGGCGCATACTTTCAGCCTTAGTTCGCGCCGCGGGCGCCACACAGCCACGTTGCTGCCGTCGGGCAAGGTGCTTGTAGTAGGCGGGTACGGTAGTAGTAGCAACGGCACGCTCGACACGGCAGAGCTGTATACACCCTGAGTATGTCACATGCCGGATGGCACGGATGGCGAGATGCGCCAAGAGTTGAGCGAGTGGCAGTATATCGTATCTCTTCGCCGTGCCTCGTGCCGGTGCAGGCCTGACCTCGCCGGGGCGTCCGGCGGGCGCGAACGTCAGTCAGTCCTGGCGCTAGACCCTGTCTGATGGGAGCGCGCGCGCCGGTTGTTGCCTCCGAGAGGAGGCGAGCGGGTGTGATGCGCTACGAGTTGAACGAGCGGCAGTGGAGGGCGCTTGAGCCCCTGCTGCCGCACCAGGGCCGGGGCGGAGCCTGGAAGGACCACCGCACCATTCTCAAAGGAATCCTCTGGCGGCTGCATACCGGGGCGCCCTGGCGCGATTTACCCTCGCGCTATGGCCCCTGGCAGACCGTCTACTCCCGCTTCGTGCGCTGGAGAAAGGACGGCACCTGGTTGCGCCCGATGCGCACGCTCCAGACGCAGTTGACGCGAAGAGACGAACTGGACCAAGAGGTCCTCTTCGTTGACTCCTCGGTGGAATGTGGGTCGCGCGCTGCCGCGGGAGGTGGAAAAAAAGCAGCCCAAGCGAGCCCCGAGACCATGCCTTGGGCTGCTCCCGAGGGGGCTTCTCCACCAAGTTCCACCTGACCTGCGAGCGCCATGGTCACCTTCTCAGCGTGGCATTGACGGCGGGGTAGGCCAGCGAGGGCGTCTTCTCCGCGCTGGACAGCGTGCGGGTGCAAGGTACATGGTGTCGAAGACAGACGAGAGCGCGGCAAGCAGCGCGTCCGCCAGCGCCTTGATTCGTCGGATGGGATGGCCCAAAGCTGTAGGCCTTGTCCCCCACCAACACATCCGGGCGCTGGCGAGGACGGCCTTGCGGACCTTGGCCAGGGGCCGCCGATCATTTCGCCCGAGGTGCTGCTCAAGGCCTGCCTGCTCATCGCGCTCTATAGCGTCAGAAACGAGCGGCAGTTCTGCGAGCGGCCGGAGTACGACCAGCTCTTCCGCTTATTCCGGGACATGGGGTTGGTGGAGCCGGGCTTCGATGCGTCCAGCTTGGCGAAGAATAAGCAGCGCCTGCTGAAGGCCGACGTGGCGCGGCGCTTCTTCGAGGGAGTGGTGGGGCAGGCCAAGGGCTAGGTCTGGGCATGAGGCCTCCTCACTTCCGCGCCTCCAACCGGCATATCTGGTTGGAGTTCAGCAACTCGGTTCGACAGCTCCCAGAACGAATGGGGGCGGGAGATGGGCCGTGCCGACCCGCCGCCGACTGGACCGGCGGAGCTGGTGCGTGCCTTCCCGTCTGGTAGGATGAGTTCTGGAGAACCTACCACCTTGTCTCCTGGCTCGGTCACCTGGTCATTGATTCTGGCGTGGTGCCTGTTCGTCGCGGTGGAAGCGAGGGCCCAGTCGCGTCCGGCCGACAATGAGCGCGAGGTGGTCCTTCCCGAAGCGCCCCAGGCTGCGGCGCCCGAGATTCGCTTGCCGGCCTGGGGCACCGTCATCCGCTTCCTCGATGCGAGCATCAACCCGGGCACCATCGAGCTGGAGGGGAAGGGGACGCGCGTTGACCTCTTCGACAAAGGCGAGCGCTCGCTCATCGTGGTGCCCGTAGCGGGCCAGGGCGGTTCGGGACAGCTGCGCCTGGTCGTCGAGTTCACCGGCGGGGACTCCCCCACCCATGCGGCTTTTACACTGGTCCTCGGTGCCCCGGAGGCGGACGAACGCGTCGCGGTGGTGCGGCGGGCACAATCCGCCTCGGTCCTTGAGACGCGTCTGCGCGAAGTGCGCACCCAGCTCGCGGCCCGCGAGGCGGAGCTTCAAGCCTGCCTCACGCGCTCCGAGGCGACCGGACCCGCGGGGCTCGCGCTCCAGGACACTCTCGATGAACTCGGCGTGGTGGGAAAGCCTGCCGTGCAGGTCCTCAGCCAGGACGGGCTGAAGGGTAGGGCTGCCATCAGCTTACGTGCGGCCGCCTGGACGTTGGTCGCTGTAACGGTCAGAAACGACGGTGGGGAGCCCTGGACCCCCACTCAGGCGCGGCTGGTGGACGCAGGGAGGGGGCGGTCCGTGCGCGTCCTCGGGATTCGCATGAAGGTCCCTCGGATTGTGCCCGGGGCAGAGGCGCGGGTGGCGGTCGAGACCGGTGCGCCTGACTGGCTCCCAGGGACCCGATTTCACCTGGAGCTGCAGGACGCAGCAGGCAGGCGCCTTCTCATTCGTGACATGGAACTATAGAAGGGGCTGCCGTGCTGAACCTTCCCCATCCGACCACCCTCAAGCGTGGCGACCAGGTCGATGGTTGGACCGTGTTGAAGCCACTAGGAGCGGGGACCTACGGCGCGGTGTTCCTGGTGGAGAAGGGGGGCCGCCGCTTCGCCCTGAAGTTCGCCATGCACCGGGCGAGCAGCGGGGACCCGGCGCAGACGGCCGCACGGGCGTTGCGCGAGCTGATGTGCCTGCTGCGGGTGGGGCCGCACCCTCATGTCGTCGCCATCCACGGACATGGCCACTGGCCGGACCCGAGAAGCGGCTGGTTCTACATCGTCCTGGACTACGTGGACGGCTACACGCTGGCCGGTTGGGTGGGCAGGACGCACCCCACGGCCCGGGAGGTGGTGCGGCTCTTCGTGAAGCTCTACGACGCCCTGGCGCACCTGCACATGTGCGGCGTCTACCACCGGGACCTGAAGGTCACCAACATCATGGTGGGAAAGGATGGCGAGCCTGTCATCCTGGACTTCAGCACGGGCGACTACACATTCTCGGACGAGCTGACGGACTCGCCGCTGCCCCCGGGCACTGCCCGCTACCGGTCTCCCGAGGCGACGCGCTTCTTTCGCGACAACAAACAGAACGCGGATGCGCGCTATGAGTTCAAGGAGGGTGACGACGTCTACGCATTGGGGGTGTGCCTCTATGACGTGCTGACGTCGCCCTTTCCGGAGCAGCGCCACCAGCCCCTGGTGGCGAGCCTCATGCCCCCCGCCGCCTGCGACGTGAACCCGCGTGTCCCCGTGCCGCTGAGCAACGCGGCCATGACGCTGATTGCCCGGAGCCCGGAGCAGCGGCCTCCGACGGCGGAAGCGGCCCGGCGGATTCTGGAGGGGCTGGCCCAGGAGCCGGGCGACGCGTGGAAGATGCCGCTGCACAGGCCCGAGGAGGCGGTCCAGGCCGAGCCGCAAGCGGCATCCGTGGTGCGCCTCCCTCTTCGTCGGCCCGTCGAAGACACGCCGGCACGGACAGCCCGCTCGCGGAGATGGCGCGTATCCGGGGGCCTGTTGGTGGCTGCGCTCGTGGCAGCGGTGTGGGCCGCTCTGGCCCAGCATGGCCCCCCTCCCTCACAGGCGACACCTGAGCGGCCCGTTGTTTCCGCGGCGCCCGGCCGCCCCCCTCGGGCCGAGATTCCCGAGGCCCCCTCTGCGAACCCCTCGCCCCAGCCAGTCCCACCGCCCGTCGTCTCTCCTCAGAAGGAACCCCTCACCGTGAAGCCCGAGCCTGCTCCTCCGAATCCCCCCGCTGCCGTGACCAGGAAGAAGCCTGGGCAGCCTCCAGCGGCCAGCAAGAGCCCATCCTCCCCCGTGATGAAGCCCCAGCTCGAACTCTCTGCGGCCCTCCTCAAGCAGTGCGCGACCGCGACGGCCGCCGTCGCAATGGCGCTGGGTTGCACCGGTGCCCAGCTCCGACCCGAACCGGCGGATTGCGCCCAGGAAGCGCTCGACATGATGTTCACCCCCCGCAGGGACGGTGGGTTGGGCATCTTTCAAGGCACGGCCCCTTCGATTTCCATCGACAGACACAGGCGGTGGAGAGAGTCGGACCCGCTCATCATCTTCACGGATGGCTACATCGAGAGCTACGTCGAGACGGCGAGAGGGGGCATGCCCGAAGGCACCATTCTCAAGGGGCGGCTGTGGACGGGTACGGGCGCGTTGGTGGGCCGTTACTACGAGGCACAGCTGCCGGACGGGCGTAACGTGCCCGTCTGCATGGTCCTGGGAGGCAATCGAGCAGGCGTTCCCCTCGCGGGCGAGGAAGGCTCCAAGCCCGGTGCGGTGGTCTTCTTTTCCAGTGCCTATGCGTTCGTCGTAGACCGGTATCCCTGAGAGGGGTGTATCGGTCCTTTACGTTCAGCTTCACTGTTGGTGAATGGAATTCGCTGCGACGCAGAACCTGTGACGTCGTTCACCCCGGCATTGCTCGGGAAGTAGGGTCCGTCTGCCTTTGCGCAATACCTCTCGCGCGGGCATCCAGGAGCCACATCCATGTCCAGCGGTCAGGGTTCACGCCCTGTGGAAGGCAGTGTCCTCTTCACGAATGGCGACACCCGCTACGAGTTCATTCAGGACCTGGGGACAGGGCGCCACGGGGAGCTCCTCCTCGTTGTCCGGCCCCGCACCCCGGCGGGTGCTCAGGCCCAGGTACTTCTCAAGTGCCTCGCGCTTCCGGCGCTCGCGAGCAGCTCGGAGAAGTACCAGCGGACGCGCGCCCGGTTGGAGGAGGAGGTGCGGCTGGCCCGGTACCTCCGGCATCCCGGCATCGCGCGCGTCCACGGCCTGTTCGAGATGGGGCACGGGCTGTGCGTCGCGGTCGAGAGCGTGGAGGGCCTCTCGCTGAACACACTGTTGGCCATCGCCCAGACGCGGGGCCGCTACTTCTCGGACGCCTTCGTGCTGTACGTGGCGGCGCAGGTGGCCGAGGCACTTGCCTACGCCCACGCACGCACGGACGAAGCAGGCATTCCCCTGGGCATTGTCAACCGCGACATCAACCCGGACCGTATCCGGCTCGAGCCTGGCGGCGGCGTGAAGCTGACCGACTTTGGTGTGGCGTTCTCTCGTCTGGCGGGGCGGCTGAACACCACACTGCCCCGGCCTCAAGGCGAAGTGATGTACGCCGCACCCGAGGCTCTGCTGGGAGCAGTCGTGGACGCTCGCGCCGACCTCTTTTCCCTGGGGCTGACGCTGCTGGAATTCTCGACGGGCCGCCACCTCTACGACCCGGCCGACCTGAGAATCGAGGAGCTGGAGGCACGGCTCTCGAAGGAGGAGCGGGAGCAGGTGCTCGCGGCCTCGGTGGCGTCCATGGTGACGGAGCTGCCTCCGTCCGCAGAAGACGCCATCTGGTGCGCCATGAGCTACCGCTCCGAGGACGTGGAGCGCGCGGCGGCCGGGCTCTCTGTTCCACTCCGCGACATCCTCCACACGCTCCTGCGGCGCAACCCTGCGGAGCGCTTCGCGACGGCCGCCGAGCTGGAGGCGGTACTGCGCACGGCGCTGGCCCGGTTCGGCGCCTACGGAGGCGAGGAGGCGGTGCGGGAGGTCCAGCTGGCGCTCGTGGAGTCGGGGGAGAGACTGGCCGAGCTGGAGTTGCCCGGCGGCGAAGGAGGAATCTCACTCCCACTCGGCATCAACTTGGGTGGGCCGGACGCCATTCCGACACGGGATGCGACCCCGGAGCCCCGCCCAGACGTCGCCCGGTTCGTGAAGCGCAATCCGGATGAGGTGACGACACAGCCCTCCTCGGAGTGACGGGACATGAGCCAGCCAGCTTTTCTGGCGTGGTATGACATGCCAGGGAAATCAAGGCCGAGAGCGCTGCATGTTTTCGAGAGTGGCTGAGCACGAAATCCTACGCAGCTCAACGCGACTTCGGCTTGCTCGCCATTGAAAACATCAAAAAGGGAGTCTGGCGATGACTCTGGAGGAACTGGTCAGAGAATTTGCAGAGAACGTCGCGACACAGACGGATGCGATCTTCCAGGCAGGTGCGGATCCGGAAGACAAGCACGGCGACCGATACGTCGCAGCGTTTGAAGAGCTTCGTGCCCGTGGTGATGAAGGAAGAGCTGCGCTATGCGTCCTCTTGAAGCATCCCAGGGTGGATGTACGGACCACGGCTGCAGCGTTCCTGCTTCGTTACCGCACTGCCGAAGCCAGAGCAGTATTGGAGAAGGCGGCCAAGGGAGAGGGACTTGTCGCCTTTGGGGCCCAACAGACATTGAAGGGGTGGGAAGAGGGCACGTGGGAGCTAGACCCTGAGTAGCTTCATGCCCGAATCTGGCGCCGGTGAATGGGAAGGGTTTGCATGCCCTGAGACGCCGGCTGAAAGAACGACGGCGGCACGGTTGGGTGACCCGTGCCGCCGTCGCGTCTTCCCGTCCAGATTTCCTACGGGGACTCAGGTCCCCGTAACTACTTCAGCAGCTCGCCCTTCTCGGCCTTCGCCACGAGCGACGCGGGCGGCAGGAAGTGCTTGCCGTACCGCTCCGCCAGCTCGCGCGCGCGGAGGACGAAGCCGCGAGGCCCCGTGCCCGTGGGCCCCTCGTAGCCGTTGATGAACTGCACCACGCCGCCCGTCCACGCCGGGAAGCCGATGCCGAGGATGGAGCCCACGTTCGCATCCGCCGCCGAGCGCAGCACGCCCTCGTCGAAGCAGCGCACCGTGTCGATGGCCTCCGCGAACATCATCCGCTCCTTCATGTCCTCGAACGGAATCGTGTACCCGGGCTTCGTGAAGTGCTGCGTCAGCCCCGGCCACAGGTTCGTGCGCTTGCCATCGACGTAGTCGTAGAAGCCGCCACCCGTGGAGCGGCCCTTGCGGTCGTGCTTGTCGATCATCGCGTCCATGACCGCGTAGCTGCCGTGGTCATCCCACTGCTTGCCGGCGGCAATCACGGCGGCCTGCGTCTCCTGGCGGATCTTCCGGGGCAGCGTCAGGGTGAGTTCGTCCATCAGCTGCAGCGGCGCCGCCGGGTAGCCGGCCTGGAGCCCCGCCTGCTCGATGGACGCGGGCGAGATGCCCTCGCCGACCATGGCGATGGCCTCATTCAGGAACGTGCCAATCACCCGGCTGGTGAAGAAGCCGCGGCTGTCGTTGACGACGATGGGCGTCTTCCCAATCTGAGCCGCGATGTCCATGGCCTTCGCCAGCGTCGCGTCGCTCGTGCCCTTGCCGGCGATGATCTCCAGCAGCGGCATCTTGTCCACAGGCGAGAAGAAGTGCAGGCCGACGAAGTCCGCCGGCCGCTTCACGCCCTCGGCGAGCAGGGTGATGGGCAGGGTGGAGGTGTTGGACCCCAGCACCGCGTCCGGAGCCACCACGTCCTGAATCTCCTGGAACACCTTGTGCTTGAGCTTCACGTCCTCGAAGACGGCCTCGATGACCAGGTCGCAGCCCTTGAGCGCGGCGGCATCCGCGGCGGGGGTGATGCGCGCCAGCAGCGCCTCGCCCTTCTCCTTGGTGACCTTGCCCTTCTCGATGCCCTTCTCCACCAGCTTCACCGAGTACTGCTTGCCCTTCTCGGCGGCGGCGAGGCTCACGTCCTTGAGCACCACCTCGATGCCGGCCTTCGCGCACACATACGCGATACCCGCGCCCATCATGCCCGCGCCGAGCACGCCGACCTTCTTCGCCGTGTGCTGCGGGTATCCCTTCGGCCGCCCACCACCCGAGTTGATGTGCTGCATGTCGAAGAAGAACGCCTGAATCATGTTCTTCGCGACCTGGCCCGTGACCAGCTCGGTGAAGTAACGCGACTCGATGGTGAACGCGGTGTCGACGTCCACCTGCGTGCTCTCAACGGCCACGGCCATGATGGCGCGCGGCGCCGGCATGTTCGCGCCCTTGAGCTGCTTGCGCAGGTTGGCGGGAAACGCGGGCAGGTTCGCCGCGAACGCCGGGTGCGTCGGGGTGCCGCCCGGAATCTTGTAGCCCTTCTGGTCCCACGGCTGCTGCGCGCTCGGGTTCGCCTTCACCCACGCCTTGGCCGCGGGCAGCAGCGCCTCCACCGAGTCCACCACCTCGTGCACCAGGCCCAGCTCCTTCGCCTCCTGCGGCTTGTAGCGCTGGCCCTGCATCAGCACCTTCATCAGCGCATCCACGATGCCGAGCATCCGCACCGTGCGCACCACGCCGCCGCCACCGGGCAGCAGGCCCAGCGTCACCTCCGGCAGGCCCACCTGCGCGCCCTTCACGTCCGCGATGATGCGGCGGTGGCACGCGAGCGCGATCTCCAGGCCACCGCCCAGCGCCGCGCCGTTGATGGCGGCAACCACGGGCTTGCCCAGCGTCTCCAGCGCGCGCAGCTGCGCCTTGATCTCCTGGCCCATCTCGAAGACCTGCTTGGCGTGTTCCTTCTTCACGTCGCGCAGGTCGTTCAGGTCGCCGCCCGCGAAGAAGGTCTTCTTCGCCGAGGTGATGACCACGCCCGTGATGCTGGCCTTCTCCTTGACGAGGCGGTCCACCGTCGCGCGCATGGACTTCATGTACGCGGCGTTCATCGTGTTGGCGGACTGGCTCGGGTCATCCATCGTCAAGACGACGATGCCGTCGGCGTCCTTGTCCCAGCGGATGGTGTTCTGTTCGCTCATGGGTTCGCTCGAAGCTCGTTCAATGGAAGTAGGGGAGGACAATCAGACGCGCTCGACCAGGGTGGCCACACCCATGCCGCCGCCGACGCAGAGGGTGATGACCGCGCGACGCGCCTTGCGACGCTCCAGCTCGTCCACCACGGTGCCCAGAATCATCGCGCCCGTCGCGCCCAGCGGGTGGCCCATGGCGATGGCGCCGCCGTTGACGTTGAGCTTCTCGTCCGGAATGGCGAAGTCCTTCTGGTACTTGAGGACCACCGAGGCGAAGGCCTCGTTGAGCTCGTACAGGTCGACGTCCTGCGGCTTCACGCCGGCGATGTCGAGCACCTTCCGCGTGGCCGGCGTGGGGCCGGTGAGCATGATGGTGGGGTCCGCGCCGGACGTGGCGGTGGCGACGATGCGCGCGCGGGGCGTCAGGCCCAGCTCCTTGCCGACCTTCTCCGAGCCAATCAGCACCAGCGCCGCGCCGTCCACGATGCCGGACGAGTTGCCCGGCGTGTGCACGTGGTTGATGCGCTCCACGTGGTGGTACTTCTGCAGCGCCACCGCGTTGAAGCCGCCCATCTCACCGATGCCGGCGAAGGACGCGTTGAGCTGGCCGAGCGACGCCACGGTGGTGTCCGGGCGCATGTGCTCGTCGCGGTCCAGGATGGTGAGGCCGTTCTGGTCCACCACGGGGATGATGGAGTTCTTGAAGTACCCGCCGGCCCACGCCTTGGCGGCCCGCTCCTGCGAGCGCACCGCGTAGCGGTCCACGTCCTCGCGGGTGAAGCCCTCCATCGTCGCGATGAGGTCCGCGGAGATGCCCTGCGGCACGAAGTACGTGTCGTAGTTGGTGGCGGGGTCCATGGCCCACGCGCCGCCGTCCGAGCCCATGGGCACGCGCGACATGCTCTCCACGCCGCCCGCGATGACCAGGTGCTCCCAGCCCGAGCGCACCTGCTGTGCGGCCATGTTCACCGCCGTCAGGCCCGAGGCACAGAAGCGGTTGAGCTGCACGCCGCCGGTGGTCTCCGGCAGGCCCGCCGCCAGCACCAGCGTCCGGGCGATGTCCGCGCCCTGGTCACCCACGGGGGACACCACGCCGAGCACCACGTCGTCGATGCGCTGGGGGTCCAGGTGGGGGTGCCGCTTCTTGAGTGCGTCCACCAGCCCCACCAGCAGTGAAAGGGGCTTGGTTCCGTGCAGCGAGCCCTTCTTGCCCCTGCCGCGGGGGGTGCGAACGGCGTCGAAGATGAATGCTTCCTGGCTCACCGGGAGCCTCCTTGGGAGAGTCGGTTGAGGGTTACAGGGAACGGGCGACGAGCTCTTTCATGACCTCGTTCGCGCCGGCGAGGATCCGCAAGACGCGGGTATCGGCAAAGAGGTGGGCAATGGGGTACTCCTTCATGTACCCGTAGCCTCCAAACAGCTGCAGGCATCGATCCGCGACGATGCACGCCTGGTCGGTCACCCAGTATTTGGCCATGGCGGCGGTCGTCACGTCGAGCCCTCCTTTGAGGTGGGACTCGATGCAGTCGTCGATGAACGACCGGCAGACCCGCCGCAGGGTCGCGCACTCGGCCAGCTCGAAGCGCGTGTTCTGCAGGGCGAAAAGCGGCTTGCCGAAGGCGTGCCGCTGCTTGGTGTACTCCACCGTCAGGTCCACGGCCCGCTCCAGGCTCGCCATGGCGATGAGGGCGGTGCTCAGCCGCTCCTGGGGGAGCTGCTGCATCAGCTGGATGAAGCCCTGGCCCTCCTCGCCGCCCAGGACATTGGTGGCGGGGATCTTCAGGTCGTCGAAGAACAGCTCCGTCGTGTCCTGCCCCTTGCCTCCGAGCTTGTCGAGGATGCGGCCCCGCTCGAAGCCGGGCGTGGTGTCGGAGACCTCGGCACACAGCAGGGAGATGCCGGCGTGGCCCTTCGCGTCTCCCGTCCGCGCCGCGATGATGAGGAAGTCGCACACGCGGCCGTTGGAGATGAACGTCTTCGACCCGCTCACCCGGTAGAAGTCGCCGTCACGCACCGCGCGGGTGGAGATGGCCTGGAGGTCCGAGCCCGTGCCCGGCTCCGTCATCGCGATGGCGCCCACCCACTCGCCGCTCGCGAGCTTCGGCAGCCACCGCTTCTTCTGGGCCTCGGACGCGTACGCGAGGACGTAGTGCGCGACGATGGTGCAGTGGACCGCGAAGCCCATGGACGGGTCTCCGGCGCGAACCTGCTCCTCGATGAGCACCGCCTCATGGGCGAAGGTGCCGCCACCGCCGCCGTAGGCCTCCGGGATGGACATGCACAAGAGCCCCAGCTCGCCCGCCCGACGGTAGAGCGCCTTGTCCGGATATCCCTGCGCCACGTGCTTGGGGACGTTGGGGAGGACTTCCTTCGTGAAGTAGCTGGCCGCGAGGTTGCGCACCTGCTCGAGCTCGTCCGAGCTCCATCGTGAACGTGCCGCCGTCATGTCTGTCTCCTTCAGAGCCCGAGCGTCTTGCCGATGATGTCGCGCTGGATTTCGCTGGTACCGCCGTAGACGGTGGAGATGACCGTGGCGCGCAGGTGCGACTCCATGTCGTATTCGAGCGCGTAGCCGTAGCCGCCCATCATCTGCATGCCTTCGAGCGCCACGCGCTTGGCCGTCTCGGTCGCCTTCAGCTTGGCCATGGAGGCCTCGCGCGGGAGCATCCGCTCCGGGGCCTCGTCCGCCATCGCGGCCACGCGGTAGAGGAGCAGCTCGCAGCAGTCCAGCTCCATGGCGAGGTCCGCGATGCGGTGCTTGAGCGCCTGGAAGGAGCCCACCGGCTTGCCGAACTGCTTGCGCTCCTTCACGTAGGCAACGGCGTCATCGAACGCGCGCCGGCCCCGGCCGAGCATCGACGCGGCGAGGATGAGCCGCTCGCTGTTCAGCCCCGCCATCAGCTGCGGCCACGCCTGGTCCACGGCGCCCACCACGGTACTCTCCGGCAGGAAGCAGTCGGTGAAGTAGACGTCGTTGACCTCCTTGCCGCCCAGGGTGGGGATGCCGCGAATCTCCATGCCCGGCGTGCCCGCGGGGACGCAGAACATGGTGAGCCCCTCGTGCCGTGAGCCCGAGTTGCTCGTGCGCGCCACGAGCAGCAGGTGGTCCGCGAGGTGCGCGTTGGAGCACCAGGTCTTCTGCCCGTTGATGACGAAGCCACCGGACGTCCGTGCCGCGCGGCAGGTGATGGCCGCGGCGTCCGAGCCGGCGCCGGGCTCGGAGATGGAGATGGCCTCCACGCGACCCCGGATGATGCCGCCGAGCACCTTCTCCCGCTGCTCCCTGGTCCCGAACTTCATGTACGGGCCCGCGGCGACCGCCGTGGTGACGTAGCCGCCCACCGGAGCGAGCCCGTACGACGTGCGCTCGGCGAAGAGGCAGATGTCCGTCATCCCGCCGCCCGAGCCGCCGTACTCCAGCGGGATGCCCACGCCGAGCCAGCCGAGCTCGGCCATCTGCGCATAGAGCGGAGGGCTGTGGGCTTCGGTGCCGTTGCGGGTCAGGGCGTCGCGTTGCGCGCGCGTCCCCGTCTTCGCGCGGCAAAAGGCATCGATGGCCGCCGCGAACGCGGCCTGCTCCGGTGTTCTCGCATGCATGTGGAGGCTTCCTTGAGGACCTGGCGGTTGAGGCGTCAGGCGTTGGCGTAGAACCGCTCGATGCGGTCGGCGTACCGGTCGAGGAGCACGCGGCGCTTGAGCTTGAGGGTGAGCGTGATTTCCCCCGTCGCGGGGGACCACGCCTCGGGCACCGTCTCGAAGCACTTGATCTGCTCGGCCCGCGAGAGCCGGGCATTGGTCGCGGCGACGAGCGACTCCAGCTCGGAGAGCACGGCCGGATCGCGCGCGAGGTCGGCCAGTGACTTCGCGGTGATGCCCCGGGCACCGGCCCAGAGCGGCGCGACCTCCGGGTCGAGCGAGACGAGCGCCGTCACGTAGGGGCGACGGTCACCAATGGCCATTGCCTGGCCGACGAGCGGGTGCGCGCGCAGCATCCCTTCGATCTTGGAGGGCGCGATGTTCTTCCCGGTCGACGTGATGAGCAGCTCCTTCTTCCGGTCGGTGATGGAGAGGAAGCCATCGGCGTCCACCGTGCCGACGTCGCCGGTGGCGAGCCAGCCCTCCCGGTCGACGGCGCTGGCAATCTGGCCGCTCTCGTCGAGGTAGCCGAGGAACACGATGGGCCCGCGGACGAAGATCTCCCCATCCGCCGCCAGCCGGATGTGGACTCCGGGGAGGGGCCGGCCCACGGAGCCCAGGCGGAAGTTCGAGGGCAGGTTGATGGTGGCACAGCCCGTCGTCTCGCTCATGCCCCAGACCTCCAGCACCTTGATGCCGAAGCCTCCGAGGTACTCGAGCACCTCCACGGGAATGGGCGCCGAGCCGCTGCTCGCCCACTCGGTCATGTCCAGGCCGAACGACTGGCGCAGGGGCCTGAGGACGCGGGCCTCCGCCTCCGCCGCCTTCTGCTGGAGCTCCGGGGGCACGGGCTTGCCGGCGCCCTCCAGTCGGAAGGCCTCCATCGCCACCGCGTGGGCGGCCAGGATGGGGTCGCGCCGGGCGGGTTCGAGCGCGGCCAGCTTCGCCTTCAGGCCTCCGGCGAGCTTCTCCCAGAGGCGCGGTACGCCGAAGAACGCGGGCGGACGCACCTTGCCCAGCAGCGGCATCACCCCCGCCGGGTCGTTGCAGACGTGCACGTGCAGCGCCTTGTAGAGGGCGCGGTAGATGCCCAGCTCGCGCTCCGCGATGTGCGCCAGCGGAAGGTAGGCGATGGACGCGGTGCGCATCGGCACGGGGACGGCGAGGTCCACCGAGATGGCTTCATAGAAGACGTTGCGGTGGCTCAGCACCACGCCCTTGGGCTCACCCGTGGTGCCCGACGTGTACATCATCGCGACGGGGTCCTCGGGGCGGATGGCCTTCCAGCCGTCCTCGAAGACGCCGGGCGCCTCCTGGTGCAGCGCGCGTCCCGCGGCCTCCACCCGGGCGAACGGGGTGAAGAGCGGGTCCCCCGTGGGGATGGCCGCCGCGTCGAGGACGATGATGCGCCGGAGCGCCGGCAGCGTGTCGAGGATGGGCCGCCACCGGGTGACTTCGTCCGCGCCCTCCAGGACGACCACGGTGGCGCCGCTGTGCCGCGCGACGTAGCCCACCTGCTCGGTGCTCAGTGTCTGGTACGCGGTACAGGAGATGGCGCCCAGGTGGGCCGCGGCGAGGTCGATGAGCCAGTGCTCGGGGCGGCTGGACATCATGATCATCATCCGCTCGCCACGCTTCAGCCCGAGCGTCCCGAGCCCTCGCGCGAGGGCGGCGGTCCGCTCTCGCATCTGCGCCCAGGTGAGCGTCGTGTCTCCGGCACTCAGGGCAGGGGAGGTCGCGTATTCCTCCGCATTGCGCTTGAGGAGCAGCGGGACGGTGAGCTTCTCCGCCTGAGATTGGCACTGCGCTTCCAGCTCAGCGAGCAACGGACCCATGGGCACACCTCCTCCGTTTCTGTTGCCAGACGTGCTTTTCGTGCTGTGTGCTGCTTCCTCGTCAGGGGTCGACGTAGAGGTCGAGCAGGACGTCCGGTCCGCCCCCGTAACGGCTGAAGTCGGTGAGGCCCTCGGCGCGCAGGACGTCCTCGTCGATGAACGTGTGTCCGGTGCAGTCGCGCGGCGGGCGCTGGAGGATGGCCATGGCCGCGTCCGCCATGATTTCCGGCGCGCGGGCCCGCTGCATCGAGTCGTCACCGCCGAGCAGGTTCTTCACGGCGGCGGTGGCGATGAGCGTGCGGGGCCAGAGGGCGTTCGCGGCGATGCCCGCCTCGGCGAACTCCGCGGCCCAGCCGAGCGTCAGCAGCGTCATCCCGTACTTGGCCATCGTGTACGCCGGGTGCCGCCCCATCCAGTGCGGCGCGAGGTTGACGGGCGGCGACAGCGAGAGGATGTGCGCGTGCGGCGAGCGGTACAGGTGCGGCAGGGCCGCGCGCGTCAGCAGGAACGTCCCCCGGAGCTGGATCTGCTGCATCAGGTCGAAGCGCTTGACGGGCAGCTCCGCCGTCTTGAGCGGGGCGAGGGCGCTGGCGTTGTTCACGCAGAAGTCGATGCCGCCGAAGCGAGCCACCGTCTCGTCCACGGCCCGCTGCACGTCCGCCTCGTCCCGCACGTCACCGACCACCGCGAGCGCCCGGCCGCCCGCGGCCTCGATTTCCGCGGCCGCCGTGTGCACCGTCCCCGGCAACCGTGGGTCCGGGGTGTCCGTCTTCGCCAGGAGGGCCACGTTGGCGCCGAGCCGGCCCGCCGCCACGCCAATGGCGAGCCCGATTCCGCGGCTTCCTCCGGACATCAACAGGGTGCGTCCCGCCAGCGGCCTCGGTGTCATCACTCGTCCTTTGTTCGCTTGGGTCCGGTCCGCGGGGCCTTGGACTCGTCGGGCTCGGTGCGGGCGGGTTGGAGTTGGGGGAACACGTCGCGCACGATGGTGATGAGCGCTTCGCTCAAGAGCAGGTGCGCGTCCTCTCGGGACAGGGTGCCGCCGCGAATCCACTCGCGGATGGTGGCCTTCACCAGGCCGCCGTAGGAACGCATCATCGCCCGGTGCCGCGCGTCGCTGCCGACCTCGACCTTGAGGCCGAGGAACTCCAGCGTCTTCGCGGCGGCCACGTCGTCCGCCGTCGCGATGATGCGCTCGACCTCCGGGTCCGCGCCGATGCCTCCCGGGCCGGTGACGGCCACGTACATCTTTCCGTGGGTCGCCACCGTGTCGAGGTACCACTCGACGCTGCGCTCCACGCGCTGTCGCAGCGAGCCGGTCATGGGCACACGCTCTTCCAGTCCTGGCATGAGCAGCATTCTCTTGACGACCTTCAGGTAGAGGTCGCGCTTCTGCCCGAAGTAGTGATTGAGCAGTCCCCTGGCGACACCTGCTTCCTGGGCGATGTCCGTGGTGGAGACTTCCGCGTAGGGGCGCTCACCGAACAGCCGCATGGCGCACTCGAGAATCTGTTCCCTGCGGGTGTCGGGTTCGAGTCGCTTCCTGCTACGAGGGGAGGTCGCTGAGGTCATGGCGTATGCTCACGCCAGGGCAGGAACGTGGGCAAGTCCTGCCGCACCGTCCGGGTGAACCGGGCCGGTCGCTTCTCCATGAAGGAAAGGATGCCCTCCAGGGCGTCCGCGTTCTCTCCCAGGCTCGCGATGAGCTTGCTGTCGAGCGCGAAGGCGGGCTCGGGCGAGGGCAGGGCGCTCATCCGGTAGAGCGCCTGCCGGATGACGGCCACGGACACCGGCGCGGTGGTCTCCACCAGGTCGCGGGCCAGGGCCTGGGCGGCGTCGAGCAGGGCGTCGGGCTCGTGGAGCGACTTGACCAGGCCCGCTTCCAGCGCCTCCTGAGCGGGAATCAGCCGGCCGCTCACCATCCAGTCGAGCGCGCGCCCCATCCCGACGATGCGCGGCAGGAACCAGCAGGAGCCCGCCTCCGGGTAGATGCCGCGGCGGCTGAAGACGAAGCCGAAGCGGCTGTCCTTCGCGGCGAGCCGGAAGTCCGCGGGGAGGATCATCGTCGAGCCCACGCCCACCGCGGCGCCGCGAATGGCCGCGATGACGGGCTTGCGCAGGTTGAACATCTGACGCGCCACCCGTGTCGCAGGCTCGACCCAGTCATTGTCCGAAGCGGGGGTGTTGGACACCTCGAAGGAGCGGCCGCTCAGGTCGGCGCCCACACAGAAGTCCTTGCCGGCCCCGGTGAGGATGACGACGCGGATGTCCTCGTTCGCGTCGGCCTCGCCGAGCGCGGCGCTCAGCTCATCCGCCATGGTGATGGTGAAACCGTTCCGCGCTTCGGGACGGTGCAACTCCACGGTGGCGACCCGGTTCGCGACGGAAAACCGGATGTGCTGATAGCTCATGACGGGGCCTCGCTCATCCTGTGAAGCCGATGATGCGGGCCTATTGGCAGAGTGTCAATAGCGAGAGTCATTGATTCCAGAGATTGAACGAGTGGCAGGATTTCGACCTGCCGCGTCAATCATGGGATGGGAAATGACAAAGCGCGTCGACGGCCACGCGAGCGCGGGCCGTGACGCGCGTCACGGGCTTCGAGAGGGGGAGGCGTGTCTGGCTACAGGTAGCTCATCCACGCGCTGTTGCTGCGGGCCTTGACCCCCACGAACCAGCGGCAGGCGAACCCCAGCGGCACCGCGACCACCGCCGCGAGCAGCCAGAGCGACGCGATGTTGGGGACGCTGAAGAGCGCGCCCTGGTTGGGGCCCAGCGCGAGGAGCGCCACGCGGTTGAGCGCGTGCAGCAGGTAGAGGTGGGCCAGGTAGAAGAACAGCGGCGCCGCGCCGAAGATGGTGAGCAGTGCCAGGGCCCGCGTGGGCAGGCGCTCGAAGGCCACGAGCAGCAGGGCGCCCACGCCCAGAGTCAGCAACAGGAAGTCGAGTGACGGTGGGTACTTGGTGAGGTTCAGGAAGGAGATCACCGTCTGCAGCGGCGTGGCGCCGTGAACCCAGGGCACGGGCTCGCCATAGAGGTTGACCCACCGCAGGACGAGGAAGAGCGTCAGCGACGCCGCGCCCAGGAAGGCCAGCCTGCGCCGGCGCGTCGCCGCGTCCACCGCCTGCGCGAACCACGGACCGATGGCGTGCCCCAGGGCAATCACGCCAATCCACGGGAGCACGGGATAGGACGTCCGCGCGCGAGCGTCCCAAGGCAGGGCGATGTAGCCGCGGTCATGGAGGATGGCCCACAGCGTGGCGCCGGGCTGCCCGGGCTGGACGGTGATGGGGTCCAGCAGGTTGTGCCCGAAGACGATGGCGAGGCCCACGGCGAGCAGCGCGTACCGAGGCAGCCACAGGAGCCCGGCGAGGACGACCATGGACCCGCCGATGGCCCACATGACCTGGAGGAAGTACGTGGCCGGGGTCAGCGAGAACGTCCAGGCGAAGTTGACCAGCGTCAATTCCAGCACGATGAGGAACAGGCCTCGCTTCAGCAGGAACTCGGAGGCGGCGCGCTTGCCGCCCCGGCGCTGACCGTAGAGCCAGGCGGACAGGCCCGTGAGCGCGACGAACACCGGGGCGCACAGGTGCGCGGAAAGCCGGGTGAAGAAGAGGTCGGCCGGCGTGGTGGCCAGGTTCACCGGGTCGCTGACCTGCGCGTGCATGTAGAAGAACTCGCGCGCGTGGTCGACGAGCATCAGCAGCATGACGAAGCCGCGCAGCGCGTCGATGGTGACGATGCGCTTCGCCGTGGCCGACTTCGTCGCTTGTGCGCCGGCCGGAGAAGCAACCGCCTGATTCATTGAGAGCGAAGCCGTGGACACCTGAGTCCTCCTTTCCGGCCACCGTGCGGGAGCAGCCCCCCTTCGTCAACGGAGGCATTTCTCGCAACTCGATTACGGGAAGGAAGGACTGCGCGGAGGGATAAGCAGGGCTCCCGCCGCGACGCGGCTGTCGGACTATCCGGGCTGCAGGCGAGGCTGTGCGCTCGGCTGTGGCAGCGTCCGGTCCTCCATGGCGCGCAGGGCCTGCGCCAGCCCGAGCGCCGGGTACATGAAGGCATCGAGCTCCATGGGCGTCTTCGGCACGTCCGTCAGCTCGACCGTCAGGAAGCCGGCCTCGATGGAGAAGTCCGTGTAGGTGCGGACCTGCGTCAGCAGGAGCTTCCTGATGGCCGGTCTGGAGAGCACCGCGCCCATTTCAGCTGGGACGTTCTTCAGCTCCAGCATGTTGTCGAGCGCCGCGTCCCCCACCTCTTCGCCCTTGTCCTTGATGCCGACGAGCCTGAGTACCTTGTCGGTCAGCCGCGCGGGCTTCACGCTCATCCCGGGCGGTAGCGCGTCTCCGAGCGCCACCCGCATGATGGTGACGACGTGCCAGTCGTTGCCACTGCCCCGGTGCTCCGTGAAGAGGGAGACCGGAAGCTCCGGGTTGGGGCTCTCCATCTGGAGGACCCCCACCCCGTACATGGCCCCTGGCGTCGCACGGAAGCTCCAGCCATTGTGGTCCGCGAAGGCCTGCCAGGCGACGGCCTGCCGCTTCCATTTCCGCCAGCGGAAGACGCGCGCGATGGACCACAGGGTGCTCGCGGCGCCGAGGAGGGCCAGGCCGCTGCCGATGGTGATGATCCACGGGTCGAACATGATGGAGGGCACTCTACAGGGGGCGGTTGGCGTGCGTGCGCAGGGCGCGCGCCAGTCCGAGCCCCGGGGACATGAAGCCCTCGAGTTCCACCGGGGTCCTCGGCACATCCATCTGCTCGACCGTCAAGGTGCCGGACTCAATCGAGAAGTTCGAGCAGGCGCGGCCCAACTTCAGCAGCGGCCCCTTGACGCCCGGCTTGAAGAACAAGGCGCGCACCGCGGGGGTGACGTGTTGCAGCACCAGCGCGTCATCGAGCGCGGCATCCCCCACCTTCTCGTCCTCGACGCCGAAGAACTTGCTCATCATTGGGCCCATCCGCGAGGGCTTCACGGACAGCCCGGGCGGCACCACGTCCCCGAGCGGCAGCCGCAGGATGGTGACGACGTGCCAGTGCCTGCCGAAGTCCCGGTGCTCGGTGAGCAGCGAGACCGGAATCCCCTGGTCGCGACCTTGCATCTCGAGGGTCCCCGTCGAATACATGAACCCCGGGGTCACGCGGATGGTCCAGTCGTTGCGGTTCGCGAAGTCCTCCCAGGTGGCGACCTGTTGCTGCCATCGCCGCCAGCGGACGAACCCGATGATCGTCGCCACGAAGAGGCCGGCGCCGATGACCGACAGGAGGATGGGAATGGACATCTCGGACATGACCAGCAAGTAGCAGTGCGGCTCGCGTGATGTCCACCGCGCGCCCTTTTCGCGGGCCAGGGTGGAGGCACGCCGCGAACGGCAACGGGGTGGAAGGCTCCCGGCGATGCCGGACCCTCCACCCCGCGAAACCGCTGAAGCGCTGCTGTGCGTCAGTGCCCGCGGGCGGACGCGCCCATCAGCGCGCGGGCCTGGGTGACCAGCCGGACGAACTCGTTGCGGTCGGCGTCACCGCTGGCGGCGCCCTCGGCGAGCTTCTGGGCCGTCGTGAGGCTCCAGCTCTCGGCGGCGGGGTTGCCGCGGAGGATGTCGGCGGTGGACGCCACGGCCACGGCGAAGCGGAAGTCCGGCGAGGCGGCCTCCAGCGTCGGGCGCAGCTTCGAGCGCTCGAAGGGGAACGCCTGCTCCGCGGCCTCGGTGCCATTGGGCGCCTTGGCGCGCACGCGCACCGTGGCCAGCGCGTCCTTCGTGTCACCCGTCAACTCCACCTCGTACACGGCGGTGACGTTGTGGCCCGCGCCAATCTCGCCCGCGTCCACCTTGTCGTTGCGGAAGTCGTTGTCCGCCACATCGCGGTTCTCGTACCCGAGCAGGCGGTAGCGGCGCACGGCCACCGGGTTGAACTCCACCTGGAGCTTCACGTCCTTGGCGATGACCTCCAGCGTGCCGGTGAGCTGCGTCTCGAAGACCTTCTTCGCCTCCTTGTAGCTGTCCACGTAGAAGCAGTTGCCGTTGCCCTTGTCCGCGAGCTTCTCCATCAGGTCATCGCGGTAGTTCCCCATGCCGAAGCCCACCGTGGTGAGCGTGACGCCCTCGGCCACGTACTTGTGGATGCTCTCCAGCATGGACGAGGCGCCCAGGTTGGGGCCGATGTTGGTGTCGCCATCGGTGAGGACGATGACGCGCGACACCACCTTGCCGGACGCCTTCTTCACCGCGTGCTTGTACGCCAGCTCCATGCCCGAGCCCATCGCCGTGCCGCCCCCGGAGCGCAGCGAGTCGATGGCGGCGAAGATGCGCGCGTGGTCCGTGGCCGGCGTGGGCGCGAGCACGTCCTGCGTGCCACCGGAGTAGGTGACGATGGCCACCGTGTCGTTCTCGTTGAGGTTCTTCACGGCCAGCTTCATGGCCTCCTTGGCCAGGGGCAGCCGGTCCTGCGGCTGCATGGAGCCGCTGGTGTCCACGAGGAAGACCAGGTGCGCGGGCTTGCGCTGCGAGCGCGAGACGACCTTGCCCTGCACGCCCACGCGCACGAAGTGGCGCTTCGGGTCGAACGGCGAGGGCGCCCCCTCCAGGTGCACCGTGAAGGCCCCCGTCTCCGGCGGGGTGTAGCGGTACTTGAAGTAGTTGATGAACTCCTCCACGCGCACGGAGGAGGCGGGCGGCAGCGTGCCCTGGACGAGGTAGCGGCGGGCCACCGTGTACGAGGCGGTGTCCACGTCCGCGGCGAAGGTGGACAGCGGGTCCTTCACCGTCTCGGTGAAGGTGTTGGGCTTCCACGCCTCGAACGTGTTGCCGCGCTCGGCTGAGGCGCGGTCCGCGTCGTCCATGCCGTCCTTCGGGGCCATGAGGGGCCGGCCCTTGGCGGGGGCCGGACGGCGCATCGCAGGGGGCGGCGGCGCGGTCGTGGGTTCCGCCCGGGCCATCATCGGGGCGCCAGCCGAGGCCATGTCCATGATCCCCGCGGGGGCGGGCGCGCTCGCGACCTGCGCCCTGGCGGCGGGCTCGGGAGCAGCCAGCTCTCCCTCGATGGCTTCATCCTGGAACTCGACCGACTTCTCCTCCTGGGGAGCGGGCCGCTCCTGCGCCACGCTCTCGGACTGTGCCTTCTGGAGCCCTTGGGCCTCGGGGGCATGGGACTTCATGCAACCGGGCAGCGTGCAGGTGACGAGAAGTGCACTTCCCCACACGGACAGGCGGCGCTTCAGGGAGGACGGCGTCATTCGGTCTCCAAGGAAGACAGGTAGGTCGCCGGCTCGAAACGCATGACCTTTGGAAATAGGTCTATTCGCGCGGATTTTTCCGAACCCGACCCGGTGGCCTCGGTGTCCTTGTCCTGGCGCGGCCCGTTTGGCAGGGTGCCGGCCCATGCAGACCGCGAGACCGTTCCGCATCCTGGGAGTGCAGCAGATCGCCATTGGCGGCGCCGACAAGGGCCCGCTCCGCAAGCTCTGGGTGGACCTGCTGGGGCTGACGCCCCACGGCACCTACCGCAGCGAGCGGGAGAACGTGGACGAGGACATCGTCGTCGCCGGCGCCGGCCCCTTCAAGGTGGAGGTGGACCTGATGCAGCCCATCAACCCCGAGGGCAAGCCGCGCGTGCACGAGACGCCGCTCAACCACGTGGGCCTGTGGGTGGATGACCTGCCCGGCGCGGTGAAGTGGCTGGAGGGGCAGGGGCTGCGCTTCGCCCCGGGCGGCATCCGCAAGGGCGCCGCGGGCTTCGACATCTGCTTCGTGCACCCCAAGGGCAACGAGCAGTTTCCCTTCAGCGGCGAGGGCGTGCTCATCGAGCTGGTGCAGGCGCCTCCGGAGGTCATCGCCGCGTTCGACAAACTGTCGGCTGGCGGGCACTGAGCCTGCCCCGCGGGGCAGGGGGCGCCGCTATGTGAGGACACGGCGCCCGGGCCGGACGCGCTCCATTGCCGCTCGGAGCGCGGGCCGCACCACGCGCTCCACGCGGTCGGTGAGGATGCACAGCAGCCACGTGAGGACGATGAGCGCGGCGAGCAGCACCCCGAACTGGAGCCACCCGCTTCGGTCCCCCCAGAAGCGCTGGAACGAGAAGACACCGCCCGTCTGGTAGAACAGCAGCATCTCGTGGAAGAAGTAGGCGGACAGCGACGACGTGCCGAACACCTCGATGAACCGCCTCGCCCGGGACGGCGCCGCGCCCACGGGGACGCGCCCCTCCAGCCACAGCAAGCCCAGCAGCACGGTGCAGACCCACGCGAACCGCGTCGCCGAGTTCGACGGGTTGGCGACGAAGAAGCGGTGCGACGGGTACAGGCCGTAGAGGAAGTCCGCGGCCAGCATCCCCGCGAAGCCCAGGGCCATCAGCCCCACCAGGGCCCGAGCGAGCCCGGCCCGTCCCCACGCGCCCGCCATCGTCCCGCAGAAGGCACCGAGCCACGCGAAGCCCAGCCACGGCAACAGCGGGAAGGGCGCGAAGGAGGACTTGTTCGTCAGCGTGGCCCACGGCCCCGTCACCAGCTCGCCCAGCGGCGCCACCGCGAAGACGGCCATTGCCAGCACGAACGCCACCGAGGCCAGCACGCGCGGGCGCGACGCCAGCGCGGCGGCCACCGGCAGCACGATGAGCAGGCACACGCCCACGCACTGGAGGATGTCCATCCGCAGAATCCAAACCGGCTCGCGCAGCAGCGGGAACCACGCCCAGTTGACGAGCGTGGCCACCGCGAGCACCTCGCCCGCGCGGCGGAGGTTGCGGCTCACGCGCTCGGGCAGGACGCCGGCGGCGGCGCTGCGCACCATCAGCAGCGCCGTGGCGAAGCCCGCGGAGAAGATGAAGGCCGGGGCCACCAGCCCGTCCACCTTCAGCAGGCGACCGACCCACACGCTCTTGCGCAGCTCCGGTGTGAGCAGGGCCAGCGCGTGGGTCTGGATCATGAAGAGAACCGCGATGCCGCGCAGCCAGTCGATGGCGCGCACGCGGTCCTGCGAGACGGGAGAGACGGAGCGGGAAGGAGAGGGTGCCACGGCGGGCTCACCCTACGGCAAATCCCGCCCCGGTTGCACGGGCCGAGCGGGCTCAGCGAACCCAGGACACGTTGCTGACAGTGAACTTCGAGCCGTCCGTCTTCTCCGTGTTCGTGTAGGGCATGTACACGCGCGTGGAGAAGGTGTTGGCGGCCGTGTCGACCTCGATGAGCCGCGTCGGGTTGTTCGCGGAGTCGTGGTAGGTCGTCAGGATCTGGTGGATTTCATTGCCCTGCGCGCCGGTGGTCTTCCGGTAGCCGTGAGAGCCCACGTGGCCGGAGAAGATGAACCGCACGTTGGGGTACAGCTTGAGCGCGTTGTCGAAGACGTACTGCGGGCTGTTGTTGCCGTAGCCGCCGTTGCCCTGCTCGATGTTGCTGCTGCTGTTCAAGTGCGAGTGGGTGATGACGATGACGTTGTGGTTCGGGTGCGCCGCCAGGACGGACTTCGCCCAGGCCACCGCGCCCGTGCGGGCCCACAGCTCGATGCTGAGCACCAGCCAGTTCAGGCCGCCCGCGGTGAACGTGTGGTACGCGTTGTCGACCTTCCCCGCCTCGTACACGCCGTGCAGCGACGGGAACCGCGTCGTCGGGAAGTAGGTGTTGAACGTGGTGGTGTTGCGCAGGTTGGTGTTCACGTTGCCCGGGCAGGCGCCGCCGCCGGTGCACGTGGCCGCCGTGTCGTGGTTGCCGATGGCGAGCGCGTAGGGCATTCCGGCCGCGTCCAGCTTCTGCAGGGCGTTGCTGGCGCGCACGTACTGGATGTGGTCCGGCGTGTCCCAGTTCATCAGGTCACCGGTCTGCATGACGAAGCGGATGTCGAGCGCCTCGCGGTTGTTCACGAGCCACTGCATCCGGTGGTCGATGAGCGTGGAGTTGCTGACCACCTCGTTCTGCGTGTCCGGGATGACGACGAAGGTGAACTTCGTGTCCACGGGCGCGGTCGTGACGGGCGCGGCGTAGAGCTTGATGCCCTCGTCCGTCCAGCCCGCGGCGCTCAGGCTGCCGCGCTCGGCCGCGGTGATGGCGAAGCGGTGCTTGCGCAGCGTCGTGTTGGAGTAGCGGTAGACGGGGACGAGGCACGGGTCCGCCGTCTTGGACGCGTAGAAGCCGATGCCCTCGTCGGTGGTGAAGCCCCCGTTGGTGACGAGGTCCTGCTTCTCCGCCAGGTCGATGGTCCAGAAGTGCTCGCCGCGGCTCGGGCTGTAGATGCGGTAGACGGGGGACAGCCCCGTGCCGGTGGCCGTGGCGGCGCGGAAGGCCACGCCGCGGTCATCGGTGTAGCCGTAGGTGGTGGCCGCGTTGGCCGCCTCGTTCGAATTGGTGGTGTAGAGGCTGTCGCCCGAGGTCGGCCGGATGCGGTGGTACACCGGCTTGCTCATGGCCGCGCAGTCGAGCGCCGCCTCCACGGTGGCGAGCTCGGCGGTCTCGATGGACGCGTCCGAGGGGCTGCCGCCACACGCGGCGAGCCCTCCCGCAAGCACCAGGGATGCGACGAAACGCAGGGTCTTCAAGGGGGATTCCTTCCAGGATGGAGCGACACGGGGCCCGGGGGAGCCCCATGTCGTGTCTGACCGTTTTCTCAGGTAAAGCGGTGTTACCCGGCGCAGATACCATCGGCTGAGAAATCAGGAAAGACCCATCTGTCAGGATTGACCCTCTTAGCGCGCGGCGGCGCTCTTGAGGGACGCGATGTCGATGACGAAGCGGTAGCGCACATCGCCCTTCATCATTCGCTCGTAGGCCTCGTTGATCTGCTGGACGGGGATGACCTCGATGTCGGAGACGACGCCCTTGCTGGCGCAGTAGTCGAGCATCTCCTGCGTCTCGGCGATGCCGCCAATCATCGAGCCGACCAGCCGCTTGTTGCCGCCGATGAGGGAGAAGGCGGCCACGGACGTCGGCTTCGGCGGGACGCCGAGGAGGACCATGGTGCCGCGGGGGCGCAGCGTCTTCAGGTACTGGTTGTAGTCGTGCGGCGCGGAGATGGTGTCGATGATGAGGTCGAAGCGGCCGGCCAGCTTGTCGAAGATTCCCTCTTCCTTGGTCACCTCGAAGCCCTTGGCGCCCAGGCGGCGGGCATCGGCCTCCTTGTCGCGCGAGGTGCTGAGCACCGTCACCTCGGCGCCCATGGACGCGGCGAGCTTCACCGCCATGTGGCCGAGCCCGCCCAGGCCCACCACCGCCACGCGGTCACCCGCCTTGCAGTTCCACTGGCGCAGCGGGGAGTAGGTGGTGATGCCGGCGCACAGCAGCGGCGCCGCGGCGGCGGGGTCCAGGCCCTCGGGGACCTTCAGCGCGAAGCGCTCGGTGACGACGAGCTGGGTGGAGTAGCCGCCGTAGGTCGGCGTCTTCCGGTCCATCAGCGTGCTGTTGTAGGTGCCCGCCATGCCCTTCTCGCAGCACTGCTCCATGTCCTCGCGGCACGGCGCGCACTCGCGGCAGGAGTCCACCATGCAGCCGACGCCGGCCATGTCGCCCACCTTGAACTTCGTGACGTGGGCGCCGACGCGCGTGATGCGGCCGACGATTTCGTGGCCGGGGACCATGGGGAAGATGGCTCCGCCCCACTCGTCGCGGGCCTGGTGGATGTCGGAGTGGCAGACGCCACAGTAGAGGATGTCGATGAGCACGTCGTGAGGGCCGACGTCGCGCTGCTCGAAGGTGAAGGGGGCCAGCGGCGCTCCAACGGAGGCGGCGGCATAGGCGTGAGTCTTGAGCATCGTGTTCTCCAGGGGTGAACGAGGAGGAGATATGCGCGCCACCTTCTTGTTTCGAAACTGGCAGGATGTGGATGGGTCTTTAAGGAATTCTTCACGATGGCCAATATCCCGCTGAATGCCCTGAACGCCTTCCTCGCGGTGGCCCGCCGGCGCAGCTTCACGGCGGCGGCGGTCGAGCTGGGCATCTCCGCCTCGGCGCTGAGCCAGTCCGTCCGTCAGCTCGAGGAGCGCCTGGGAGTCGCCCTGCTCACCCGCACCTCTCGCAGTGTGTCGCTGACGGACGCCGGGCGCCGCCTGCTGGAGAACGCAGGGCCGGCGGTGGACCAGGCGGTCGAGGCGCTGAAGACGGCCTCGGCGCAACCGGGCGAGGTAACGGGCCGGGTCCGGCTGACGGTGCCGACCATCGCCGTGCCCTTCATCATCAAGCCCCTGCTGCCCCGGCTGCTGGCGCTTCACCCGAAGCTGGAGGTGGAGGTCAACGTCGAGGACGGGTTCGTGGACATCGTGGCCGAGGGCTTCGACGCGGGCATCCGCATGGATGAGTCCATCGAGCGCGACATGGTGCAGGTGCGGGTATTCGGTCCGTGCCGGTTCGTCGTGGTGGGCTCCCCCGCGTACCTTGAGCGACGGGGCACGCCGGAGAAGCCGAAGGACCTGCTGGCGCACGACTGCATCGGCATCCGCTCGCGGACGACGGGCGGGCTCTACCAGTGGGAGCTGGAGCAGGGCCAGCAGAGCTGGCGCCTCCCGGTGCGTGGGCCCATCATCACCAATGACATCGACTTGCTTTACACGATGGCCGAGGCCGGCATGGGGCTCGCGTATGCCTTCGAGCCGCTCGTGGAGGACGCGATACGGCGAAGCACACTGCGCGTGGTGTTGGAGCCCTTCGCGGCCCTGGTGTCGGGCTTCTTCCTCTACTTCCCCAGCCGCGCGCAGGTCTCCCCCGCGCTCCGCGCATTCGTGGACGTGGCCCGGGAGGACGCGGCGCGGCGGATGTCCGAGGCCACCTCGCGTCCGCCTCGAAGACGATAGGGCGAGCGGGCAGGGGAGCGGCTCGGCGGCGTCCTGGGTTCGCGGTGGCGGGCGCGGGGGCCGTCGTGCGCCCGAGCGGAGGCGTCCCCATCTTGAGGGCTGCCCATGACACGTCCGACACCTCTCATTCCCACCGCTCTGGCCACCGGCACCGGGCTCGCCTTCGCCGCGCTGGCCCGCGTCGTTCATCGCCGTCCCGACAATCCCGTGGATGAAAAGGCGCGCGACGAGGTGCTCGAAAGCACCAACGGCACGGTGCAGGAGGCGCACAAGTACCTGAAGCGTCCCGGCAAGTGGTACGTGCTGGTGCCGAGCGCCGTCGCGGCTTCCGCGCTGCTGGCGCGGGTGCGGGGATGGGTCGCCGGAGTGCCGGTGGCGCTCGCGTCGGTGCTGGCCGCCGCCGTGGCCGAGGGCTCCGAGGCGTGGCTCCCATCCCGGCCGCCACCGCCGAGACGCAATGACCCGGAGGAGCCCAGCTTCCCGAGCGGCCACACCCTGCAGCCCACCGCGCTGTCGCTCACCGCGGCCTACGTGCTGTCGCGCGAGGGACTGGTGCGGCCCCAGGTCGCGGCCCCGGTGGCGCTCGCGGTGCCGCTCGTGTTCGGGTTCATCCAGCTCCCGGGAGACCGCCACTGGTTCACCGACGTGGCCGGAGGCTGGCTGGCCGGACTATCGGTGGCCGCGGCGTGCGTGGCCGTGTACGAGGCGCTCGCGGAGCGCTGAGGACTACTCGAAGCGCAGCGACGCGCCACCGCTGAGCTCCTGGGAGCGCACGATGGGCCGGCCGAGGATGGTGACATCGCTGCCGCCCGATGCCGTGACTTTCAGGAGGAGGTCCGAGACCTGAAGCTCGGCCGTGCTGCCGCCACTCACGACCAGCGAGGCCTCGCGGGAGGTGAGCTGACGCGCGCGGAACTGGCTCGCCCCCGAGAGCGTGTTCGTCACCCGGTGGGCATACCCCCGCGCGGTCGCCTCGGAGGCGCCGCTGAGGACCAGCGTGAGCTCCTGCGTCTCGAGCCCGTCGGCCCGGATACGGGAGGCTCCGCTGGCCTCGAGCGAGAAGGCGTCGGAGGTGATGGCGCCGCTCAGCTCCACGGAACTGGCTCCCGAGGCCACGAGCGCCGTCAGCTCGGGCAGCGTCACCTCCGCGCGCAGGGGCGTGTCCGAGGACCAGTCGTCCGCGTCATCCGTGGGGAGGTGGACCCGCAGGGTGGTGCCATTCCCGGTGCGAACCTCCGTGCGCACCCGCTCCACGAGGTTGTCGTCGCCGATGATGCGCACCTTCCGGGGCTGCGTGGGGTCCACGACGATGATGGCCTGGATGCCGTCATCGACCTCGACGGCCGCGAAGTCTGGCGTCTGCCGGTCCTCGTCGATGACGTTGCCGCTTCCCTTCAGCTGAGGGCCACAGCCCGTGAGCAACCCCACGAGGAGGGACATGCCCAACCAGCGCGCGCGGTGCTTCGCATCCATGCTCTCGACTCCCAGGTCCGGGCCGGCGGGTTCCGGCGTCGGAGCGTGGAACACCACGCCCCGCCGGAACTGTCACCGCGTCACCGATGGGAGTCGTCCCGCGAGGCCCGTACGTACATGCAGGGCCTCGCATGGAATCGTGGGCCTGGAGACGGCCCGTGCTGACAGTCCCGCCCGGAATGGAGATTCCGTTCCGGATGGTGGGCCGGGAGCCGGCGGGGCCCACGCGGAATGGAGATTCCATTCCGACGGAAGCGGGCCGGGGCCAGCAGGCCCCTCCTACTGTGCAGGGCGGGCCCGCTCCGCTGCAGGACGCATCCATGTCCTGATTCAGGGGAGCGCGCCCCCGGCCGGACTACCAGGAGATGCCGTCGACGTAGACCGTGCCCGTCCAGGTTCCGCTGGTGGTGAGCTCCACGCCCAGTTGGTACAGCGGCGAGGTGCTCGCGGACGGTAGCGTCACCGTCACCGTGTTCCAGGCGTTGGGCGTCAGGCTGCCGATGGCGGTCCAGCGTCCCGTGAAGCGCCAGCTGGCCGTCGCGCCTTCGAGGCCATAGGGCTGGATGGAGGTGATGCTGCTACCGGAGGGAATCCAGATGCGGAAGGTCACCGTCGCGCCGCGCGGTACGGGGGCATTGGAAACGACGGCCATGCCGGTGCCGGACGTGCCGCTGAAGGACACCGCGAGCGAACGCGTGCCCGCGTAGGCCCGCGTGGTGGAGGTGCTCACCGCCTTGATGGCACTCCCGGAGGCGACCCAGCCCTCGGTGCTGGACTCGAACCCGTAGCCACGCGTCGTGCCGCCGCCGGTGCCGCCATCCGTGCCCGCGTCCGGGCCCCGAGTTCCGCCGTCGGTACCGGCGTCGACGCCGCCATCCCGCGTGCCCGCATCGACGCCGCCATCGCGAGTCCCTGCGTCGACACCGCCATCCCTCGTCCCTGCGTCCGTGCCGGCATCGACGCCGCCATCCCGGGTCCCCGCGTCCGTCCCCGCATCGGTGCCACCGGTGCCGCCATCCGTCCCGCCGCTACCCGGAAGGGGCAGGGTGGTGCCCGCGGCGGGCAGCGTGAGGCCACCGGCGCGCAGAAAGGCCCCGGCACGGTTGCGAATGTACGGCTGGCCATCGCTGGCGAGGTCATTCTGGTAGGAACTCTGCCCGCCAGCGCCCGCGCCGAAGAGGAGCGCGATGACGCCCGAGTTGGCGAACTTCCTCCGGTGCAGGTCTCCCTGCGACCCGAAGAAGTACTCCGGCCGGTTGTCTTTGTAGCCCGCGCTCGCGGAGCCATCGTTGTGGATATTGCGGTGGTTGGCGTTGCCCAGCGGAATCTGCCACAGCACCCAGCGCTTGCCGGTGCCGACGTTCATCAACCGCAGCCACTCCGCGTAGCGGTTGAAGGACTTTGTGGAGATGGACGCGTTGTCGTCCATGTTCCACCAGCGGTCCTCGCCGCGCGTCAGCCGGTAGAAGTCCGCGTCACGGTCGAGCGGGTCACCCACCAGCACGTCGTAGGTGGTGCCGGTGACGTTGGCCGCCACGCCCGCGGGCTTGAGGAAGTTGACGACCTTGTCCACCTCGGGCCCCAGCGGGTCTGTCACCGAGAAGGCGGAGATGTCCTTGCCGCTGGCCCACGCCGACACGTGGATGCCGAGGATGACGTTGTTCGCGCCCACGGCCTTGCGCATCTGGAGGAAGGCCAGGCTCCAGCCGGCGACGGTGTTCGGCAGGCCCGCCAGCTCCGGCAGGCCGGTGGCCGCTACCGCGGCGTACGTACCCGGGGTGGAGTTCGTCTGTTGCTGGAGGAAGCCGATGGCGTCCGGCTCGATGAGCACGAGCACGGGCTGGCCGTACTCCTTCGCGCGCTGCATCAGCACCTTGAAGTCGCTGAAGTAGCTCTTCATCGTCGTCGCGTTGCCCACCTTCGCGAGCGACTCGCCCTCGCCACCGCCGGGCTCTCCGAAGAGCTGGTAGAAGACGGGGGCCGGGATGAAGCCCTGGGTCTTCGACTCCTGCATGAAGGTCGCGCCCCAGCTCCCATCGCGCTGGCCCCAGCCCCAGTTGTCCACCCAGCCCTTGGTGAAGTAGCGATAGCGCACGTCCCAGGGCACGCCGCTGTCTCGCATCCAGTTCTGTCCGGCCTCCTCGAAGAGACCGATGAGCAGTCGATTGGGAAGCCCCGGAGGCACGGGCCCCTTCACACCCGAGTCCGTCTGGGCGGAGGCCGGCACCGTGGCCAGGGCAGTCAACGTCAGCATCAGCGCCGTGAGGGCGCGGTAGAGGAACGTTCTCATGGCACCCTGGATACAAATGGGCGGCGTCCCGTACGCCGCCCGCCGGGGCAGGTGCCGACATTCCAACCGCCCTGCCTGCTCCATGAGCCGCCGCCGGACACCTGCTCGTGAGGATTCAGGACAGGCGGGTGTTCAGGCGCGCAAGCGAGTGCTGTGCCTCACCGCCAATGCAACAAGTGCGTGCGATTGAAGACTCACAGTGATGCCCACGGAAGGATGCGGATTCACTGTCCAGGGCAGCCCAGCCCGGGCTCCGGGGCCTCGGCGTCCTGCAGCCTCAGCAGGCACTGAAGCGCCTCCGGGTCCGCCGAGTCCGTCAGGTACGCGCGCCGCCACAGCATCGCGGCCACGCGCGTGGGCATCTGCGGGTCCTGCGCCACCAGCGCCCGGCGCACGCCGTTGGCACCCGCAGGCACCGAGGCCGCGGCGGCCTCGAGCCTGGCGACCTCCTCGGGGCAGCCGTCCGGGCAGTTGTAGAGGAACACGGCGTGCCCGTGCTCCAGGTTGTGGATGTAGAGGCAGCGCGAGACGGGCTCGGTGTAGACGCCGCACCGGGCCACGCTGCCGCAGTGCAGGCCGGAGCGCGGCGGGTTCTCCGTGGGGATTCCTCCCGAGCCACAGGCGTCGCTGCTGCACGAGCTCACGTGGCGCGCCTCGGTCTGGGCCGACAGCGGGAAGTCGAACCGGTCACAGCCCTGGGGGTCGGGCTCGGGGTCCGTGGAGCCGCAGGCGGTGAGGGAGAGGAGGGCGACGAGGGAGGGGACGAGGACGCGCGAACGGGTCATCACGTCCTCGTCATATCGCAACATCAACCGGGGAACGCGCCCCGGCGCTCCACGTCGAAGGTGCGCAGCCCCGGGAAGCCCGCCGCCTCGGCGAAACGGAGGAAGTCCTCCTGCGTGAGGCTTCCGCCCGTGGCGCGCGCGTGGCCGTTGGCGAACTCGCCCCCCATGGGCGGCAGGTCCAGGTCCTTCAGCCAGGCGATGAGGTCCACCGGGGCGCGGCTGCGCATGGCGAAGTTCACCCGGCCCGGCAGGTAGCCCGCGTTGGCGGCGATGACGATGTGCTCGGGCAGCCGCTGCGCCCAGCGCACCGCCACCAGCGGATGCACCTGCGCCTCGGAACTGAACAGCAGCAGCGCCACGTTGCGCGCGAAGCGTGGCGGCGTCTTCGCGCACCGGGCCACTTCGTACTGCACCTCCAGCCGACAGTCGCGCAGCGTGTCCACGCCGGGCACGCGGCCCTCCGCGATGTCGGCGGCGCTGCCGGCGCGCAGCAGCACCTCCAGCGCCTGCGGGGCGGCGAAGCGCGACGAGCGCCGCGCCGCGTTCAGCAGCGCCACCGCCTCCGTCACCGCCTTGCGCCCCGCGCGCTTGAGCGCGTCCTTGAGGAACGGCATGGGCGCCGTTGCTCCCAGGTCCGCCACCGTCCCCATCACTGCCAGCCACTCCAGCGGGCCGGGCACCACCAGCGGAGACACCAGCACGTACGTCAGCAGGCTGCTGTTGGCGATGGGCTCGTGCCCGTTCGCGGTGAGCACCCGCGCGCCGGGCGGGAAGACGTCGGACAGGTGGTGGTCCACCACCAGCGTGGGCAGCCCCGGGACGATGGGCTCCCCGCGGCTGCCCATGTCGAGCACCACCAGCGCGTCCCACACGCCGGAGCGCAGCCGCTCCTGGAACGCTGGCGAGTGAGCGTGCTCTCCCTTGCCGGGCACCCGTGCCAGCGGACGGGCGCCCACCGACTCCAGCGCCTTCAGCGCGAGCACACCCGAGGTGAGCCCATCCACGTCGGTGTGCGGCGCCACCAGCACCCGCTTTCCGCGCTGCTCCTGGAGGAATTGGCGGGCCTCGGCCAGCGCCTGCTCGGGCGCGGGCCAGTTCGGGTCCTTCGTGTGTCCCAGCAGCATGGTTCGAAGCTGTAACGCCGGCCGGGCTCGGGGGAGGGTGGGGCCGGAGTGCCCGCAAGGAGTACGGCCGGGCTCACGTGCGATGTCGGCCTCGTGTGAGACGGCCCCTGTCATGCCGAATCTCAAGAGCATGGAAGGCCTCACCACCTATCGACTGGGCTACGTGGCCAACTGCCTGACACTGGGCGTGGGCGCCAGCCACACGTGCCGCCTCGCCACCGCCACCCCGCAGCGACTGGAGGCGCTCACCGCGCAGAACCTGGAGGAGCTGGAGCAGATCCTCCTCTTCAACGAGGCGCGCGGCATCGAGGTGTTCCGCATCGGCTCGTCGCTGGTGCCCTTCGCGTCGCACAAGGTGAACACGCTGACGTGGTGGAAGACCTTCGCGAAGACGTTCGACCATCTGGCGCGCATCGCCCGGCGTTCCAATCAGCGGCTGTCCATGCACCCGTCACCCGCGGGGGCCTCGCTGTCCTCGCGCCACCCGCACGTGCGCGAGGCCGCGCTGGTGGAGCTGCGCTACGGCGCCCGCGTGCTGGACCTGCTGGAGGCGGGACCCGAGGCCCGCGTGGTGCTGCACGTGGGCGGCGCCGCGCCGACGCGCGAGGAGGCGCTGGCCGCCGCGCACCGCTTCCTGGACGAGATGCCGGAGGACCTGCGCAACCGCATCACCATCGAGCACGACGACAAGGTGTGGAGCGCGCGCGAGGTGCTGCCGCTGGCGCGCGAGCACGGCGTGCCCATGGTGGGCGACAACCTGCACAACGCCGTGCTGCCGTCGGACCCGGAGATGTCGCTGAAGGAGCTGGTGCGCGAGGCCGCCGCCACGTGGACGGCGCTGGACCTGCGGCCCAAGTTCCACCTGGCCAGCCAGAAGGCGGACGGGCGGCCCGGAGCGCACTCGGACTTCGTGGACCCGGCGGACTTCCGCGCCATGGTGTCCGCGCTGGTGGGGCCCGCGGACTTCATGCTGGAGGCGAAGGAGAAGGACCGCGCTCTTTTCGCCCTGCGTCAGCTTGGCGTGAAGCGTCAGCAGGTGAAAGGGCAGGGCGCGGCGGCTCCCTGAGGGCCACTTTCGGGATGCCATCGGGCGGCGCTTCTTCTACGGTCCGCCCCCATGAACCGGAAACTCCCCCTGCACCCCCTGCTGCGCACGGCCCTCGCGGCCGTGGCGCTGCCCGCCTTCCTGGGCGGCTGTGCCCAGGATTCGCAAGTGACGCGTGAGACCCCGGCCACCACCGGTGCGTCCGCGCCCCAGGCCCAGGCCGCTACCTCCCAGGCCACTCCCGAAGAGGCGAAGCAGTTCGTCGCCAAGGTCAACGCCGACCTCAAGCGGCTGTGGACGAAGCAGGCCACCGCCGAGTGGATCAAGAACACGTACATCACCGACGACACCGAGCGGAACGCCGCCTACGTCAACGAAGAGGTGCTGGCGTACGTCAACGGCGCGGTAAAGGGAGCGCGCCGCTTCGACGGCCTGCAGCTCGACGCGGACACCGCGCGCATGCTGCACCTGCTCAAGGTGTCGCAGACGCTGCCGGCGCCCTCCGAGGCGGAGAAGCGCTCGGAGCTGGCCGCCGTCGCCGCGAAGCTGGACGGCATGTACGGCAAGGGCAAGTACTGCGGCGCGGACGGCAAGGGCAAGTGCCGCGACCTGCAGGAGCTGTCCGACGTCATGGCGGAGAGCCGCAAGTATGACGAGCTGCTGGACGCGTGGCAGGGCTGGCACTCCACCTCGCGCCCCATGCGCCCGCTGTACGAGCGCCTGGTGAACATCTCCAACGAGGGCGCCAAGGACATCGGCTTCAACGACCTGGGCACGCTGTGGCGCTCGGCGTACGACATGCCGGCCGCCGACTTCGAGAAGGAGGCCCAGCGCCTGTGGGGCCAGGTGAAGCCCCTCTACGACGAGCTGCACTGCTACGTGCGCGGCCGCCTCGCGAAGCAGTACGGCGAGGACAAGGTTCCCGCCGGCAAGCCCATTCCTGCGCACCTGCTCGGCAACATGTGGGCCCAGGAGTGGAACAACATCTACCCGCTGGTGGAGCCCTTCCCCGGCCAGGCCAGCCTGGACGTGGACGCCGAGCTGAAGAAGCAGGGCTACGACGCCATGCGCATGGTGAAGCTGGGTGAGAAGTTCTTCACCTCGCTGGGCCTGAAGGAGCTGCCGCAGACCTTCTTCGAGCGCTCGCAGTTCACCAAGCCCAGGGACCGTGAGGTCGTCTGCCACGCCAGCGCGTGGGACGTGACCTACGAGAACGACCTGCGCATCAAGATGTGCATCAAGCCCACCGAGGAGGAGCTCATCACCATCCACCACGAGCTGGGCCACAACTACTACTACACGTACTACTACACGCTGCCGGTGCTCTATCAGTCCGGCGCCAACGACGGCTTCCACGAGGCCATCGGCGACGCCCTCACGCTGAGCATCACCCCCGCGTACCTGCAGCAGGTGGGCCTGCTGAAGTCGGTGCCGAAGAACGACAAGAACCTCATCAACCTCCAGCTCAAGGACGCGCTGGAGAAGGTGGCCTTCCTGCCGTTCGGCCTGCTCGTGGACCAGTGGCGCTGGGAGGTCTTCTCCGGCCGCATCCAGCCGGCGGACTACAACAAGTCCTGGTGGACGCTGCGTGAGAAGTACCAGGGCGTGGCCGCCCCGGTGGCGCGCTCCGAGGCGGACTTCGACCCGGGCGCCAAGTACCACGTGCCCGCCAACGTCCCGTACACCCGGTACTTCCTCGCCCGCATCCTCCAGTTCCAGTTCCACAAGGCCATGTGTGAGGCAGCCGGCTTCAAGGGCCCCCTGCACGAGTGCTCCATCTATGGGAACAAGGAGGCCGGCAAGCGGCTCCAGGCCGTGCTGGAGCTGGGTGCCAGCAAGCCGTGGCCGGACGCGCTCCAGGCCATGACGGGCACCCGCGACATCGATGCAACCCCGTTGCTGGACTACTTCGCCCCCCTGCGCACCTGGCTCCAGACGCAGAACAAGGGCCAGAAGTGCGGGTGGTGACGCTCTTGGGTGGACTCCCCCCACGACCCGCGCATAAATTGCGTGGGTCTTGGCGGGTTCGCTCGGTAGGACCGGACGACGGATTTTCGCGTCCGTGACGAAAGAAGAAGAGAGCAAATGGCAACTGGTACCGTGAAGTGGTTCAACGATGCGAAGGGCTTCGGCTTCATCACCCAGGACGGCGGTGGTGAGGACGTGTTCTGCCACCACACCGCCATCAACATGGATGGCTTCCGCACCCTGGCCGAGGGCCAGAAGGTGGAGTTCGAGGTCACCCGCGGCCCCAAGGGCTTGCAGGCGCAGAACGTCCGCGCGGCCTGACGCGAACGTCGTTCGAACGTCTTCCTGATGCATCATGAGGGTCCGGCCCATCCGTGGGTCGGACCCTTCGTTTTTTCTGGAGCCCCCACCGTGTCCTCCCCGATGAAGCCCCGGGCCTCGCGCGCCCGCTTGCTGCCGCTGCTGGCCATGCTCGGCTGCTCCTCCCAGACCGCCGTGGTCCGGGAGTCGAGCGAGGGCCAGCCGTCTCCCGCCTCGACGCAGGCGCGCCCGTCCGAGTCCGCCCCGAAGGAGTCCCGTCCCATGTCGGAGCTCGTGGATGTCGCCGCCCTGAAGTCCGCCCTGGTGTCCAAGCACGGCGAAGCCCAGCGGGCCCGCATCGAGCGGGGCGTGGACCAGGTGCTCGCGCAGTGGCGGCCGGAGGACGGCGACGTGGCGGCGTTCATCCACGAGCAGTTCATCACCGACCCGAAGGTGCTGGACGCCACCTTCGCGCGGCTGGAGCGGCTGTTCGAGCAGCTCGACGGCCACATGAACGAGCTGGGCCGCGAGCTGAACTGGTACACGGACCTGGACCTGGGGCCGCTGCTGACAGTGGAGCCGCTGCTGGCGGCGTATGACCCGTCCTCCAACGTCACGTCGGACCTGTTCCGCGCGAAGGTGGGCTTCGTGGTGCTGCTCAACTTCCCGCTCACCACGCTGGCCGAGCGCATGGAGCAGGGCCCGACGTGGACGCGGCGCCAGTGGGCGGAGGCGCGGCTGACCTCGCGCTTCAACCGGCGCGTGCCCGCGGAAGTCGAGCAGGAGTCCTCGCGGGCCATCGCCGCGGCGAACCTCTACATCGCCGAGTACAACATCTGGATGCACCACCTGGTGGACGCGGCCGGCAACCGGCCCTTCCCCAAGGGGCTGCGGCTCATCAGCCACTGGAACCTGCGCGACGAGCTGAAGGGGGACTACGCCGACCCGAACGGGCTGGTGAAGCAGCGGCTCATCCTCCAGGTGATGGAGCGCATCGTCACCCAGACGATTCCCGCGGCCGTCATCGACAACCCGCGGGTGGATTGGGATCCGTTCACCAACACGGTGAAGGCGGCGCCGCCGGAGACGGTGGAGGAGGACGCGCCGAAGCGCGAGGTGACGGCGGACGCGGCCTCGGAGCCGGACACGCGCTACGCGCGGCTGCTGGCCACCTTCCACGCGGCGCGCAAGGCGGACCCGTACGTGCCGGTGGCGCCCACGCGCATTGCCCGCGCCTTCGAGCTGGCGCGCGAGCTGCCGGAGGAGCGCGTGAAGGCGCTGCTCACGCAGGTGCTGGAGTCACCGCTGGTGCCCCGGGTGGCGAAGCTGATGGAAGCGCGGCTGGGCCGGAAGCTGGAGCCGCAGGACCTCTGGTACCCGGGCTTCAAGCCGGGAGGGAAGCGGCCGGAGTCCGAGCTGGATGCGCTGACGCGCAAGCGCTACCCCACGGCGGAGGCCTTCGCGAAGGACATGCCCCGCATCCTCCTGGGCCTGGGCTTCACGCGCGCGAAGGCGGAGTGGCTGGCGGCGCGCATCCAGGTGGATGCCTCGCGCGGCGCGGGCCACGCGCAGCAGGCGATGCGGCGCGGAGACTTCCCGCGCCTGCGCACGCGCGTGGAGAAGGGGGGCATGAACTACAAGGGCTACAACATCGCCGTGCACGAGCTGGGGCACAACGTGGAGCAGGTGTTCAGCCTCTACTCGGTGGACCACACGCTGCTGGCGGGCGTGCCCAACAACGCCTTCACGGAGGCGCTGGCCTTCGTGTTCCAGGCGCGAGATTTGGAGCTGCTGGGCCTGGGCAAGCCGGACGCCGTGGCCGAGCGCGAGCGGGTGCTCAACGACTTCTGGCAGACGTGGGAAATCGCCGGCGTGGCGCTGGTGGACATGGCGGTGTGGCACTGGATGTACGAGCACCCGGACGCGAAGCCGGCGGAGCTGCGCGACGCGGTGGTGGCCATCTCGCGTGACGTGTGGAACCGCTACTACGCGCCGGTGCTGGGCCGCGAGGGCACGCCGCTGCTGGGCATCTACAGCCACATGATCAGCTACCCGCTCTACCTGCCGGACTATCCGCTGGGGCACCTCATCGCGTTCCAGATTGAAGAGCACCTGCACCGCAAGGGCCCGCTGGGCGCGGAGTTCGAGCGGATGGCCACGCACGGCGCGGTGACGCCCGACCAGTGGATGATGCACGCCACGGGCGCGCCGGTGAGCGCGGAGCCGCTGCTACGCGCCACGGAAGCGGCGCTGAAGCAGTAGGCCGTGGCCGGGTCCGGGGCTCCCGTCTCGTGGAGCCCCGGAGTGAAGCAGGACGCTACGGCGCCTTGGACGTATCGCCGGGGATGTCCACCAGCTCCACGTCGAAGATGAGCACGGCGTTGGGCGGGATGCGCGAGCCCGGGGGCGGGCGCTCGCCGTAGGCGGTGTTGCCGGGGCAGGTGAGCTGCGCCTTGCCGCCCACCTTCATCTTCGCGACGCCCTGGGTCCAGCAGGGGATGACGCCGTTGAGGGGGAACTCCACGGGGATGCCGCGCTTGGCCGAGCTGTCGAACACGGTGCCGTCCACCAGCCGGCCCTCGTAGTGGACCTTGACGGTGTCGGTGGCGCGGGGGCTCTTGCCGGTGCCGGCCTGCGTCTCCAGGTAGATGACGCCGGAGGAGAGCTTCGTGGCGCCGGGCGCCTTCGCGGCGCGCTCCAGCGCGGCGGTGTTGGCCTGGGCCTGCCGGGCCTTCGCGAACGCTTGAATCTTCGGCCCGTACTCCTTCGCGTCCACCGCGGGCGCGGTGCCGGCGATGCTGTCCGCGATGCCGCGCTGGAGGAGCTGCACCTCCTCGGGGGTGAGCGCGAAGCCGGAGAGGTCCCGGCCCACGGAGACGCCGAGGGCGTAGATGGTCTTCGCGTCCTCGGAGGAGAGGTCGGGGGGCGCGGCCGGAGCCGTCGTCGCCGCCGGAGGCGCCTTGGCCGCGGGCTTCGTCGCGGGCTTCGAGGTCTGCGCCTGGGCCACGGAGGCGCCGAGCGCCAGCACCAGGGCCGACATCCACATCGTTCGCATGCTTCCGCCTTTCACGGGAACCGGTGAACTGAAGGGCCGCAGCATTACGGCGAGGGCGGCCGTCCGTGCAAGCCAGCGCGAAGAATGCAGCGAGAAAGCACAGTCGGCGTTCGCTTCGCGGCCTACCCTGCCAGGACCCGGTCGTTTTCTTGCGCGTTCATCGCGCGCCTCTACCCTGAGTCCAGGCTGCATCACCCCCGAAGCAGCCTGTTGCACCACTGGAGACGAAGCGATGAGCGACAAGCGGAAGGCCAGGCGGGCGCCCCTCGACATCTACCTGAACAAGTACATGGGTGGCGTGCCGTACATGTCGCGGGCCGCGGACATCAGCCAGGAAGGGCTGAGCCTTGCTCGCCTGCTCGAGCCCCAGCACGAGGCGAAGCGCGTGGGCCTCCAGTTCCAGCTCCCCGGCTCGGAGGAGATCATCTACGCCGAGGGCGAGGTGGTGCGTGAGTGGGTGGAGGCGGCGAACACGAAGCGCGAGCGCTCGGGCGTGCGCTTCACGCTGCTCACCGAGCGTCACCGTCGGATGATCGACGCCTACGTCGACCGACACGGGCAGGAGAGCAGCCGGGAGAACTGACGCGTCGCGGCGCCTTCCGCGGGGCGCCTTGACTTCATTGGAAGCGGGCTCCTTGAATTGCGGATCATTCTGTCCCGTGACTACCCGCGACGTCGGGTGAGGGCTGGAGGAGTTCCCGTGAGGCGTTCGCTGTGGGGGATGTTGCTGGCCGTGCCGCTGACGGCGCTGGGCCAGGGCAAGGAAGCGAAGGCCCCGGCACCCGCCGCGGCGGAGGTGGCACGCTCCGCGTTGCCGGGCGTCAACTGGGAAGGGCAGGTGCTTCGCGCCACGGGCGCTGGAGCGCCGGACCTGAAGGCGGCCAATCCCGCGCAGGCGCGACTCGGCGCGGAGCGGGCCGCGAAGCTGGACGCGTTCCGCAACCTCCTGGAGCAGGTGAAGGGCATCCAGCTCAGCGCGGGCCGCACCGTGGCGGACGAGATGGCCCGCGACGAGGTCCGGGGCCGCGTGGAGGGCGCCATCCGCGGCTTCAAGGTCGTGGCCAAGCGGTACTTCTCGGACAGCGGCGTGGAGATGGACGTGGAGGTGCCGCTGGCGGCCATCACCGCGTCGCTGGTGGCTCCCGCGCCGGACGCGACCATTCTCCTCAACTCCGAGGGGGCGCCGAAGTACACGGGCCTCGTCGTGGATGCGCGCGGCCTGGGAGCGAAGCCGGTGCTGGCACCCCGCCTGCTGGATGGCGCGGGCAAGGCGCTCTACGGCGCGGCGGCGCTGTCGGCGGAGAGCCGCGCGGCCACGGGTGTCGCGGCCTGGTTCAACAGCCTGGAGGCGGCGAAGAAGGCCACGCTGGTGGGCGAGAAGCCGCTGGTGGTGAAGGCCACGGGCCTGAAGGGCTCGGACCTGGTGCTCTCCTCGGATGACGCGAAGGCGCTGGCCGAGGCGAACACGCGCTTCCTGGCCGAGGGCCGGGTCGTCATCGTCACGCAGTAGTTCCCTGACAAAAGGCATCGCCATGGCGAGGTCCCTGAAGCTGACCGCGGTGTCCCTGCTGCTGGCGTCCGTGGCGTTCGCCGCGGCCCCTCCGCCCGCCACCGTCGTGAAGGAGGTCACCGGCGAGGCGGCCATCGTGGACGACAACCGGGACAAGGCGTTCGCCGATGCGAAGGCCGCCGCCCTGCGCGAGGCGGTGGAGCAGGTGGCCGGAGTGCTCGTGTCCTCGGACACGCTCACGGCCAACAGCCAACTCATCCACGACCGCATCCTCACGCACAGCGCCGGCTACGTGCGGACGCACGAGGTGCTGGAGCGCAAGGAAGAGGGCGGGGTGGCGAAGGTGAGGGTCCGCGCGGAGGTGGGCACGGCCCAGCTCGACAAGGACCTCCAGGCGGTGCGGGCGCTCATCGGGCGGCTGGGCAACAGCCGGTTGCTCATCGTCCTGCAAGAGCAGGCCATCACTCCGGACAAGGTCATCACCAGCAGCTCGGTGCTGACGCAGGTGCTCACGGAGGCGTTCCGGAACGATGGCTGGCGGATCATCGACCCGTCCTTCGCGGCCGGGAAGCTGGAGGTGGCCCCGGGCGTGTCGTTCATCACGCCGAACGCGAAGGTCATCCAGGAGTTGAAGGTGGCGGACTACATCGTCACGGGCACGGTGACGTTCCGTCACGAGAAGTCGAGCCGCGATGGGGACGCGCTCTCGGCGCACCTCAAGGACCTGTATCTGGTCTCCGGGACGTGGGAGCTCGCGGTGTTCGCCACGGACTCGGGCACGCAGATCGCCCGCGTGGCGGACGCGTTCGACAGTGGCCCCGAGAGCCGCGGCTCGAACTACCCGAACATCTCCTACGAGCGCACGTCGTTCGAGATCGCCCGGCACCGGGGGAAGAAGATCCTCGGCGACGTGCGCAAGGCCGTCATCGACCACCTCTCGCAGGCGGAGCAGAACGGAACCCAGGTGGTGATGAAGGTGCACGGCCTGCGGGACTACAACGCGGTGAAGACCTTCAAGACCGTGCTGACGCGGGCGCTGACCGGCGTGAGCGAGGTGAAGCAGGGCCACTTCGCGAAGGAGGAGATCCAGTTCGACCTGCGCTACCAGGGCAGCACGGAGACGCTGGCGGAGACGCTCGGCGAGAAGGCGTTCCAGAAGAAGCTCGCGGAGGCGTTCGGCGGCAAGGCTCCCCCGAAGGCCAGCGTGACGGGCGTGACGAGCAACACCGTCGAGCTGACGCTGGCCCCCTGATGCGTGGAGCGTGGCTGGCAGTGGCGCTGGTGGCATCCGGCTGCGCGGGACGCGAGCGGGAGCCGGAGACCCTGGCGCGGGCGCGCGAGCTGATGGCGGGCGCGGAGACGCCGAGCGGGAACCTGGCGCTGCGCTGCGAGCCGCAGGACGCGGAGGTGTACCTGGACGGCGTGCTGCAGGGGCTGTGCAGCGACTTCTCGGGCTCGCCGAAGTCGCTGCGGGTGGGCGCGGGGCTGCATCACATCGAGGTGAAGAAGCAGGGCTTCTGGCCGTACACGACGTACTACGAGCCCAGCGGGGCCCGGGCGAGACTGACCATCCAGCTCCGGTCCGCGGCGGCCCCTGGCGGAGGGACTCCGTGATGCGACGGGACAGGTGGTGTCCGAAGGCGGTGCTGGCGGCGTTGGTGGTGCTGTGCGTGCCGGGGCTCGCGGCGGCGTCGGTGGGCCGGGTGGAGACGGTGGAGGGCTCGGCCTGGCGCACGCCCGAGGGCGCCGAGCGGCAGCCGCTCCAACCCGGCGTGGAAATCGAGCAGAAGGACACGCTGGACGTGGACGCGAAGTCCGGCGTGAAGCTGGTGCTCAACGACGGCAGCGTGTTGATGCTGAGCGCGGACAGCCAGCTGGTCATCACCGAGGCGGAGTTCGCGGGCCAGGAGCGCAAGGGCTTCGTGGGCTCCCTCAGGCTGGGCAAGGTGTGGGCCTCGGTGAAGAAGGCGCTGTCGGGCTCGCAGGCGAAGTTCGAGGTGAAGACGGACCGCGCGGTGGCGGGCGTGCGCGGCACCACGCTGCGCGTGGACGTGGCCCCGCCGGCCGTCGCGGGCGCGCTGTCGCCGAGCACCGTGGTGCAGGTGTATTCGGGGCTGGTGCGGGTGGCGGCCCGGGTGCCGCCTCGGCCCGGAGGGAGTCCAGGCCCGGTGCCGAAGCCGGGTGAGCGCGTGGAGGTTCCCCCTCCCCGGGAGGTCTCGGTGGAGGAGTGGGAGGAGATCGTCCGCGAGCTCCAGAAGGACCGTCAGATTGAAGTAGGCAAGCGTGTAGGCCCGGTGACCCGGGTGGACCCGAAGCGTCGCGACGACGAATTCGGTATTTTCGTGAAACGAAATCAGGGCTTGAAGAAGCCGTAGCCCGATCCGACGCAGAAGAGGAGAACGCCATCGGACGCCGTAAGAAAGCCGCTGCCCGCCCCACGGTGACTCCCGCCGCCAGGCCTTCCGCCCACCCCGAGCCCGTGCTCCACGCGGTGGCGGCACCGGGGGCCTCCGCCGTCCCAGGGCCAGCCGGGCAGCCGAGCGCTCCGCCGTCGGGAAGCGTTGCTCCCGCCGTGCCGGAGGTCGGGCTGACGGAGGTGGAGGCGCGTCGCATCGACCTGTGGTGGTCCGCGGTGATGGTGGGCTCGCTGGCGCTGGTGTTCGCGCTGCTCTCCGTGTTCGGCGGGGTGGCGGTGCCGGTGCTGCTGGCGCTGGCGGGGGCCTATATCTTCAACCCGGCGGTGACGTCTCTGGAGAAGCAGGGGCTCGACCGCACCTGGGGCACGACGGTGGTCTTCGTGGCCGGCACGCTGCTGATGGTGGGCGCGGTGCTGTACCTCATCCCGGTGTTCCGGGATGAGGCGGCGAAGCTGCCGCACTTCTTCAGCCGGGCGAGCAGCGAGGTGGTGCCACGGGTGGAGGCGCTCCTGGGCCGGTCGCTGCCGGACCTGGTGCGGCAGCGCGCCGCCGAGCTGGGGCAGCAGGCGTCGGACCTGGTGCAGAGCGCGGGGCCCGCGGCGGCGCGAATCCTCGCGAGCTTCGCGGGCAACACGGCGCGTTTCGTGGCGACGCTGCTGGGCCTCACGGTGGTGCCGGTGCTGGCCTTCTTCTTCCTGCAGGACTACCCGCGGCTGACGGGCATGGTGAAGGACCTGCTGCCCCGGCGCTCGGTGGCGTTGATCAGCCGGCGCTTCCTGGAGGTGGACGAGGTGCTCTCCGCCTTCGTGCGCGGGCAGCTCACGGTGGGCGCGGTGCTGTCGGTCATCTACGCGGCGGGGTTGTCGATGGGCCGCATCGACATGGCCATCGTCATCGGCGTGATTGCCGGGTTCGGCAACATGGTGCCGTACCTGGGCACGGGCGTGGGCATCCTGCTGTCGCTGGTGGGGCTGATGCTGTCCTGGCAGGGGCCGTGGCAGATTGCCGTGGTGGCGGGGACCTTCGTCGTCGGGCAGATGCTGGAGGGGCTCGTCATCACCCCGCGCATCGTCGGTGAGAAGGTGGGCCTGTCGCCGGTGGCGGTCATCATCGCCATCCTCGCGTTCGGCGAGCTGTTCGGCTTCGTGGGCATCCTCCTGGCGGTGCCGGTGGCGGCCATCCTCAAGGTGGTGCTGCGCGTGGTGATTCAGCGCTACCGCCGCACGTCGATGTACACGGGAGAGGCCTCCTCGCCGTGACGGCCGTGGCGGTGTTGCTGGCGGCGCTGCTGGCGCAGGCGCCGTCCGAGCCGGGGCCCTCGGGGCTGACGCTCCCGGGCTACCGGCTCCACCTGGTGGTGGACGAGTCGGTGGACGCGGACACGCTGCGCGCATTGGCCGGTAGCGGCACGGTGCTGTGGCTGCGCACGCGCTCCAACATGCTGCGCGACTCCACGGTGGAGGCGGTGGCGCTCTTCCCCGAGGCCTATGTCCTCTTCCGTCCTCCGCTGCTGGAGGCCCATGCGGACCAGTTCCGCCGGGCGCCGCGCGCCGGGGTGTGGGTGGGGTCGGAGTCGCTGGGCAAGGGTGTTGGTTGGCACTCCCGGCTGGGCCCGCGTCGGGTGGCCGTGGAGGTGCGGGGGCCGCTGGACACGGAGGTGGCCCGGAAGGTGGCCGCGCTCCGGCCCGCCCGGGTGACGTGGTTGCCGGGCGAAGCGGACGCGACACTGGCCGGGTGGGGCGAGCTGGCGCAGCTGCCTGGGACCAAGGTGCTCGCCCTGGCTGGGGTGGCGGGAGTCGCCCAGGCAGCAGGGAGCCTCTCTCCAGGACCTCGGGGCGAGCGCGCGGAAGCCTCTGCCTCCGAAGCCGCGCCCAGGCCCCGGCCGTGCGTCGAGGAGGAGGTCCTCCCAGGCCTCCTGCGAGCCGCCCGCTCGCGGGTCGCACTGCGCGTGGACATGGGTGCACCCGTGGATGGGCCACCCTGCGGAATGACGAGGCGGGTCCGGGTGTCGGGTGCGCCGGACGACGCGGCCCTGGTGGCGCTGTTCAGTCGGGCACCGGACTCCGAGCTGGAGCTGGACGTGGGCGCGGACCCGGCGGCGCTGGCGAACGCGCGCCGGTGGGTGGAGCGGCTCGAGGCGGCCGTGCGAGGCGACGGGAGCACGCGGTGACGAAGCTGGAGAAGCTGCACAAGGAAATCGTGGACTGCCGGGCCTGCCCGCGGCTGGTGGAGTGGCGCGAGGAGGTGGCGCGCGTGAAGCGCCGGGCGTACCGCGACTGGAACTACTGGGGCCGGCCGGTGCCGGGCTTCGGAGACCCGAAGGCGCGGCTCATCATCGTGGGGCTGGCGCCGGCGGCACACGGGGCCAACAGGACGGGGAGGGTGTTCACGGGAGACCGTTCCGGGGACTTCCTCTTCGCCGGGCTGCATCGTGCCGGCTTCGCCAACCAGCCGACCAGTGAGCACCGCGAGGACGGGCTCATCCTGAAGGACGCCTTCATCGTGGCCGCGGCCCGCTGTGCCCCGCCGGACAACAAGCCGCTACCGGAGGAGCTGGCCCGGTGCGCCCCCTTCCTGGACCGGGAGATGTCCCTGCTGCCCGGCCGGGTGCTGCTCGCGCTGGGGGCCATCGGCTGGAACGCCGCGCTCTCCTCGCTGGAGCGCTCCGGGGTGGAGCTCGCCTCGCCCCGGCCCGCCTTCGGCCACGGGGCCGAGGTGCTCCTGCCGGGCGGGCGGACGCTCATGGGCTGCTACCACGTCAGCCAGCAGAACACGCAGACGGGCCGCCTCACCCCGGCCATGTTCGACGCGGTGATGGCGCGGGTCCGCGTGTTGCTGGAAGGGAAGAGGTGAGGGGTCCGACGTGTTTGCTTGACAGTCGCGGGAGCCCGCTGCTATTCCCGCCGCACTTCGGCAGCAACGGGTCGTTAGCTCAGCGGTAGAGCACTACCTTGACACGGTAGGGGTCAGTGGTTCGATCCCACTACGACCCAACAGTAGAAGATTCATCCAGCGGGCGGCACGGCTTCTCAAGAGCCTGCCGCCCGCTTTTTTTCCTGAGGTCTCGCATGTCCGACATGATCACGGTGACGCTCCCCGACGGCAGCCAGAAGCAGACCGCCCGGGGCACCACCATCGCGGACTTCGTGCGTGAGAGCATCGGGGCGGGCCTGGCCAAGGCCGCCCTGTTCGCCCGGGTGAACGGCCAGGACATGGACCTGGCCCGGAAGCTCGAAGAGGACGCGAAGCTCCAGATCTTCACGCCGAAGAGCCCCGAAGCCCTGGAGCTCATCCGCCACGACGCCGCCCACGTGGTGGCCAGCGCCGTGCAGCGCCTGTTCCCCGGCACCCAGGTGACCATCGGCCCGGCGACGGAGGAGGGCTTCTACTACGACTTCTTCCGCGAGAAGCCCTTCACGCCCGAGGACCTGGAGAAGATCGAGGCCGAGGCCAACAACGAGCTGAAGCAGGACCTCCCCTTCGTCCGCACGGAAATCTCCATGGACGAGGCCGTGCGCCTCTTCGAGGAGAAGGGCGAGAAGTTCAAGGTGGAGATCGTCAAGGACATCGCCGCCAAGGGCGCCAAGACGCTCACCCTCTACAAGCACGGCGACTGGGTGGACTTCTGCCTGGGACCCCACGCCCCGAGCACCGGGAAGATCGGCGTCATCAAGATCCTCTCGTCCAGCGGCGCCTACTGGCGTGGCGACCACCGCAACCCGATGCTCCAGCGCGTCTACGGCACGGCCTTCTTCGACAAGAAGGCGCTGCAGGAGTACCTGACGCGGATTGAAGAGGCGAAGAAGCGCGACCACCGCAAGCTGGGCAAGGAACTGGACCTCTTCCACTTCCACCCGTACGCGCCGGGCGCCGCCTTCTGGACGCCCAAGGGCACCGCGCTCTACCAGACGCTCTCCGACTGGATGCGCAATCTCACGGCCGAGGACGGCTACGTGGAGATCAAGACGCCCCTGATGTTCAACAAGGGGCTGTGGGAGACCAGCGGCCACTGGGGCAAGTACAAGGAGAACATGTTCCTCGTGCTCGACAGCGAGTCCGGCGAGCATGACTTCTCCCTCAAGCCGATGAACTGCCCGTCGCACCACCTGTTCTACGGCTTCAAGAAGCACAGCTACAGAGACTTGCCGCTGCGCTTCCACACGCAGGACGTGCTGCACCGCAACGAGGCGGCGGGTTCGCTCGGCGGCCTCACGCGCGTGCGCCAGTTCGCCCAGGACGACGCGCACATCTACTGCATGGAGAGCCAGATCACCGACGAGGTGCGGCGCTTCGTGAAGCTGCTGGACCGCGTCTACAAGGCGGTGGGCCTCACCTACGCGGTGAAGCTGTCCACGCGCCCCGAGCAGCGGCTGGGGGACGACTCCCTGTGGGACCGCGCCGAGGGTGGCCTCAAGGCGGCGCTCGAGTCGCTGGGCCTCCCGTACGAGCTGGCCCCGGGTGACGGCGCCTTCTACGGCCCGAAGATCGACTTCGCGGTGTCGGACAGCATCGGCCGCCGGTGGCAGCTGGGCACCATGCAGCTGGACTACCTGGCCCCGGAGCGCTTCGACCTGACGTACGTGGGCGAGGACAACGCCGAGCACCGCCCCGTGGTGCTCCACCGCGCCATCTTCGGCTCCTTCGAGCGCTTCACCGCCATCCTCATCGAGCACTTCGCCGGCGCCTTCCCGGCGTGGCTCTCTCCGGTGCAGGCGACGCTCGTCACCGTGGCGGACCGTCAGCTGGACTACGCCCGGAAGGTGCGGGACGACCTGCGCGCCAAGGGCTACCGGGTGGAGCTGGACGAGCGCGGCATGACGCTCAACGCGAAGATTCGCGAGGCCCAGCTCCAGAAGGTCCCCTTCACCCTGGTGGTGGGCGACAACGAGGTGGAGGCGGGCGCGGTGGCGCCGCGCCGGTACGGCGGCGAGGACCTGAAGTCCATGAAGCTGGCGGACTTCGAGGCCCTCCTGGCGAAGGAGGCCGCCCTGCCGTGACGTGAACGGGAGGTCAGACCCGGCCGCTGAGTGCCGGACGGGTCTTGACTCCGGGTCGCACCTGGATATGGTGCCGGCCCTTCGGAGGATTCTCCAATCGTTCGCGACCAGAGAACGAACCGTCGAATCCGTGCTCGTGAGGTCCGGGTCGTAGGCCCGGGGGGCGAGCAGCTTGGCGTATTGCCGATCGAAGCAGCGCTGGAACGCGCTCAGTCAGAGGGGATGGACCTCGTCGAGGTCAGCCCGATGGCGAAGCCGCCGGTCTGCAAGATCATGGACTACGGCAAGTTCAAGTACGAGGAGAAGAAGAAGGCCTCCGAAGCGAAGAAGAAGCAGGTCGTGGTTCACCTCAAGGAGGTGAAGCTCCGCCCGAAGACGGAGGAACACGACTACGAGTTCAAGGTCCGCAACGTCCGCCGCTTCCTGGAAGAGGGCAACAAGGCGAAGGTGACCATCACGTTCCGCGGGCGCGAAATCACGCACAAGGAACTGGGCAGCGCCATCCTGGACGACGTGACGAAGGACCTGAAGGAAGTGGCGGTGGTGGAGCAGGCGCCCCGGATGGAGGGGCGGCAGATGTTCATGATCCTGGCTCCCAACCCGAAGGTGGCGGCGAGGGCGCGCGAGTTGGTCCGGCAGCAGGCCGAGGCGGCGAGCAAGAAGGCGGACGGCAAGCCGGCGGAGGGGCGGAACGAGGTGGTGGCGGTGGGTGGCGTGCCGGTGGCGGGTAGCACTCAGGG
>NZ_JABBJJ010000099.1 GCF_012933655.1 Pyxidicoccus fallax | reverse complement strand
GCTGGGGTACGAGCTGATGGCGGTGCCCGGAGGCCGGGACGCGGGGACGCGGGCGTTCAACACGCTGGTGCCCGTCGTGGGGCCGCTGTTCCACCGGCGGGAGCGGCTGGCCGAGGTGAAGGCGCCGGTGCTGCTGGTGTGGGGCGAGAAGGAGGACACCCTGCCCCTGTCGCTCGCGGAGGAGGCGGCGCGGCGGTTTCCGCAGGCGCGGCTCGTGCGCGTGGACGCGGGGCACAGCCCGCACCAGGAGCACCCCGAGCGCGTGCTGCCGGAGCTGAAGACGTTCTTGGATGAGGGGCTGACGCCTCGCGAGGAGCCCCGGGGCTGAGGGGCCTGGCGCCACTCACACCTGCCGCAGGTCCTCCAGCAACGAACCGGCCTGGACTCGCAGGGGGTGGTCCGGGGGCAGGGCCTCCTCGACCTGTCGCCCCAGCTCGCGCGCCTCGGGGAGGCGGTTGCCCTTGACGTACGCCAGGATGAGATTGAGCGCGGTCTCGGGCAGCTCGGGAGCGAGCCGCCGCGCGGTCTCCAGCGCCTCGGTGGCGCGCGGCAGGTGGCGCTGGCCCTCGGACAGCAAGCAGATGCCGAGGTGCGTGAGAGGCTTCCAATCCTCCGGCGCCAGCGAGATGGCCTCTTCATAGGCACGCACGGCCGCGGGCATGTCCGGAGGAAGCAGGGCCCTGCAGGCCTCGGCCTCCAGCAGCTTGAGCTCCACCGAGCGCAATCCCTTGTCCCAGCCCGCTCGCAAGAGCTTGAGGGCGTCGCGATTGCGTTTGCGCTCCATGAGCTCCGAGGCTTCCCGCAGCAGCGCCGAAACGGGGTCCTCGGGCCCCGCCCCCGTGAGGGGTTGGCTCGCGTCCAGCGTCGCGCGCAGGAGCCGGGACTCGGGCAACAGGCGCAGCCCCAGCTCCAGGATGCGCCGCGCCGAGCGGGCCTTTCCCCGACGCTCGAGCAGCTGCGCCAACACCCAGTAGCCGCGCGAGTCCCTGGGGTCCAACCGCAAGGCGCGGACGAACTGGTGGACGGCGGCCCGGTCCCGCTGCTCCAGGTCCAGCGCATGCCCCAATTCCAGGCGAAAGGCGGCCATCTCCGGCTTGAGCGCCACGGCCTTCTCATGCGCCGCGCGGGCCTCCGGGACCTGCCTCAGGGCCAGCAGCGCCAATCCCAGGCCGTGCCAGGCCTCGGCGGGGACCGGGGGCTGTTGAGTCACTGACAGATAGAGATTGCGTGCGCCCGCGAAGTCCTCGCGCAGGAGCGCCGCGGTGGCACGCATCATCACGACTTCCTGCCGTGACTTCGGGGACCTCACCCGTGACAGCAATTGCTCGGCCTGGTCGGGCCTGCCCTCCGCCAGGGCGATTCTGGCCGAGACGAGCAGGGCCTCCTCGTCATCGGGCTGCTGGACCAGCCTGCGCGTCGCGGCCGTGAGCGCCTCCTGGAGACGTCCCTCCGCCAGCAATTGTCTGAGTGATTGCATTGTCACGCTCCGCGCATACCCGCCGCATGGGATTGATCGGCCCCAAAGGTCAGGTATGCTATGCAAACCATTGGCTTCAGGAGCAAACCATGCCATCACAGGTCGGTCGATCCCCTGGAACCCGCCTGCAGGTCCCCGTATCCCATGTTCCCGCGCGGGGCACGACTCCGGCCGCGCCAGCCCGGACGACGTCCTCCGCGCCCGCGTCGGGGGCGCCCAACCCCCATCTCTCCGACTACTCGCAGACCAACAGGCTGCGCGGGCAGATTGACCAGCAGGCGCGGAACAACCCGAGCTTCTATGGCTCGCTCGTCGGCGGGGTCAACGACCTCCTCCGGAGGGGAGCCTTTGGCATCTCTCCCGCGTCTCACCAGAGCGTCATGACCAACCTGGAGCGGGTGCACAATGGGACCATGCGCCAGTCCACGGCGCACTTCCGGGAGGCGCGGACCTTCGCCCGGGACACCATCGAGAGCTACCGCCACGGCCGGTTCATCCAGGGAGAGATGGAGCGAACGGGTGTGATGCTCAATACCCTTGGCGGCCTCGGGATGGGCGCACTGGAGTTCGGCGGGGACATGGTCGACGCAGTCCGGAGGCGGCTGGGCGGCCGGTGACCGGGCCTACCTGCGATGACCACGGGCCCTTCCGTGTAGAGCGTGTCGCACTCGAAGTCGCCGCCCACGAAGAGCTGGCGGCCCTGGGGGTTCGCGGCCTTCCCCTTCACCTTCAGGCGCCGCCCGGTGCAGCGGCGTGTCGTAGCGGAAGGGCGCATGGATGTCGACGCCATGCTCCATCAAGAGCTGGATGAGCTCGACGTTGTTCTCGTACTGCTGCTCCGTCACGTGCTCACCCCTTGCCGGGCCGCGCGCAACAACCACGTGAGCGCGACCTCGGGCCGCCCCACCAGGATACACGCGTCGCGGAGGTCCCCAGTCCACTTGTGACGACGAGGATCAGGGCTCCACGAAGCGAACTCCTCGCCATCCTTCTCTGCTTTCCCTGTCGACCGCGCCAGGACGCGCGCATTTGTCGCGCCTGAACAAAATCTGCTGTTGGCAACAACCAGAAAGCACGCGGCAGGCTATATCTCTCGAAGAGCATGTTGGATGAGTGGCCGGCTCCATGCTCCTGAAGGGGGATTCACACCATGAAACGTTGGACCTGGGTGCCGCCACTCCTGGCGGCGGTTTGGGTGGGCTGTGGCAGTGGTGGGGAGAGCCAGCCGCACATCAATGAGGGCGAGCAGAACCCGACGAAGCAGACCCGCATCCGCGCGACCTTCCCGGACGGTGAGCCCGTCGTGGACGCGCTCGTGCTGCTGGATGGCGCGGAGGCCGGCCGCACCGACACCGCGGGCTCGCTGGCGCTCGACGTGTCCTCGTCGGGGGAACACCAGCTCGAGCTGAAGGTGGAGCAGGAGGACGGCGTCTTCTCCCGCGACGTGCAGAGCATCCGGCTGACGCCAGATGGGCAGGAGGTGGCCATCAGTCTGCCCCGGCCGGTCCGCATGCTCCCGCCGCTCCAGGTGACCACCTCTCTGGTGCACCTCAACTGGCAGCGCAGCCAGGAGCGCGGCTTCCGTGAGTACAAGGTCTACGCCAACTTCACGCCCGCCTTCGACGAGAAGAATGGCACGCTCGTCTTCGTGGGCACCGACGTCGACGTGGTGGACTTCCAGCTCACGGGTATCAACCATGGCGGCCTCCCCATCGTCGCGGCCCGCCGCGACCTCTACTTCCGCGTCTTCGTGCTCGACAAGGACGGCTCGATGGCCGGCAGCAACATCCTCCATGTGCGGACGCCGAACTGGGAGAACGAGCACAACTTCACCCGCTTCTACCGGCTGACCCGGGAACGCAACTTCGCGGGCGCCCGGCCGATTTTCGGCGTCGCCTTCGACGGCACCGCGCTGTGGTTCCTGTACCGCGAGGAGGTCGGCGGCATGTACGACAACGACCGACTCAAGCTCGTCCGGCGTGACCCGGAGACGCTGCAGGTGCTGAAGGAGATTGCCTTCGAGGACTACCGGCTGCCCCGGGGCATGACGTGGGACGGCGCCTCGCTCTGGGTGTACTTCGACCACCACGGGGATGGCCGGCTCGTGAACTTCGACCCGACCACCGGCGCGCGCGGCGAGGGCTTCGTGGCGATGGGGGGGGCGGAGTCCATCGCCTGGACAGGCAGTCACCTTCTGCTGTCCATGGGCCATCTCCGGGGACAGATTGAGCGCGTCGACCCCGTGACGGGAGGCGTCGCGGGAAGCCTGAGCAATCCCTTCAACCAGGCAGCCGGGAGCCGCGCCCTGGGCGTCGCCTACCGCCCTGGCGAAACCTGGGTGAGCAACATGTTTGTGCCCGACCTGGTCATCATCAACGACGCGGGAGACCATATCGGTGTCGTCAACGATAACTCCCGCTTCGCTCACATGACCTTCATGGGCGACAAGCTCGTGGGTGTCACCGAGAGCTCGCAGGTCTACGTGATGAAGCTCACGGAGTAACGAGCGGACGCGCCGGCGCGCCGGGTTCTCCTCCCGAGCGCGCCGGCGACGCGCGAGGGACTACAGCGTCTCGCCCAGCAGCATCGTGGGGACGCCGTGCTCTGGATGATGAAGCGGTTGCGGGGCGCGGTGAGGATGACATTCCTGAAGCGCGCCTCACGCCAGGGGTCGTAGGCCATTTCGTACAGCCATGCGGAGTTCGTCGGCGGCGCCTCGCCCGCCTGTGGCGAGGCCCGCTCCCCGAGGATGAACGCGCTGTACCGGTCGAAGGCCTTGCGGATGCTCCCCCCGTTGGGCGTCACGTGGTTCCAGAAGCCGGGCCGGGCGTAGTTGACCTCGGCCGCCTGGGCAATCAGCGACATGGCCCACAGGTGGAACAGCGAGTCACCGATGGGTGGGTCGTCGGGAAGAATGCCTCCGGCGCCGGCGCCGCTGGGCGAGCGGACGGGCGCGCTGGGGTACGAGCTGATGGCGGTGCCCGGAGGCCGGGACGCGGGGACGCGGGCGTTCAACACGCTGGTGCCCGTCGTGGGGCCGCTGTTCCACCGGCGGGAGCGGCTGGCCGAGGTGAAGGCGCCGATGCTGCTCGTGTGGGGCGAGAAGGAGGACACCCTGCCCCTGTCGCTCGCGGAGGAAGCGGCGCGGAGGTTCCCCCAGGCGCGGCTCGTGCGCGTGGACGCGGGGCACAGCCCGCACCAGGAGCACCCCGAGCGCGTGCTGCCGGAGCTGAAGGCGTTCCTGGATGCGGGACTGGCGGGTCCGTAGTCCGCGCTACTTGTCGACTCGCTCCTTCACGTCGAACCTGCCGGCCTTCACCTGGTGCTTGTCCACCGTCAGGGTGTCGGCCGCCAGCACGCCGCGGACCTCCAGGCTGTAGTCGTTGTAGACGGCCTCGACGAGGCGGGCCCGGAGGTCTCCTCCGATGACCACGGGCCCTTCCGTGTAGAGCGTGTCGCACTCGAAGTCGCCACCCACGAAAATCTGGCGGCCCTGGGGGTTCGCGGCCTTCCCCTTCACCTTCAGGCTCCCCGTCACCATCAGCGCGCCCACACTCAGGTTTCCGTCGACCTCCAGGTCGCCATGGTGGACGGAGATATTCTTGGAGACCTTCTTGACCGTCTTCGCCTTGGGCGCGCGGGTCGAGACCTTCTGGATGAGGTCGATGCAGGCGAAGAGGAGCTGGGGCCGCGTGTTCCCGTGCTCCTGGATGCTCTCGTGGAACTGGTCGATGGTGACCGAGTGCTCCTCGACGAAGATGCTGTCCATGAACGTCTTCAGGAACTCCCAGTCCCAGGGAGCAAGACCTTCCGGCGCGGAGCCAGACAGGTAGCGGGTGACGTTCTCCTCGGAGAGGTCCTTCAACTTCTTCGGAGGTGGCGGCCGCTGCGACTTCGTCTTCTTCAACAGCTCGACCAACAGCGGGACGACGTTCTTGCTGTGCCTCGAGCTTCGGGCGGCCGACAGGACGCTCGTTCCGCCCGGGGTCTTCCCTCGTGGGTCCGCCCCCTGCTCGATGAGGAACCGGACCACGCGGTCGGCGCCGAACTCCGCCGCCCGGTGCAGCGGCGTGTCGTAGCGGAAGGGCGCATGGATGTCGACGCCATGCTCCATCAGGAGCTGGATGAGCTCGACGTTGTTCTGGGTCACCGCGATGGCCAGCGGCGTGTGGTTGTTGATGGTCTTGAAGTCGAGGCTCACGCCCTGGGAGAGCAGCTGACGAATCTTCCCGAGGACCTCCGCGTTGTGGTCCTGCGCCTTGCGCAGGACCGCGAGGTACTCGGCCTCCGCCATCTCGACCCGGTTGTAGGTCTCGATGTAGTGCAGGTCGTTGATCTCCCGGATGAGTCTTTCCAGTTCGTATTGTCGTTCCGTCACTTGCTCACCTCTTCCCGGGCTGTGCGCAACAACCGCGTGAGCTCGACCCGCGCTCGCGTCCTCGCCTCCTTGTCCTCCTCCTCCAATCCCTGCTGGTAAAGCCAGGCCGTCACCATGGCCTTCGCCGCGGCCTTTGCCCGCGCCCAGGGCTCGGTCTCGTCATCCACTTCACCGGTGCTCACGGCGGCCCACGCCTCGCAGAGGTGACTGGCGGAATCCGCGAACGCCGCGGCCGCGGGCCGCCTCGCCAGGATGCACTCGTTGCGCAGGTCCCCCAGCCCACTCGCGACGATGTGGGACTGACGAGGAACCTCCGAGCACGCCCGGGCGAACAACGCGGCGGCGGGCTCGCTGCCTTCGATATGGGCGGCACACAGCCGCAACCACTCCGCGCACGTCTGAAAGGCTCGCGCGTCGGGGAAGCTGGCCGTCAGCGATCCCAGGAGCGGATAGAGGTGCTCGGAACCCCGCCATGCAGCGTCGACGGACTCGAAGGGGAAGCCCGCCTCGTGAAACATGGAGAGCATCCGCGTACCAGGCGATGGGGTCGTCACCCGGCGGAGTCTCACGGACAGGCAGGAAGCCACGAAGTGAAATCCGATGGCACCTGCGCGACGCCGCGAGCCGACCCCGGACGAGCACGCCCGCGCCGCCGCATGAATGACATGTTTGTCACGGATTTCTGTTCTGACGTTGAGTATGCCGGCTTCGTTGCGGCACCCTGGCCGCCATGAACTCTCCCCAGCCCTTCGCGGCCCGCCGTTCATCCCGACTCTCCCTGACACTGGCCCTCGTCGCGGTGTCCTTCTTCGCGTGCGCGCCCGAGGCGCCCGCTCCGGAAGAAGAGGCGTCCCTCGAACAGAGGGAGGCGGCGCTCCCCACGGGAGGCTGGCGGGTCCTGATGGCGAGCGGTGGCGCGCCGGTCCGGCACATCACCCGCCGCTCCGACGGCCTGCTGATTGGCGGGGTGAGCGCGGGGACGCGCATCGACGTCTGGACGAGCGCCGATAACAGCGCGAGCTGGCGGCTTCATGGCTCCGTCGCCAACAACCCGGCCGTGCAGTTCGGCGACGTGATGATGCGAGCCATCCCCGGCACGCGAACCATCTTCTGTGCCTTCCGCGAGCTCGCGAATGGGCAGTGGCGCATCACCATCACCCGCAGCGACAACGATGGTGACCACTGGGTCTACGACAGCACCGTCATCGGCCCCGTCAGCCGCTTCGTCGGCGCGCCGTACCTCTTCCAGCGCGCGAACGGCGACCTGCAGGTCTACTACGACTCCGAGCCACTCGCCGCGCAGCGCGGCTACCCCGGCCACCAGTGGATTGCCATGCAGGGCCGCCGCGGCACCACCGGCGCCTGGACGGCCTACGGCGTCGTCGCGGTGGCGTGGGACAAGCGCGCCGGGGCCCTCAACCGCGAGGGCATGCCCACCGTCGTGCAGCTCGGCGGAGACCGCCTCATGGTCGTCGTCGAGGGCGTCGAGCCCTTCCCCACCGGCGGCGCCCACGCCAACGTCATCAATGCCGTCCAGTCGTGGGACGGCGGCAAGACGTGGGACGAGTCACTGCGGCGCACCGTCTACCGCTCCCGCGTCGACCCGGGCTCGGGGCGGCGGTACAACGCCTACGTCCCCTCGGCCATCCGCGTGGGTAACGGCCCCGTGGGCGTCGCGTTCTGCACCGACGAGGACAAGGCGGGCCCGCCCGATTACTCCAACATGCCCGCCCACGAGCGCCACTGCCACGTCGGCTACGTCAGCACCACCGTCAACTTCGAGACCTGGTCCACCCCGAGCGCCGTGTGGACCGCGACTTCGCGCAACTACACGCCGGGCCTGTTCGAGCGCGCCTTCAACGACGTCATCGTGTTGATTGACGCGCTCGGGGACAACCGCGTGCTCCAGCGGTAGCGAAGCACACCCAGGGCTTCTTCAAGTCCGGCTTCGTCGTGGCGGACATCGACAGCGTGTACCAGCGGCTGCGAGCGTGGGGCGTGACGCTGGCCCACGGGCTGGGCCGTCCACCGGATGGACCCTACCGCGCCTTCGGCGTGAGGGCCCCCGAGGGCAATCTGTTGCGGTTCTTCGGCCCCTGAACGACGCGCCCACCGCATCCGGTCGGAACCGGACATCCCCTCCCACCGACGCTACCGCGCCGCGTCGCAGTCATTACCCTGCTCCTCGATCCCCGGAGGAGCACCGCATGGACTCGTCGCGTCGGAAGTTCCTGAAGCTCGCGGGCGTGGCCGCCGTCGCCACCCAGGTGGGAGTTGCTGGCGAGACCGAAGCCGCCCAGGGCAGTGCCGCCCCCAGCCCCGATGCCATCCCCATGCGGCCCTTCGGCAAGACGGGCGTGAAGGTCTCCGCGCTCGGCGTCGGCGGCTTCCACATCGGCAAGCCGAAGGACGAGCAGGTGGGCATCCGCATCATCCAGCAGGCGCTCGACGCGGGCATCAACTTCATGGACAACGCCTGGGACTACCACCAGGGCCGCTCCGAGGAGGTCATGGGCAAGGCCCTCCAGGGCCGGCGCGACAAGGCCTTCCTCATGACGAAGGTCTGCACGCACGGCCGCGACAAGAACGTGGCCATGCAGCAGTTGGAGCAGTCGCTGAAGCGGCTCCAGACGGACCACGTGGACCTCTGGCAGATTCACGAGGTCGCCTACGCGAACGACCCCGAGCTGCACTTCCAGAAGGGCGGCGTCGTGGAGGCACTGGAGCTGGCGAAGAAGCAGGGCAAGGTGCGCTTCGTCGGCTTCACCGGCCACAAGAGCCCCGAGCTGCACCTGCGCATGCTCAAGCACGGCTTCCCCTTCGACTCGGTGCAGCTGCCGCTCAACGTCTTCGACGGCTCCTTCCGCAGCTTCGAGAAGGAGGTGCTCCCCCTGCTGCTCCAGCGAAAGATTGCCCCCATCGGCATGAAGAGCCTGACGGGCAACGCGAACCCGGTGAAGCAGGGCATCGTGACGGCGCAGGAGGCCATCCGCTACGCCATGAGCCTGCCCGTCGCCGTCACCGTGTCGGGCATGGACTCGGTGGAAATCCTGGAGCAGAACCTCGCCATCGCCCGGGGCTTCAAGCCGATGACGAAGCAGGAGATGGCCGCCCTTCGAGACAAGGTGGCGCCCGTCGCGGCGGACGGGCGCTACGAGCTGTTCAAGACCTCCATGGTCTACGAGGGCAACGAGGGCCGGAAGCAGCACGGCTTCCCGCCCCAGGGCGAGCTGCAGGGCTGAAGGCGCGCTTGCGCGGGAGCGTGGACGGGGCTTGTGTTCCGTCCATGCCTCCCCGACTCGACCCTCGCCGTCTCGAAACCTTCCGCGTGGTGGCCATGACGGGTCAGGTGTCCGCGGCCTCGCGGCTGCTGCACCTGTCCCAGCCGGCCGTCACCGCGCAGGTGCGTCAGCTCGAGCGCGAGTGTGGCCGTCCCCTCCTGGTGCGCACCGCGCGAGGCGTGCGCCTCAACGAGGCCGGGCGCGTGCTGCTGGAGTACGCCCAGCGCCACCACCGGCTCCTGGACGAGGCGGCGCTCGCCGTGGCCGGAGAGGAGACGCTGCGCGGCGAGCTGGCGCTGGCGGCCAGCACCACCGTGGCCAGCTACGTGGTGCCGGACCTGCTGGCGTCCTTCGTGCGAGAGCATCGGGACGTGCAGGTGCGGCTGGAGGTGGGCAACACCGAGCAGGTGCTCGCGTGGGTGGGCGAGGGACGCGTGCCCCTGGGGCTCGTGGAGGGGCATGCCCGTGCTTCGCGCATCCGGCTGGAGCACTACCTCGACGACGAGCTGGTGCCCGTCGTCGCCGAGCGCGCTCCGGTGGAGCTGCTGCGCGTGCGCTCGGCGGAGCTGCTGCGGACGGTGCCCATTCTCTGGCGCGAGCCGGGCTCCGGGACGCGGGCCGTGCTGGAGCGCGCGCTGAAGCGGGCCGGCGTGCGGCCCCGGGGACTCCAGGCCGCGGACATGCAGCTCGGCGGCACCGAGGCCATCAAGGGCGCCGTGGCCGCGGGACTCGGCGTGGGCTTCCTGTCGCGCTGGAGCATCCAGGGCGAGCTGGCCTCGGGCCGCTTCCGCCTGCTGCCGCTGCCGGAGCTGCACGTGGCGCGCGCCTTCTCGTGGGTGCTGCCGGTGGACGCACCCTCGGGTGTCGCGGGCGGCTTCCTGAGACACGCCCGCGCCACGCCGCCCATCCATCCGTGACTCAGGAGATGAGGTGGAGGCGGATGGCGCCCAGGCTCAGGGCGGCCATGACCACCCACAGCGCGAAGCCCTGGAGCAGCGGCCTCGTGCCCACGGAGCGGAGGGCGCTCCGCGAGAGGTTGGCGCCGATGAGGAACAGCGTCAGCACCAGCACGCGCCGCGACACGCCGGCCACGACGTCTCCCGCCGGACGCAGCGCCGGCACCCAGGTGACGAGCGCCGCCGCCGCGATGAACCCGAGGATGAACCAGGGCCAGCGCATCCGTCCCTGAGTCCCCTCCCCGCCCTTCGCGCGCATCCACGCGCCCACCGCCAGCGTCAGCGGGACAATCCAGAGCGCGCGGGCCAGCTTCACGGTGGTGGCCAGCGCCAGGGACTCCGGGCCGAACCGCAGGGCCGCGCCCACCACGGAGCTGGTGTCGTGGATGGCCAGGGCGCTCCACAGGCCGAACTGCCCCGCGTCCAGGCCCAGCGCGTGGCCCACGGGAGGAAAGACGAAGAGGGCCACGGCGTTGAGCAGGAACACCGTGCCCAGCGCGACGGAGACCTCGTGTTCCTTCGGACGCAGCACCGGCACCACCGCGGCGATGGCGCTTCCTCCGCAGATGGCCTTACCGATGCTGATGAGCAGCCCCGCCTCCCGACTCACGCCCAGCGCTCGCGCCAGCAGCGTCCCCAGCAGCAGGCACGTGGCGATGCCCACCACCGTGTAGAGCACGCCCTGGGCCCCCACCTCGGCCACCACCCGAAGGTCCATGCCCGCTCCCAGCCCCATGACGGCGAGCGACAGCAACACCTGGGTGGCCCGACGGGTGAAGGCCGCGTGGGGATTGCCCACCGTCAGCGCCACCGCGATGCCCAGCACCAGCGAGGTGCCCGTGGACACGAAGGGCATCAGGCTGAGAATGGCGCCCAGGGGAACGAGCCAGCGCCCGGCGCTCGGGGCCCCGGGTGAGGCATGAGGGTCGCTGGTGGGGTGGGCCCGGGGATTCATGAGCCTCAAGCTGCTTCCCTCGGCATCAGCCCACCAGACGAAAGGGACGATGAGCCATCAGATTCCCGGATGGCTCGCGCGGGCCCCGGGATGGCGCGGGTGGCATGTCCCTTTCGGGACAAGGCGCCCGTGTGGCGCTGAACCCTCCTGCCCTCGCGCCGGACGCGAGTGTTCCGCGCCGGAGACGCACCTGCCCTCTGCCTCCAATGGTGTCTGGATTTGCCTGGAGCTACCTCGCTCGGGGGCACCCGGCGCGCCTGGGTCGTGCCGGCAGGAGGGGTCGAATGAGACGAAGCATGAGGGTGGCGGGACGGCAGTGGGCCTTCGTCCTGGTGCTGCTGGCTTGCGTGGGCGTGGTGGCCTGCGACGACGACGATGATGAGGGTGACGGCGGGTACGACGGCGGCACGTACGAGGATGCCGGCACGGACGCGGGGGTGTTCGACGGTGGGGGGTGAGACCCGCGCCGAGAGACTCTTCTTCTTCGTCGCGCTGGCGGTGACCGGAGCGGTGCTGTGGCTCGCTCCGGTCCTGCCGTTCCAGGACTACCCCAACCATCTGCACGTCCTGGAGGTGGAGCGGGCCCTGCGCGCGGGAAGCGACAGCGGCTTCCTGCGGGCGCGCGAGGGATGGTTCTTCGGCTACTCGCTCTACCTGCTTCCCTCGCGGGCACTGCCCTGGCTCGGCGTGGAGCAGGCGCTGCGCGTGGTGGTGCTCGTCTCCGCGCTGGGACTGCCGCTGGCGGCGTGGGCCCTGGCGGGAGCGCTGGGCGCGCCGAGGGCGTGGGCGGGGCTGCTCAGCCTACCGCTGGCCCTGTCGTGGCCGCTGCGCATGGGGCTGCTGCCGTATGTGCTCGCGCTGCCGCTGCTGCTGCTCGCCACGCGGTTCCTCGTGCGGGCCCACCGCTCCGGTTTCTCCGTGGCGCTCATGCTCACGGCCTCGGCCTGCTACCTCGCGCACCCGCTGGCCTTCGGCTGGTTGCTGGTGCTGGCGCTCGTCGCGGGGGTGACGCTGGCGACGGCGCGGGTGCGGGCGCTCGCGGGGTCCGCGCTGGCGCTGACGCCCGGGCTCCTCATGGCGGGCTGGGACGTGGTGCACGGCGCCTTCCGCCAGATTCCCGGCACGCACCACACCTGGGAGCCGTCCGCCCTGTACTTCCGCCCCCTCGGTCGGGCCATGGCCCAGCTCGTCACCCGGACGTGGAGCGTCACGGATGGGGCCACCGGGCTGCTGCTCGTGCCCTTCCTGCTGATGCTCGCGTGGCTGACCTTCCTGTGGCTGGGACAGCGGGCTCCGGCATCGCGCGAGCAGCGCTTCTGCGCGGCGGCCGTCGTGCTGGGGATGCTCGCGGGGCTCGTCATGCCGGGCTCGCTCGGGACGACGTGGGCGCTCGGGGAGCGCATGGCCATGCTGGGGCCGCTCTTCCTTCCGCTGGCGGTGGCGGCCACGGCGGCACGGGCCTCGCCGCGCCTGCGGGGGGCCCTGTGCGTGGGCATCGCGCTGGCGCTCGGTGCGGGGCAGGTGGAGGTCACCACGCAGGCGCGTCACCTGGAGCGCATCGTCGGGGACGCGCGCCTGGCCCGGCTGGAGGGGCGCTTCCTCACGTTCCGGGCGAGTGACTGCGAGCACGCGCAGCGCTCGCGGAGCTGGGGGTATTACGACCCCATGCGACACGTGTGGGCCTACGCCCTGGGAGCGGGCGGCGTAACGCCCTACATCTTCGCGTTCGCGCACTATCTGCCCGTCGTCTACGACGGCGACCGATTCGCTCGCGCCCTCCGCGCTCCCGCGGAGTGGGATGCGAATGCATGGAGGCGCAGGGGTGACAGCGCGGACTGCCATCCGTGGGACGTGCGGCAGCTTCGTGGGGCGCTGCGGTACGGTGACTTCGACGGCGTCATCGTGTTCGGCGAGCCCGACCGGATGGAGGCGCTCGCGGGAGCGCTCTCGGACGCGGCGGAGGTGCAGTGGCTCTCAGAGGGAATGCTGCTCCTGCGAAGCGCGCCCGCCCGGGCCTGCACACCGTGACACCCCACGTCCATCCCGCCACGTGACAGCGCTGAAACCCGCGTCTCAGGCCTGACGCGGGTCCTGGGGATGAAACACCGTCAGCAGGCACACCCCGACCTCGGGCGGAAGCAACGCGCGCCATTCCCAGACACCGGAAGCCTCCAACTGCTCGTGCATCCGCGGGCTGCGCTTCAGGCTCAGCAATGACAGGGCAACGTCCGCCCGCTCCCCTTCCGGCACCTGCTCCCGGAGCATCCGCAGCATCGCTCCCAGCTCCTCACCGGGAAGCTCGGGCTCGCTCAGGGCGATGAGCGAGGCCATCATGGAGAAGCGCCGCTCCGCGAGCCCCTGCCACAGATAGGGCAGGAAATCCTCCGGGGGACGCCTCATCGCCGCCAGGGCGAACACCGCGGATTCGCGCGCCGCGTGCGAACGCGCGGTCCTCCGGAACCGCTTCCAGAAGAGCATCCGGAGGGCCGCTGGCATCGCGTCGACCGACGCGCGGTCCGCGGCTCCCGGTGCCGACAGCATGTAATCGGCCCAGGCTTGCTGTTCCCACGTGGCCGCTCGCAGCAGCCGCACGGGCGCCAAGGGTCTCGGTGCAGATGCCTTCATCGGTCGGGAATCCCTCGCCACCAGCATACCGCCCCGGTGAACCAGCCCAACGACGTGCCCATCTCGGTCAGTGGTGCTCCAAGGGCTGAGCAGCGCGGGCGATGGGAAAGCCTCCAGGTGAGCGGTAGGCATTCATCCCACCGAACAACGCGTGCACAATGCGGGGCCTGTCTTCCCAGGCCCGCGGATGCATCCCGACGACGCAGAGTCCGAGTTCCCCGACACGAGTGAGGTCTCCCCGACGCCCGGCCCGGCGTCTCGTCAGCAGCGGGAGGCGTGGCTGCGCGCGCAGTTGGAGGCCGCCGCGCCCGCGTGCGAGGCGTGGGGGTTGGAGCCCTCGCGGCTGAAGCAGGCGCTGGAGCGCGGCTTTCGCGACGCGATTCCTCCGGCCGCGCCGCACCTGGAGGACCAGGTGCTGGCCCTGGCCAGCGCGGAGGGAAATCCCCGGGCGCAGCAGGAACTGGACCGGCGCGTGCGTGAGCGGGTGGCGCAGGCGGCGCGCCGCGTGGACGCGTCCGCGGCCTTCATCGAGGAGGTGCGCCAGGGCGTCCGCGAGCGGCTGCTGCTGGGCTCGGAGGGCAGTGGCCCGCGCATCCTGGAGTACTCGGGCCGGGGCCCGCTGGAGGCCTGGGTGGGCGTCGTCGCCACGCGCGTGGCGCTCAACCTGCGGCGCGGCGTGCAGCCGGTCAGCCTGGACGAGCGGCTCGTCACGGGGCTGGCCATGCCCTCACCGGACCCGGAGCTGGCGCTCATCAAGGGTGAGTACCGCGAGGCGTTCCAGCGCGCCTTCCGCGCGGCGCTCGCCGAGCTGGAGGACACCGAGGTGAACATCCTGCGGCTCCACTTCGCCAAGGGGCTGAACATCGACGACCTGGGCCGCACGTACGGCGTGCACCGGGCCACGGCGGCGCGATGGATCGCGCGGGCCCGGGAGCGGCTGCTCGCCAGCATCCGCGCGCGGCTCATGGACGAGCTGCGCCTGGGGCCCGAGGAATTCGAGTCCCTCATGGAGCTGGTGCGCAGTCAGATTCACCTGTCGCTGTCGAAGGGCCTCGGCGCATGAGCCCGCCGGTGACGGCCTGTCCGGACGACGAGCGGCTCGTCGCCTTCGCGGATGGCACGCTCCCGGCCGGGGAGCGCGGCGAGGTGGAGCGCCACCTGCGCGACTGCGCGGAGTGCCTTGAGGCCGTGGCCCTGCTGGCGGACCGGGGCGCCCCCTCGCGAACAGTCCCTCCATCCGGAGCGGAGGCACCCGTGGCCGACGCGCCGCTGCTGGCGCGGGGCACGGCGCTGGGGCGGTACGTGCTGCTGGAACCGCTGGGCTCGGGCGGCATGGGCGTGGTGTACGCGGCCTATGACCCGGAGCTGCACCGCCGGGTGGCGCTCAAGCTGATGCACCCGTCGCGGGGCGGCCCGTCCGCGGAGGCGCGCGCGCGGCTGCAGCGCGAGGCCCAGGCACTGGCGCGGCTGTCCCATCCCAACGTCGTCCCCGTCTTCGACGTGGGCACGTGGCGGGAGCAGGTCTTCGTCGCCATGGAGTGGGTGGACGGCGGCACGCTGTCCGCGTGGCTGGCGGAGCGCCCGCGCACGTGGCGTGAGGTGGTGCGCGTGGTGTGCGACGCGGGCCGGGGACTGGCCGCCGCGCACGCGGCCGGGCTGGTGCACCGCGACGTCAAGCCGGACAACATCATGGTGGGCCGCGACGGGCGCGCGCGAATCACAGACTTCGGCCTGGCGCGCGCTCAGGGCGGCGAGGACACGGGGCGTCCGCGCGAAGCCCTGGGCGGCTCTTCGCTGGACGTGCCCCTCACCCACTCCGGCGCGCTGCTGGGCACGCCGGTGTACATGGCGCCCGAGCAACTGGAGGGCCGCCGCACCGACGCGCACAGCGACCAGTTCAGCCTGTGCGTGGCGGCGTACGAGGCCCTCCACGGCGAGCGCCCCTTCACCGGCACCGGGGTGGCCGAGCTGTGCGAGGCCATGAAAGAAAGCCGGATACGCCCCCCGCCTCCGGGCCGCGTGGTGCCGGCCCCGGTGCGCCGGGCGCTGTCGCGAGGTTTGAGCCCCTCGCCGGACGCGCGCTTCCCCTCGGTGGAGGCGCTGGTGGCGGAACTGGAGCGGGACCCGGCCCGCCAGCGTCGCCGCTGGCTGGCGGCGGGAGCGGCGGTGCTGGCGATGGCGGCGGCGCCAGTTGGCGCGCGCGAGCTGCTGCGGGCGCGGGCCGAGGCGTGCGTGGGCGCGGCGCGGCTGGACGGCGCATGGGACGGCGCTCGGCGTGAGGCGGTGCGCCGGGCCTTCGCGAACAGCGGGCTGCCCGCGGCGGACACGGTGGCGCGCGCGGTGGAGGGCGCGCTGGATGCCTACGCGGCGCGGTGGACGGAGGCGCGGCGCGAGGCGTGCGTGGCCACCCACGTGGAGCGCTCGCAGCCGGAGCGCATGCTGGCCCTGCGCCTGGCGTGCCTGGACCGGGCGCGCGAGGACCTGCGGGCGCTGGCGGAGGTGTTCACCTCGGTGGACGCGCAGGTGGTGGAGCGGGCGCCACGGGCCAGCCACTCGCTGCCGGACCTGGCGGCGTGCGCGGACTGGAGCGCGCTGGCCTCGGGTGCTCCGCCGGTGTCACCGGAGCAGCAGCCCACGCTGACGAGGCTCCAGGCACGGCTGGCCGAGGCGCGCGCGTTGATGGCGGCGGGCCGCTACGCCGCGGGAGTGGAGCGCGCCCGCGCGGTGACGCGGGAGGCACGCGAGGCGGGCCTCCTCCAGGCGGAGGCGGAGGCGTGGCTCCAGACGGGACTGCTGGAGGAGCGGCTGGGCGAATTCACCCAGGCGGAGGGCTCGCTGCACGAGGCGGCGCTGCTGGCGGAGCGCGCGGGGGATTCGCAGACGCTGGCCCGGGCGCGCACCGGACTGGTGGGCGTGGTGGGCAGCCGGCTGGAACGCTACGACGACGGCCAGCGGCTGGCCCGGTACGCAGAGGTGGCCGTGGAGCGCGCGGGCGGTGGCCTCGGCCTGAAGGGGCCGTTCAACAACACACTGGCGATGATGGAGTACCGGTCCGGCCGCTATCCGAAGGCGCGCGAGCACTTCGCATTGGCGGCGCAGGCCCTGGAGGCGCAGGGGCGCTCGGCGGAGCAGGAGCTGACGCTGGTGCTCTCCAACCTCGGCGCGGCCCAGTCGTACTCCGGGGACTACGCGGGAGCGATGGCCACGCTCCAGCGCGCCCTCGCCCTCCACCAGCGGGCGGAGGTGCCCAACTTCGCCCTGCAGGCCGCGACCTGGACGAACCTGGGCGTCGTGTACGACCGCCTGGGCCGCGAGGACGATTCGTGCGCCGCCACGGAGCAGGCGCTGGCCCTGATTCAACGCGCGCTGCCCCCGGACCACCCGGAGGTGGCCAACGCCCTGCACAACACGGTGGGCTGCTCCGAGTCGAAAGGAGACTGGGAGGGCGTCGCGTCCCGCTTCCAGCAGGCCATCGACATCGTCGAGCGCACCCAGGGGCCGGACAACCAGAACATCGGCATCTTCGAGCACAGTTGGGGCGAGACGCTGCTGGAAGCGGGACGGGACGCGGAGGCCCTGCCCCACCTGCGCCGCGCGTACACGGTGCTGAGCAAGTCCCTGGGCGATACCAGCCCCATGACGGCGCTGGCGCTCCTGGGCCTGGGACAGGTGGCGCTGGGCCGAGGTGAGCACGCGGAAGCCGCGCGTCTGCTGGAGACGGCCATGAAGGGGCTGGAGGAAGCCGAGCCGCGGGACGGAGCCCGCGCGCGCTTCTTCCGGGCCAGGGCGCTCTGGGGCCTGGGGCGTCATGAGCAGGCCCGGCGCATGGCGGACGAGGCGCGCACCCGCTTCGAGAAGGCCGGGCTCGCGGAGGACGTGGCGAAGGTCGACGCCTGGAAGGCACGGCCCTCGGCCGCCCGGTAGGCGCGGGCCGCGCTCACCCGTCGAAGCGGATGATGCGCTCCACGCGGAAGGTGCCCGCCGGCTCCAGGGGCTTCAGCAGCATCAGCTCCGCGGGCTGTCCCAGCTCCACCTGCGCGGGCTTCTCCAGCTGAAGGGTGTCGCCCTGCTTCACGGCGCGCCCCGCCAGCGGCACGGCGAACAGCCCCGCGCCCTCCACCTTCTCGATGGCGCCCAGCGTGCGCAGGTCGCCCAGCTCCTCCACCTTGCCGACGTGGTCCAGCACGAGCTGGCCGCCCTGCCGGCGCACCTCGCGCGTGACGGCGATGCCCACGTCCGCGGTGAAGGGCCTGCCTCCCGCGCCGAACAGGCCCACGTCATTCAGGAGCAGGTGGACGAGCCCCGAGCTGTTGTTCTCCGGAATGGACTCGTAGCGCGCGATGTCGGCCTGCTCCGCCCTGCCCGTGGCGAGCGCGTCCAGCGCCGTGGCCAGCGCGACGAAGTTGAGGCGCACCAACGGCTCGTCAGGCGGGAGGGAGGTCCACGCCCCCGTCTCGATGAGCACCGAGGGCGTCCCCCAGCGCGTCATGTTGTCGCCGAAGGCGCGCGTCTCGAAGGAGTCGTCGTAGCGCCCCACCTGCCCGGGCGCGAGCGCCTCCACCGTGTCTCGAATCACCGCGCAGACCTTCTTCGCCAGCAGCCGGCCCGGGTTGTCGCTCCGCTTCTCGTCGAACGCCGCCGCGAGCACGGAGATGGAAGCGGGGCGCCCCGTCCGGCCCACCGCGTGCCGCCAGCCCTGGTTGTGCAGGTTGAAGCCGATGAAGGGCTGGAGCCTGTCGCGCAGTCCCTTCAGCGCCCGCGCCTCCGGCGTCTGGAGCGCGAGCGCGTCCCGGTTGATGTCGATGCCCTGCGCGTTGCGGCGCTGGAAGCGCTCGGCCCCGTCGGGGTTGAGCAGCGGCACGGCGTGGAGCGTGAGCGCGCCCAGCATCCGCGCCACCCACGGCTCCTGGCGGTGCGTGCGGACGTATTCGAAGAAGTCCAGCAGGGCCGTGGTGGCGGTGGGCTCGTCGCCATGCATCTGCGACCAGAGCAGCACGTGCCGCGCGCCGGTGCCCAGCGACAGGTGGTACAGCGCCCTGCCCTCCACCGAGTGCCCCACCACCTCCAGCTGGAACAGGTCCGGGGCCTTCTCGCGCAGGGCCTTCAGGTGCTTCTCCACGTCGCCGTGCCGCACCAGCGGCGGCACGGGCAGCTCCTTCGAGTGGGCCTTCTCCCAGGCCGCCGCGAGCACCTGGGGAGAGGGAATCGCCTGGGAAGACTGCGAGGGGGTGGGCATGGGCTTCCGACCGGCCTGGACGTCGCGAGACGCCACCAGCAAGAGGAGGGAGGACAGCAGGAGAAGCCAGCGGTTCTGTCTGACGGAGGCCATCACCGGGGTCCTTGTCTCCCCGCATCCTAGCAACCGCGCTCGCCCTCCGCCCTGTTGAGGCAAGATGCACCGTCATGGAGAAGCCGCGACAGCCCGCCCGTCACTTCAGCCAGCAGGAGGCCGAGCTCATCCTGCGGCGCGCCGCGCACCTCGACACGCGCGGCCCCCAGGCCGAGCTGAGCCTGGAGGACCTGGAGCGAATCGCCGCCGACGCGGGCATCGCCCCGGAGAACATCCGCCGGGCCGCGGCTTCGCTGGAGGAGAAGCCCGTCCCCGTCCCCAAGAGCCACTTCTTCGGTGAGCCCACCGAGGTCGTCCTGGAGCGCACCCTCCAATTCCAGCTCACGCGCGGGAGCATCGAGAAGCTCGCCAAGCAGATGAATGACCTGGTGGGGGGACGCGGCTCGGTCCACTCCGACGGAGAGCGGCTGACCTGGACACGCAAGCCCGACGAGGGCGGAGCGCTCCCCACGCGGGTGAGTCTCTGGAACAGCGGCGGGCGCCTGCGCATCGAGCTGCGGGGTTCGTCGGCGGGGCTGGCGGGCGGCCTGTACGGCGGAATCCTCGGCGGCGTGGGCGGAGGCGTGGGCTTTCCCTCCGCCATGACGGTCGGCATGCTCTCCGGCTCGGTTCCCGGCGCCCTGGGCACCTTACTCGGCGTCACGGTGGGCGCCTGGGGCCTGGCCCGCGCCATCTACATCAACGCCGCCCGGCACCGGCGTGCGCAGTGGGAGCACACGCTGCGCACGCTCTGCGAGCACGCCACCACCCTGGATGCGCGGGAAGAGGACTGAGCCCCATGCGAGCCCCCATCCGCGCCCAGCCCCTCACGCGCGAGGCCTTCGCGCCCTTCGGGGACGTCATCGGCCTGGAGCTGTCCGGCGGCGCCAGCGCCAACCAGGGCACCGCCACCCGCTTCGACTACGTGGCCCGGCTCGGGGGCAGCCGGCCCCAGGCCGAGCCCAACCTCGCCGTGTTCCGCTCGGTGGCGAAGACGCTGCCCTTCCAGGTCCGGCTGCTCGAACGGCACCCATGCTCGACACAGATGTTCGTGGCGCTCCAGTGCCAGCGCTTCCTCGTCGTCGTGTGCCCGGAGGACGCACGCGGTGAACCGGACCTGTCCCAGCTCCGCGCCTTCGTGTGCGGCCCGGGCCAGGGCGTGAACTACCGCGCGGGCCTGTGGCACCACCCCATCATCGCGCTCGACGCGCCGGCGGACCTGCTGATGCTCGCGTGGGAGGACGGCACGAAGCTCGACTGCGAGGAGCGCCCCCTCCCCGAGCCCTACCTCGTCACCAGCGACTGACCCGGGCGCGGGTCGATGCGCCCCTCACGCAGCGTGCCGCCCTCGTTGCGGAACTCGACCAGCGCGTGGCGCAGCGGCTCCAGCGTCCCATCCGGGTGCACCCGCGCGCCGCCGCCCAGCGGAATGCCGATTCCGCGCGCGCCCGGCCCCGCGGCCCGCAGCGCGCGCTTCAGCTCCGTCCAGTCCGGCGCTTCATGGACTCCGACGATGAAGGGCGCCAGCCCCAGTACGGGGAACAGCGCCAGCTCCGGAGGCGGCGGGTCGCTCCACGCCTGGGTGCCGAGCTGCATCGCGCCCGCGGAGATGCCCATCAGGACGGCGCCATCGCGGTGGCGCTCGCGCAGCAGGGACTCCACGCCATTGCCGCGAAAGGTCTCCCAGCCCAGGAGCGGATCGCCGCCCGCCAGCAAAATGACGTGCGCGACAGAGAGCCACGCGAGGTCCTCGCCCGTGGGCCGCGAGGGAATCATGCGGCAGTGCGTGATGCCCGCCAGCGACATCGCGCCGGTGAAGAGCTCGTAGAACTCGGGCACGTCGCCGTTGGAGGCGCCGAGGTACGCCGCGCGCAACGGCGGGACGCTCGGGTCGTCGCGCGTCAGTGTGCGGAGGCAGTCCAGGAACGGTCCATCCGCGCCACGCCAGAACAGCGGCGAGCTGTCCGCGAGGAGGAAGAGGGGCTTGAGCGAGGGCTTCATGGCGTGGGCCGATGAGAGCCCATCCCGGACGGTCCGGGAAGCGAGTCGGGGGCCTCGCTTCCCGGACTCCGAGAGGGCCGGGCCATTGGCTCTTTCCACCCGGGGGAGATGCGGATGACGCAGCACCTGCGACCCCACCGGCGGGGGGACCGGTCCGGAGGCGAGCGGGGGGGCATCGCCTCGGGAGGGAGGAGCGGGCACGCGGCCCGGCCCGCATCGACTAGTCGAGGTAGCCGATGGTCTCCGCGCGGCTCACGGCCTCGCCCTGCGTGGTGTAGCCCTTGTACCAGGAGGTGTCGTTGGTCCCGAGCTTGTCCTGCTGCAGGTGCGAGTGCGGGCCGCTGGCGTTGCCGGTGCCGCCGATGTTGCCCACCTGGCAGCGGTCACACGTGCGGTCATACGAGTCGCTCGTCTTGATGAAGTGCCACTGACGGAACGTCCAGCCGCTCTGCCAGACGTGCTTGGCCTCGTTCTGGTTGCCGCTGCCGCTGCCGTAGCACACGACGCCGGTGGTGCGGATGGTGACGTTCCAGGAGACCGAGCCGACCACGCCCGTCTCGGCGCCCCAGTAGTTGCACTGGCCGCCCGCGCCAATGTCCACCGCGCCGTGGTAACGGCCGCTGCTGGGGTAGGTGGTGAGCGCCGTCACCGTGCCGGGGTGCGTGCCGCGAACCTCGTGCGCCGTCACCGCCGCGGGGATGAGCGCCAGCGCGGCCAGCGCCGTCAGCCCCGTCTTCATGATGTTCCGCATCGACTTTCCTTTCGGGCCGGAAGACCGGCCCCCGAATGAACTGCTCTTCATGGAGCCTGACGCGAACGCTGCTTCTCCCTCAGGATCAGGCTCCACTCCTGAAGGCCCATGCCGAGGACCCGGGTCCACGCGTCCACCTCCGGCGCCAGCGCGGGGTCCACGTTCCGCAGCCGCTGCAGGTCCGGAATCGCGCCCGCGAAGCCGAGCTGGGCGATGCTCTGCAGGAGCATCTTCCGCACCCCGGTGTCCGGCTCGTCGCGGTACATCGCGAGCAGCGTCTCGCGCGCGCCGGCCATCTGCTCCGAGGGCACGCCGCCCAGCGCGTTGACCGCCGCCGCCCGGACCGACGCGTCGTCGGAGCGCAGCAGCGACTTGATGCGGTCCGCGGACTCCGCGCTGATGTGCTCGGTGGAGACGCTGTCGAGGATGCGCGCCGTCACCTTCGGGTCCGAGGACGCCGCCGCCGCGGCCACCGCCCGGTCCGCCGCCGGGCCGTGGTGGCCCGAGTACACGTGGAGGTTGTCCTCGATGAGGTTCGTCGCGGCCGCCTCGCGCACCTCGGGCGAGGCGTCCCGCACGAGGCGCTCGTACAGGTCGCCGGTGTTCTCCGTGCCACTGGTGCGCCGCAGGGCGCGCAGGGACGCGACGCGCAGGGACGCGTCTCTCTCGCCCAGGATGCGCCGGGCCACCACGCCCATGGCCTCGGGGTCCGCCCCGCGCTCGGTGCGCGCGACGAGCGCGGCGGCGAGGTGCTCCAGCATGACGGGGTCCGTCTCACGCTCGAACGCGGCGCGCAGCTCCGCGTCGGGCAGCGTGACGGCGGACTCGCGCAGCAGCGTGCGCAGGTACTTCCGGTACGCCTCCGACTTCGAGCCGAGCCCCCGGCGGATGCCGTCCATCAACCCCTCGACGGAGCAGGTCTCCGCCTGCAACGAGGGCGCCGGGTCCGACGCGGCGAGGGACGGCATCGGAAGGAAGGAGCAGAGCGCGAGGAGGCCGAGCACGCGCGCGGTGAGGGAGGAAGGGCGTGACATGAGGGCTTCCGTGCTCAGTGGTGGCGGTCGAGGCAGCCGAAGGGGTCCTGTTCGGGCAGGCTGTTCCACACCCGCACGAAGTCGAGCGTGCCGCTCGCGTAGATGCGCTCGAAGACGTGGTAGAGCGGCTGGAAGCGCGCGTCGACGACGGCCATGTTCGCCATGACGGGCAGCGCGTCTCGGCCGGCCACCCGCGCGGCGAAGCGGAAGAGGGCCCAGCGCACGCACACCTCCTGCTCGGTCGCGAAGGACTGGGAGAACAGCTCCAGCGTCCTCGCCTTGTCGCCGCCGGACACGGAGAGGTTGTGCGCCGCGGCCTCGCGGCCATCCGGGCTGCCCTCGCTGGTGAGCACCTTCGCGTAGCGGGCGCTCGCGTCCTCGTCCAGCACGGGCGTGGCGTGCATGGGCATGGACAGCGCGAGGTAGCGGATGTCCTCGTCGGGGGACTCGGTGCCGATGGTGAGCAGCTTGTCCAGGTACGGCGCGAGGTTCCCCTTCTCGTTGAAGTCGCGCTTCATGACGCGCGCGATGGTGCGGGTGGCGGCCCAGCCGGCTTCACCGGAGGCGGGCTCCTTCGCGAAGTCCGCGAGCCGGCCCAGCGACTCCGCGTCCAGCCGCTTCTGCGTGTCCAGGGCGGAGAGGATGCCCGCGCGCCGCGCGCCATCCAGGTCACCGCTCACGCCCTGCTCCAGCAGCCGCGCGGCGACCTGGGGCTGGTGCACGGCCTCGGAGGCGCGCAGGGCCGACATGATGACGTTGAACTCCCGGGGCCCCGCATCGCGCGCCCAGCCCAGCACCTCCGTCGCGTGGGCCGCGTCGTTACCGATGAGTTCGGTGAGCCGCTCGCGCAGGTAGTCCCGGACGACCGGGTCACCCGACGCCAGCAGGGGCGCGGCCCACTGACGGAAGTTGCCGACCGTGACGCCCTCGTTGAAGCGCTCGAGGTCCTTCCAGCAGAGGGTGCCGTCGAAGCGCGGAGGCAGCGCCTCCGCCTGCTGCCCGCCTCCGCCGGAGGAGCCACCCGCGCCGCCCTGCCCCAACCGACCGCGCGCCTGGGCGGAAGGCGCGTCGGCCCCGGCGGCGCCCTCCCCTCCTCCGGAGTCACGGACGAGCAGCGCCACCCCGGCGAGCAGGATGACGGCGCCGAGCCCGAGCAGGACGAAAGGCACACGCCCGCCCCGAGGGCCCGTCACGGGCGAGGCGGCGCGATGGACGGATTCTGGGGTCATGACGGTCGAAGGCTCCAGCCCACTGGAGGGACCGGAGGCCGCCGCCGTCTCGAAAAATCTTTTCGGGGAATTTCCCGGGCCGCAACCCCTCGGAACGACAGTGCCCTCCTCAGTCGGTGACGTCGTTCACGATGTTCGCGGGCTCGCCGGGCGACACGGGCTCGCCGTTGGCGTCCCGGAGGTCCAGCTCGCCGGTGGAGACCACCCAGACGTCCAGCGTGTCGTCCTCGTCGATGTTGCCCGCGCACGCCGCGGTGATGGCGCAGTCGGGGCACTGACCGGACACACCGAGCTTGCTGGCCACCTCGCGCGGCAGGTCCTCCACGGAGATGGACCGCAGGTTCGTGTACCGGGTGTCCACGCCCACCGACACCGCGTCCTTCGCCGCCACCGCCCGCGCCACGCCGCGCTCCTCCATCGCGCCCACGCCGCCGAGGTAGGCGTACCGGTTGCCGCGCTCGGGCGAGAAGCCCACGGACGACGAGTAGGCCTCGTGCTGAGCGTGATGCTTCCGCTGGGCCACGTGCCAGGCCCTCAGGTTGCTCTTGCACTCGGCCTGCTTCGCCCGGACATTGAACCGGATGAAGTTGGGAATGGCGATGACACAGGGGCTGAGCAGCACCACGCTGGCGATGGTCGCGAAGACATAGCGCGGCTTCTTGCGGATCCCCGAGGGAGCTGACGCCACGTTGCCACATGCGCACGTGAGGGGGGCGCCCGGCGCGAGCCCCGTCACGATGAGGGCACGACCGCACTCCGGACACTTCGTGCTCGCCATTTCGAGCGTTCCCCCTGGATGGGCGCCAGGCGGGCACCACGGCCGGGAGTCTAGCACGCCGGCTCGTCCGCCCGCCTCCACCGCCCAGGGCTCCCCCGCCCCAGCGCGGAAGCCCCGTCGAGCGACTACACTGCCCGGGTGCCGAAAGATTTCCTCGACCTGCCCGCGTCTCCCGAGCGCCTGCGCGCGCTCGCGGATGCCGGTGTCCTGACGCCCGCGGCGCTGGAGCGCGCGCTGCACCTGTCCATGGCCACGCCCTCACGGCCCGAGTGGCGGCGCTTCCTGTCCACCACGCTGATGGCGCTGGGCACGCTGCTGGTGCTCGCCGGGGTCATCTACTTCTTCGCGTACAACTGGGCGGACATGCACCGCTTCGCGAAGCTGGGCCTCATCGCGGTGGGCATCGCCGGTACCGCCGTGGGCGCGTGGCGGCTGGGCGAGGGGCTCGCCGGCCAGCTCTCCCTGCTGGCCTCCTCGGTGCTGGTGGGCGCGCTGCTGGCGGTGTACGGGCAGGCGTACCAGACGGGCGCGGACCCGTACGAGCTGTTCGCCGGGTGGGCCCTGCTCATCCTGCCGTGGGTGGCGCTGTCGCGCTTCGCGCCGCTGTGGCTGTTCCTGCTCGTGCTCGTGGACACCGCCGCCGTCCTCTTCTGGAAGCAGGTCCTGGGCGGCGAGCTGGACGACTCCGGCTGGCTCGCGGTGGGACTGGGCCTGCTCAACGGCTTCGCCTGGGCCACGTACGAGCACTTCGCGAACACGGGCGTGGCCTGGCTCCAGGGACGGTGGGTGGCCCGGAGCATGGCGGTGATGACGGTGTCACCGCTGCTCTGCGCTTCGGTGGCCTGCATCCTCGTGCCGTTCGAGATGGGCGCGGGTGGCGCGGTGGCGCTGCTGCTGACGCTGGGCTCGCTGGCGGCGGACTACGCGCTGCACCGCCACCTGGACGGCGAGCTGTTCCTGCTGTCGCTGGGCGCGCTGTGCATCATGACGGTCGTCACCACCGGCGCGGGCCGCGTCCTCCTCCTGGACGCCAACCTGGAGGCGTTCGGCCTCTTCCTCCTGCCCCTCATCGTCGTCGGCCAGGTGGCGCTCGCGGTGTCGTGGCTGCGCGGCGAGGCCCGGGCCACGGGCGCCACGGAGGAGTCCTGAGATGACGCGACGTCCCCCGGTGAAAGAAGTGTTGGCGGCGCTCGAGGCGGAGGGCCTCCTGGACACGGGCTCCGAGACGCGGGTCCGCACGGCGTTGCGAACGCACCAGTTCCTCCACGCGGCCACGCCCTGGTTCGTGAAGGCGCTCGCGGGCTTCGGCGCGTGGCTGGCCGCCGCGTTCTTCCTCAGCTTCCTGGGCTGCATCGGCTTGCTGGACAACGAGGCGGTGCTGGGCGTCTTCGGCCTGGGCTTCTGCGTGGCCGCCACGCTGCTGCGCCGCAGGGCCAGGGGCCTCTTCCTCCAACAGCTCGCGCTGGCGCTGTGCCTGGCCAGCGTGGTGATGGTGGCGGTGGGCCTGGGCGAGGCGATGCGCCCCAATGAGGACGTGGGGGCGGCCGTCATCGTGTTGGTGCTCGGCGCGGTGCTGCTGGTGACCTTCCCGGATGCCATCCTCCGCTTCCTGATGACAGCGGGCGTGGCCGCGTCCGCGGTGTTCCTGCTGTGGCGGATGATGGACGAGTTCGGGGTGCAGCTCGGGCTGCTGGTCTGCGCCGTGCTCGTCCACGTGCTCTTCCTGGAGGGCGCCCGGCTGCGGCTCGGGCCCAGGCGAGAGTGGGTGGGCCCGGCGAGCTACGGGCTGGCCTGCTTCGTGTTGGGCTCGCTGCTCACGCTCGGGTTCTCCCGCATGCTCGGCGTCGAGTCTCCGGAGAGACTGGACGCGCCGGATGGGCTGCTCACCCTGGGGCTGACGGCGGTGACGCTGTACACGGCGTGGCGGGTGATGCGGGAGCTGAAGTTGGAGGCCTCCGGGGTGGCGGGGGCCGCGGTGTTCGCGGCACTGGTGCTGACGGCGCTGATGACGCTGAACACGCCGGCCGTCATCGGCGCGGTGGGGATGATGGTGCTGGGCTTCCACCGGCGCGGCGTGGACCTGGTGGGCCTGTCCGCGGCGTTCCTGCTCGCGGCGGGGGGCTGGTACTACTACGACCTGAGCCTCACGCTGCTGGCCAAGGCGGTCGCGCTGCTGGGCAGCGGGCTGGTGTTCCTGGGCCTGAGGCTGTTCCTCCTGCGGCGCTTCCCGGCCGCGGTGGCGGAGGTGCGGTGATGCGCGCGGCGGTCATCTTCGGCGGGCTGGCGCTCGCGCTCCTCGTCCCGGCGGGACTCGTGGTGCAGAAGGAGCACGTGCTGGCCAACGGCCGCACGGTGCTGCTGGAGCTGGGGCCCCGGGATCCGCGGTCACTCATCCAGGGCGACTACATGGTGCTGAGATACGACATCAGCCTCCAGCAATGGAGCACCGTGGGCTCGCAGCCGGAGGACGGCCACCTGGTGCTGCGCCTGGACGAACAGGGCGTGGGGCGCTTCGTGCGCTTCGACTCGCCAGCGACGCCGCTGGCGCCCGGGGAGTTCAAGCTTCGCTACCGCGTCCGCGACCAGAGCGTGCGACTGGGCGCGGAGGCCTTCTTCTTCCAGGAGGGCCACGCGGAACGGTACGAGCGCGCCCGCTACGGCGAGCTGCGCGTGGCGGACAGCGGTGCCAGCGTGCTCGTGGGCCTGCGCGACGACCAGCGCCAGCCCCTGGGACGCACGGCGCCCTGAAGTCCCCTCTTTTTTCCGGAGCCTGAACGCGGGCGGCTTGCCCTCCGTCCGGCTTTCGTGCATCATCTTCTTGATTTCGATAATCAAAATCAAAATCATGGAGAGCAACGATGCTCGGACAGGGATGCGGCAAGACGGTGCTGGCACGAGGTCCATGCGCGGAGGTGACTCGCTGCACCTGCGGGCACATCCACCTGGCGCTGGGGCCGGTGACCATCCGCGTGGAGGAGGAGGTGCTGCGCGCCATTGGCATGACGCTGCTCGAGGCCATCCAGCAGCTCGGCCCCCGCGCGCACGCGTCCGAGGACGAGGTTGCTCCCGCGGTGCCGGGTGGGCTGGTCACCACCGGAGGGTGGAAGCAGTGAGCGCCACCGGCACCCTGCGACTGCCCCGGACGGAGCAGTCCGCCCGCGTGCGCCGCCTGTCGGACGCGGAGGCGGCCACGCCCGCGCCCGTCCCGGCCCCGCTGTCCGTGCTGCTGGCGGAGGGCACTGCGAAGGCGCGCGAGCAGGCCGAGCGCTCCCTCTTCATCCAGACGCTCTTCTTCGATGCGTGGGAGGGCGGCGTCTACGGCCAGTTCGTCCGCGCCCAGCACTACGTCGCCTGGCTGCGCCAGCTGCACTTCCTCTACGACACCTTCGAGGGGCTGCTGCCGCGCGTGGTGGACTCGCCGCTGACGCCGGTGCTGCTGTTGCCGGAGCTGCGCCGCGCCGCCGCGCTGGAGTCGGACCTGCTCTACTTCTGTGGCGAGACGCGCACGGACACCTTCGCCTGCCGCGAGGTGCGGCTGCATGCGCAGCGCCTGCGGGAGGTGGCGGAGGACGCGCCGCACCTGCTGGTGGCCCACGTCTACGCGCGGTGCATGCTGGACCTCTTCACCGCGCCCGCGCGGGGCCCGCGCGTGGCGGAGGCCTTCGAGCTGGAGGACGGCCGGGGCACCCGCTTCTACGAGGCGCTCACCCAGGGGGAGCTGACCGCCTTCCGCGTCCGCCTCGACTCGCGCATCGACGGGCTGGAGCTGGACGAGGAGGAGGCCCTCGAAGTCGTGCAGGAGGCGCGCATGGCCTTCCGCCTCCACGCGCTCGTCTGTGACGAGCTGGCCCGCGGCGCGCCGGGCATCTCCCCGCGCGAGAGCCGGCAGGCCCCCTGCCCTTCGCGCTGAGCTTCAGGCGCCGAGCGGCGCCCCGACCTGGGAGAGCCGCGGCTTGAAGCCGACTGCGGCTCGAGGAGCGCCGCGCCCGAAGACGGACGCGGCCCGGGGAACGACGTGGCCTGCCTGGAGCCACCCCCGTCAGGAGGAGCAAAGCGGCCTCAGGCGGCCTCGTCCTCGGACAGCAGGTCGGCGAAGGGAGAGTGCTCCTCGCCCAGGGCCTTGTAGAGCGCCTCCACCTTGTCCAGCTCGCGCTTGAGCGCCTTGTGGTGGTTGCGGTTCTTCACGAGGCTCTCGCGCCCCAGCAGCTTGAAGCCCTCGTCGCGGCCCACCTGGCGGATGGCCATGCCCAGCACGAGGCCACGGAAGGCCTCCGCGAGGTCCAAATCCAGCGGGCGCTTGCGCGCCTCGGCGACGAAGGCCTGGGCCGCCGCGCGCAGCGCCTCGGGCAGCGGCTTGCCGCCCGGCGTCTGCTCGTAGTCGAGCGCCCGGGCCACGTGCTTCTCCTGGAGCACCAGCTCCCCGGTGGCGGCGGGCTGCTCCACCATGGCCAGCGTGTACGCACGGCGGACGATGTTGTCGAGCTGCCGCAGGTTGCCCGGCCAGCTGCTGCCCACGAGCAGCCGCTCCGCATCGGGCGTCACGCGCGCGCTGCCCTCGGGGGAGCGCTCGCGGTGCCGGCGGTTGACCATGTACCGGGCCCACAGGGGGATTTCGTCCGCGCGCTCCTGCAGGGCCGGCATGCGCACCGGCAGCACGTTGACGCGGTAGTAGAGGTCCTCGCGGAAGCGGCCCGCGCGCACCTCCGCGTGCAGGTCCGCGTTGGTGCCGATGATGAAGCGCACGTCCGCCTGACGCTCGCCGGTGCCCTCGCCCAGCGGACGGTAGCTGCGCGACTCCAGGAGGTGCAGCAGGCCCGCCTGCGCCTTGAGCGACAGCTTGTCGATTTCGTCGATGAACAGCGTGCCGCCGTCGGCGCGCGCCACGCTGCCCGGCGCGTCCTTCACCGCGCCCGTGAAGGCGCCCTTCTTCCAGCCGAAGAGCTCCGCCATCTGGAGGTCCTCGGGCACGGTGACGAGGTCCAACGTCTCGAAGGGCCGGCCACGCCGGTTGGAGCGCTCGTGGCACCAGCGCGCCAACCGCGACTTGCCCGCGCCGGTGGCGCCGCTGATGAGGATGGTCTCATCCTGGAGGGCGAAGACGCGGAGGATGGGCAGCAGCTCCGCCATGGAGCGGCCCACCACCGGCAGGTACTCGTCCATCTCCGGCGTGGCCACCGGGCGCTGCGGCAGCCCCGCCAGGTACGGCGCGGCGACGTCCGCCAAGAGCTGCAGCCGGTCCCCCACCGTCAGCCAGACGAACTCCTGCCCCATGGCGGCGAGGCAGTCCGCCTCCAGGGAAATCATCCCCTCGATGCCGCCGGCCGGCGTGCGCAGGGGCAGCACGCACACGTGCGTGGCGTGGCGCCCGAGGAAGCGCTGCCGGCTCTCGTTGCTGTGGAAGCCCGCCAGCCCCGGGTCTCCCGTCACCGGCGCGTTGGGCGCGTGCGGCTGCACCGTGCCCACGTTGACGTCGATGGACACCGCGCACCGGTGCTCCACCACCGCGCGCCACGCCGTGGCCGAGGTGAAGAACGGCGTGCCCACGCTGGCATCCGTAATCTCACTGGAGCCCACATCCAGCGCGGCCAGGCGGCGGTAGGCCTCGCCGGGGCGCAGGTGGACGATTCCGCGAAGCACCCGGGCCCGGGCTGCGTACCGACTGGACGCAACCGTCTCCTGGGCCAGGAAAAGCATCCGGCGCAAGGTGGCCGCCGCCGCGGTCTCGAAATCCTTCGCTCCGCGCAGTGCGGTCAGCAGCTGCGACATCTCCTCGTGCATCCACTCGCCTCCGTCCGGAGCCATCTTCCGACGGAAGCCGCCGGGGCCGCATCGGAAAGAGCGAGTGTAGCGGAGATGAAGAACGCGGAAGGAGCGGCCCCTCCTTCCGCGTTCTCGAAACTCCGATGCCGCGGGGCACGTGGGTTTCCCCCGTGCCACGCACGTACCTATTGCGTGGCGCGTGCCAGCGGCCCCTTTTCAATGATTTCAATGGGTTGAGCCCACCGGGGGCTCCCGAGGGCTCCGGGCTGCGTCCTGGCGGGACGCACGTGCGTCCGGATGGAACGCAGCCCCCTTCCGGAGCGTCGCGATGTGGCGCGGCGTACGGGGTTTCCTCACCCCGCGTCTGGCTGGAGGACGAAGACGCGGTCCAACCGGAGGCTGCCGCGGCGCACGGGGGACTCGACGTCGTAGTCGAAGTCGTACGCGGCGGCGATACGCAGACCGGCCGCGCGGAACAGCTTGCGGGCCTGGGGCTCGCTGTAGGTGCGGAAGTACCAGGTGGTTTCGATGAGCCAGTCCTTCCCCGGCCCGGTGACGCGCAGGCGGTTGCGCATGGGGGAGCGGCGCTGGCGGCGCTCGGGCAGGCCCTCGTGCGTGTTGCACACCACGTGGTCCCTGCCCACGCGCCCCACCCAGCGCTCGTGCTCGGGCTTCTCGCGTGCGTAGTCCGTGAGGTGGAAGCCGAGCACGTAGATGCCCTGGGGCTTCAGGAGGCGCCGCGTGCCCTCCAGGTGCGCGAGCGCCGCGGCCTCGCTGTCCAGGTAGCGGAAGGTGGAGACGAGGTTGTGCGCCAGGTCCACGCGCCCCTCCAGCGAGGGCTCGGCGAAGGCCTCCATGCGCGACTGGAACAGCTTCGCGCGGCGCCGCTGCGCGGGCGTGAGGCGCTTGCGCGCATGGGCGAGCATCGCCTCGGAGATGTCGTAGCCCACCACCTGGAGGCCCCGGCTGGCGGCCTCGGCCACCAGCCGCCCGGCGCCGCAGGCGGGCTCCAGCCACCGCTTGCCGCCGGTGCCGTGGCGCTCGCTGAGCGTCTGGAGGAAGTCCACCTCGCGCACCGTGTCGGTGCCGAAGATGGCCTCGTAATACTCGGGGTGCTCGTACCAGTCGGTGCGCTTTTCCATGAGGGCGCGCGCATCCTCCGGTCCCCGGAAGGGAAAGCAAGAAGATGCGCGGGCGCTCAGGGGGCGGAGGCGCCCGGCGCGTCCTCGCCTCCGCGCTCCGAGTCGTCGAGCAGCCGGGAGGCCAGCCGCATGAAGTCCGACTCGGTGACGATGCCCAGGAGCGTCCCGTCGCCCTCCACCACGGGCAGGCAGCCGAAGCGGTGGTCCAGGAGCTTCCGGATGGCGTCGCGCGCCGGCAGCTCCGGCCTCACCGTCTCCAGCCCGCGCGTCATGATGTCGGAGATGTGCAGCGGCGGCTGCCGGGTGGCCGGGTGGCGTGCCAGGGCCCGGATGATGTCCCGGTCGCTGACGATTCCCACCAGCTTCCCGTCCCGCACCACGGGCAGGTGGCGGATGCGGTGGCTCTTCAGGAGTTCATCGCCCTGGAGCAGGCCATCCGTCTCCTGCAGCGTGATGACGTCACGGGACATCACATCCCCCACGGTGAACATGGTGCGGTCTCCTCCTGGCGGCTGAAGCGCCGCGCGTCACGGGGCCCGACGCCGGAAGGGGGCGGGGCCTCCCTGGGAGGGTGCGACCGTCGCGCGTGCCGTGCAGCCCGAAGCGGGCGGGCCTCCGGGCGCCCTCGGGCCTCCCCGGTGACTCAGTGGCCCGGGTGGCCCATCCACCGCGCCAAGAGGAACATCAGCGCCAGCCCGAAGAAGAGCGCCACCACGTTGCGCCCCGGTTGGTCCTTGCCGTGCCGGTGCACGTGCGGCAGCAGGTCCGACACCGCGATGTAGAGGAACGTGCCCGCGGAGAAGGCCAGCGCCTTGGCGGCGAGGTGCTCGAAGTGCAGCGCCGCGTCGAAGAGGAAGTAGAGCGCCGCGCCCGCCGGCACCATCATCCCGTAGAGCGTGGACAGCGACAGGATGGCGGCCCGCGAGCGGCCCTCGCTCTTGAGGATGGACGCCAGCGACAGCGCGGACGGCACCTTGTGAGACACGATGGCCAGCAGCGCCATGGCCCCCACGCCCTCCTCCACCGCCGAGCCCAGGGCGATTCCGTCGAACAGCGTGTGCGTGGACAGCCCGAGGAACGCGGTGAGCCCCAGCACCTGCCCGGGCTGCGCGGGCCCGCCGTGGCTGGACATGTGGTCGCCGGGCAGGTCCTCGCCCGCGTGCGCCACGAGGTAGCGCTCCAGCACCAGGATGAAGACGAAGCCCGCCGGCACCAGCGCGAAGGCCCACCACCCGCCACCGGAGTACGCCTCCGGCAGCATGTGGAAGAAGGCGGCGCCCAGCATCACCCCCGCCGCGAAGGCCAGGAAGCGCACCAGCCGCGTGGGCCGCTCGTTGCGAACCACGACCACCGCGCCGGCCAGCGCACCGAGGACGATGATGAGTGAATAGAGGGCGACCGAGCCCAGCACTGACGACATTGGGGCGCGCACCCTACCTCAGATTTGGATTTCCGCTGCCCTCAGTAGCGCCGCACCACGATGAGCCCCACCCGCCCGGGCTTCACGTCCACCGTGCGCTCCGTGGTCCGCCCCCCGGCTTCCACACGCACCGTGTGGCTGCCCGAGGGCACCCGGAAGCGCGCCACCTTGAACGCCGCGGGCAGGGAAAGCCAGGAACGCAGGTCTGGCGCGTTACCCGCGTTGAGCAGCAGGAAGGTGAGCACGGCCACCTCCTCGCTCTTGGTAATCGCGCCCACGCCCGCGGACACGCCCGCCTTCACCACCGCGGCGGCGAGCTGCTTCGCCAGCATCCCGCCGATGCGGTGGTCCAGGTGCACCCGGGCCACGTCCGCCAGCGACGTCACCGTCACCGCCGGCTGCGTCGTGTCTCCCAGCGAGACCCGCACCGACGGCGTGCTGCCGCGGTCCCGGTACTCGGGCACCTCGATGACGTTGCCTCCCTCGCCGCCGTCGCGCGAGGCGCGCTGCTTCTCCGGCGACAGGCCCGCCTCCACCACCACGACGACCTGGGCCTCGCCCGGCGCCAGCGGCGCGTGCGGCACGTCGGGGTACTTCGCCAGGAGCTCCGCGTAGGCAGCGTCCCGGCCGGCCTGCTTCGCCAGCCGCAGGAGCGGCTCCACCAGCGCGCCCAGCTCGGGCTCCAGCTCGTACGCCTTCGCGTAGTCGATGTACGCCGAGTCCCAGTCGCGCTGGTCCTCGCGGATGACGCCGCCCAGGTAGCGCGCGATGGCGAGCTGCTGGTACGGCTTCTTCTCCTCGGCGACCATCTTCTCCAGGCGCTCGTTGACCTGGCGGACCTCCACCATGGCGCTCTCGGACTCGCCCAGCTCGGCGTAGTTGAGGGCCTGGAGGACGGAAATCATCAGCTTCTCGAAGTCCTCCCCGCGGTAGGCGCGCTGGCGCTCGTTGGTGAGCAGCGCCCCGGCCTCCTCGCTGACGGAGACGCCGTCGAGCATCTCGCTGAGCCGCTCGGCCTGCTCCAGCACGGCGTTGCTCTCCGCCCACTTCCCGGCGGCGTGCAGCACCATGCCCTTGTCCATCAACACCAGCAGCCGGTCCTTCTCCATGCCGGCCTTCGCCGCGGCCTCCAGGGCCTCCAGCGCGCGCGGGTAGTCCCCTGACTGGTACGCCGCACGCACGTCTCGCGTGCGCGCCGAGTAGTCACCGGCGCAGCCGGACAGCAGAAGCAGGCTCACCAACGCGAGCCCGCCCCACCCGGACAGGCGCGCCGGGATGGGGAGGGAGGAGGACTTCATGGAGATGGACCCTGAGGTGTGGGGCGCACCGGGCGGCCGTTACCAGCCGACGCTGCGCTTCTCGAACTTCTTGCGGATCTGCTTCTCGTCCGTCCACTCGATGAGGCCGGACTTCACGTTGCTCAGCTTGGCCGTCATCTTGTAGTAGACGAGCTTGTCGTTGCCGACCTCCTGGATGATGGAGGCGAGGTCGCCCGTCATCAGGAAGTCCACGGAGATCTGCTGGCCCGGGCCCTTGGCGCTGTTCGGGTCCACGTAGCCGGACTGCTGGTACTCGTACTCCTCGGCGATGTCCTGGCGCGCCTGCTGGTCCACCAGCGCGAAGCGGCCCGTCTGCGCCAGGGCCGTTTGAATCTTGTCGCCCAGCGAGCGCATGTCGATGTGCTCGGAGGTGCTGTTCTTCAGCTTGCCCACGAGGACGATGGGCAGCGAGCCATCCTGGCGGGGCTGCTGGAAGCGCGGCGAGGTGGCCAGCGACTCGGCCATCTTCTTGGCGATGAGCTGCAGGTCGTTCTCGTTGAAGCGGTCCGACAGCATCTCGATGGTGTTCGGGTCCTCGTACGTCCCGCGCGTATAGGCGCGCGGACCTCCGCACGCGGCGAGCGTGACGGCGAGGCAGGCGGAGATGAGAAGGCGGCGGGGGTTCATGGTGCGTTGACTCCTAGTTCCATTCGCATTCGAAGCGGCTGCCTTCGAAGTTCCACTTGTAGGCCAGCACCGCGTCACGGCGGTAACCGGCCGTCAGGCGGCAGAGGCTCTGCAGGGAAGCGCGCGGATAGTCGAAGGTGTACGTCTGCGCCTTCGCCAGCTCCTGCGGGTTGAGCTGGTTCGGGTGGGTGAGCGTGGGGCTGCCGCTGGCGGCCACCAGCACCTTGTGCGGGCCGTACGTCCTCAGCGGCACCTTGCCCGCCAGCTGCACGCGGCGCACGGTGCGCGCGACGAGGATGTCGCTGCGGTCCACCATCGTCTCGTGGCTGTTGCGGCGCTGCAGCAGCTCCGGAATGTTGGCCGTGAAGACGCGGGTGACGTCCCCGTCGTCCACGAAGAAGTAGAGGAAGGCCTCGCGCGCGGTGCGGCTCTCGCCGGTGAAGTCCAGCGTCACCAGCAGGTCGAGCGCCCGGTTCGGGGCCAGCCCGTGCCGGGACACCGCCGCGAGCACCGACTTGTCCACGCCCGCCTTCTTCAGGCGGATGAGGCCGTCGGCGCTGGCGTCGCAGGCGCAGCGGCGCTCTTCAATCATCTTCACGAGCTGCGCGGGCTCGAAGCCGGCCTGGGACAGCTTCGTCAGCTCCTCGTCGGTGAGCGGCAGCTGATCCGAGCGCTCGTAGAGACGCGGGAGCTGGTTCGGGTCCCACTGGATGATGTTGTACGTCTGCACGTTCCCCGAGGGGAACGGCAGGGAGAGCTGCGGGCCTCCGCGTCCGGCGGGAGCCGCGACGGGCACCTGGCTGGTGGCCAGCGCCAGGGTGGCGGCGAGGAACTGGGCAATCATGGTGGAGCCCCCTCTAGAACTTGTAACCGACGTTCATCCCCAGGCGATGGGTGATGCCACCCTCCACGTCGCCAATGGGGATGTCCGGCATGTACTGGAGCCCGAGGATGATGTCGTCCTCGTCGCCCAGCATGAACTCGGCGCCCACCTGCGGGGAGATGCCGAAGCGCAGGCCCTCCTCCGGGATGACGATGGCGCCCGCCTTGAGGCCGGCCGTGAAGACGAGCGGCCAGCCCCAGGTGCGGAAGCGCGGGCCCACCATGGCGATGAACCGGCCGCCGTCGAAGACGTAGGCGCCGCTCGCGTCGAGCTGGTACCAGTCATCTCCCCACAGCGACAGCGTGGCGCCCACATACAGCGGCGGCCCCTCCGGCGCGTCCCGGGGCGGCTCCTGGCTGTTGATGGCGGCGCCCCAGTCGAGCTGGAGCGAGACGCCC
>NZ_JABBJJ010000098.1 GCF_012933655.1 Pyxidicoccus fallax | reverse complement strand
CGCCAGCCCCGCCCCTCCGATGTACACCTCGCCCACCACTCCCACCGGCACCGGCTCTCCGTTGCCGTCCAGCAGGTGCACGCTCGCGTTCGCGATGGGCGTGCCGATTCCCGGCAGGTCGGGCCACTGCTCCGGGTTGCCTTCCAGCCGGTACGCCGTCGCCGCGTGCGTCTCCGTCGGCCCGTACTGGTTCTCCAGCACGCATCCGGGCAGCCTCGCGAACATCCCTCGCAAGGCTGGCGTCACCCGCAGCTGCTCTCCGGCCGTGATGACTTCCTTCAGTCCGCGCGGCACCACCCCTTCCCTCTCCGCCACCTCCGCCAGGTTCTGCAGCGCCACGAACGGTAGGAACAGCCGCCCCACTCCCCTGCTGTCCATCGTCTCCAGCAGCGCCCGAGCCTCCAGCCTCAGCTCCTCGGGGATGAGCACCAGCTCTCCGCCCGCCGCCCAGGTGGAGAACAGCTCCTGGAAGCTCACGTCGAAGCTCAGCGCCGAGAACTGCAACGTCTTGCCCTTCGGCGCCACCGTGCGCTCCACCTGCCAGCGAAGCATGTTGAGCAGCGGCCCATGGGGCATCGCCACTCCCTTGGGCACTCCCGTGGAGCCCGACGTGTAGATGACGTACGCCAGGGCCTGCGGCTCCGTGAGCGACTGAGGATTGGCCTCGCTGCCACGGGCCCACTGAGCCTCGTCCGTGTCCAGGTACAGCCGCGCCGCACCGCTGGGCAGTGCGTCCTTCAGTGACTGCTGCGTGAGCACCACGGGGGCGCGCGAGGCGTCGAGCATGAGCGCCAGACGGTCTGCCGGGTAGGCCGGGTCCAGCGGCACATAGGCGCCGCCGGCCTTGAGGATGCCCAGCACGCCCACGGCCAGGTCCAACGAGCGGCGCACGCACAGGCCCACGGGCACGTCGGGCCCTATGCCCAGGCCTCGCAGGTGGTGCGCCAGCCGGTTGGCCCGCTGGTTCAGCTCCCCGTACGTCAGCCGTTGCTCCGCGAAGCTGACGGCCACCGCCTGTGGCGTCTTGTCCGCCCACACCTCGAACAGCTCGTGCACCGCGCCCGCTGGTGCATACAGCGTCCGGGTGTCGTTGAACTCCACCAGCACGCGCCGACGCTCCGCCTCGTCCATCAGCGGCAGTGCGGACAGCTTGCCCTCCGGTTGCGCGACGGCGCCCTCCAGCAGCCGCACATAGTGCGCCGCCATCCGCGCCACCGTCGCCTCGTCATACAGGTCGGTGTTGTACTCCCAGATGCACAACCACCCATCCGGGGTCTCCCGCACCGACAACGTGATGTCGAAGCGGGACACGCCGGGATCCACGACGAGCTCGCTCGCGGAGACACCGGGCAGCTCCAGGGCGGCATAGGGCATCGCGCCCTGGAGGACGAACATCACCTGGAAGAGCGGCGAGCGGCTCAGGTCGCGCACCGGCTGCAGCGCATCCACCAGTTGCTCGAAGGGGAGCTCCGAATGGGCATACGCACCCAGGCAGGCGGTACGGACCCGCCCCAGCAACTCCCGGAAGCTCTCTGCCCCCATCCCATCCACCCGCAGGGGCAACGTGTTGGCGAAGAAGCCGACGAGCCCCTCCACCTCGCGCCGGTTGCGCCCGGAAATGGGCGACCCCACCACGATGTCGCTCTGTCCGCTGTAGCGCGCCAGCAGCGCATGGAAGCCCGCCAGCAACGTCATGAACTGCGTGGCACCCCGCGAGCGGCTCAGCTCCTTCACCGCGCCGGAGAGCGCCTTGGACAGCATCACCCGCAGAACGGCCCCGCGAGCGGATTGCAAGGGAGGCCTCGGTCTGTCCGTCGGCAGCTCCAGCACGGGCGGAGCCCCGGCGAGTTGCTGCTTCCACCACGCGAGCTGCTCCTCGAGCACCTCGCCCTTCAACCACTCGCGCTGCCACTTCGCGTAGTCCGCGTACTGAACGGGCAGAGCCCCAAGCGCCGGCTCCGCACCGCGGGAGTACGCGCGGTACAGCGTGGTCAGCTCCCGCTCCACCACCCCGAGGGACCAGACGTCGCTGATGACGTGGTGCAACGTGAGCAACAACACGTGGTCCTCGGAGGCCACGCGCAACAGCCGGGCCCTCACCAGCGGGCCCTTCTCCAGGTCGAACGGGCGCCGTGCCTCCTCCTCCGCGAGCCGCTGGAGCTCCCCCTCCGCCAGGGACTCCAGGCTCTCCACGGGGAGACGGAACGCCAGCTCCGGGGCAATCCGTTGCACCGGTTGCCCATTCACCTGGGTGAACGTCGTCCGCAGCGCCTCGTGCCGGCGGATGACCTCGGCCAGGCTCCGCTCCAGGGCGGCCACGTCGAGCGGCCCCTTCAGCCGGGCGTAGGGAACGACGTTGTACGCGTGGCTACCGGGCGTGAGCTGATCGACGAACCACAGCCGCTGCTGCGCGAAGGACAACGGCGGCGCCTCTTCGCGAGATACCGGCACCAATGGCGGCGCCTTGCCTGCCGGCTTCACACCCGGCTTCGGTCCGGCCCTCTGGGAGGAGGCTCGTGAGACGCCGTCGGCCGGGGGCTGTACATCGCGCATGTTCATGTCGACTTGCCTGGGCTGCGCCTGCCTCGGGGAAAGGCAGACAAAAAGGGACCATTCCCGCCGCCACGAGGCAGCGGGTCATCATCGAAAACAGCGTTGAAGACAGGCTCAGGCCGTGCTGGCGGACATCTCCTTCAGGCGCTGGCGCAGGAGGAACTTCCGGATCTTCCCGGAGGGAGTCTTCGGCATCTCGGAGATGAGCTCCAGGCGGTCCGGCCAGTACGACACCGACATGCCGGCCTTGCGCAGATGGTCCCGCAACTCATTGAGGGTGGGCGCCTCGTCGCGAGGCACCACGACGGCACACACGCGCTCGCCGCCAATGCGATCATCCGCGTGGGCCACGACGGCGACCTCGCGCACCTTCGGATGCGCATACAGCGCCGACTCGACCTCCACGACGGGAATCTTCATCCCGTGCCGGAAGATGATGTCCTTGAGCCGGCCGGCGATGCGGATGCCGCCGCGTCCGTCGTCACGCGCCAGGTCCCCGGTATCGAACCACCCCTCGGAGTCCAGACAGGCGTTGTAGATGTCGTCGCGCAGGAAATACCCCAGGCACTGGCTCGCGCCGCGGACCAGGAGCCGCCCCGCGCCATCCGGGAAGGCCGAGCCGTCCTCGGTGGTGGCCGGGACGATCTTCACCTCCATCCAGGGCACGGGAGCGCCGTCGCTGTGGGCGGGCCAGTCGGGCGGGTCCTCGTGCCGGGTGATGGTGACGGCGCCATTCTCCGTCATGCCCCAGAGCGTGTGCAGGCGGACGCCAAACACGTCCCGCGCCTCGGCGATGAGGTGGGGCGGAACGGGAGTCGAGCCGGTGGCCAGACACTTGAGCGTGTCCGCCTTCCGGGGCCGGCGCCTCTGCGACGCGAGCATGTTCAGGTAGTACGTGGGGATCGCATACATGAATGAGATCCCATGCTCCTCGATGAGCTTGAGGTGGAAGTCGGGATCCGCCACGTCCAGATAGACGGCCGTCGCCCCGAGCAGGAGGGGCATCTGGAAGAGATAGGTGAAACCACTCGAGGCGGTGAGGAGGCTCGGCAGCGAGATGACATCCTCCGCGCCCAGCCGCATCGTCTCGCTGAGTGCCCGGGTGATGGCGTAGTTGGTGTTGTACGAGTGGACCACGCCCTTGGGCTCGCCGGTCGTCCCCGACGTGTAGAGGATATTGAACACGTCATCCGCGCGGGCCGTCAGCTCATTCAGCGCACTGGCGGTGCAATGCTCTTCCCACCGGGTGGAAACGAAGTGAGCGTCGAAGTCGACCTCTCCCTCCGCCACGCCACTGCCCGCCCCGATGAAGACGCGCTGGCGCAGGGCCGGGAGCACCGGTGCCATCTCCCGGAGCATGTCCCGGTGTGAGAACCCGGTCCAGGTCGCCGGGCCGATGTACACCTGGGCCTCGGTCCTGCCGAGGATGAACTCCACCTCTCGGCGCCGGTAGTCGGGTGGGATGGGCGCGAGCACCGCGCCGATGCGCGCGCACGCCAGCGCGAGCGCGGTGAACTGCCACCAGTTGGGGAGCTGCACGGCGACGATCTTCCCGCGTCCGACGCCCAGCTCGCGGAGGGCACCCGCGAAGCGGTCCATGTACATCCCAAGCTCCGCATAGCTGATGCGTGTGATGTCCCTGGAAAAGTACCGGGCCGCGATGATCGCCGTCTTGTCCGGATGGTGCTTGATCGCTCGGTGGAGGTCGTCGACCACGGTCGCGTCGCGCCACCAACCCTTGAGACGCCAAGCCTCCCCGGCAGCTCGCGCCGCAGCGTCGTGAAAATTTCCAGTCATTACCGTGCTCCCCTGTGTTCCTGGGATGTATATGTATTTGCGGTTGGATTCGCTAACACTTTCTTGATGGCCAAACAATGTAGCCTTTTTTTTTTACATCAGTCCCTAGCTTCACACATTGACGAGTCCTCTCTCGGTTTTTTATAGGGCTCCTGGCGAAGCATCGAAGTCAGGAATTGCATCGCTCTCCCCCCGAGAACCATGGCCCGCTCGATGACTGTAGCAATGAAAGACGCGCGTCCCGCGTCTCCGTCCGAGGATGGATTGGACTCGCTTCAAGCACAGGCAAGACGTGTCCGGCGGCTCATCGTCCGGCTCGCGGCGACCGCCTCGGGTTGCCATCTCGGAGGCTCGCTCTCCCTGACGGAAATCCTCGTGGCATTGCTGGGACGCGTCATGAAAATCAATCCCAGTGAGCCGGGCTGGGAGGGACGCGATCACCTCATCCTGTCAAAGGGACACGCCGCGGCGGGACTGTATGCGGCCCTGTCAACGTTCGGCTTCTTCGACGCCGAGGAGCTCGTCCAGCGCTACAACGCGGAAGGAAGCATCTTCACGGGCCATGTGAATGCCAGGGTTCCGGGTGTGGATTTTTCCACCGGCAGCCTGGGACACGGATTGGGTCTGGGGACAGGGTTGGCACTCGGGTACCGGCTCAAGGGATTGACCAACCGTGTCTATGTCATCTGCGGGGATGGAGAGATGGGTGAGGGCTCCAACTGGGAGGCCCTCCAGATTGCCTCGCACCAGCGCCTGTCAAATTTGACACTCATCATCGACCGGAACGGAGGGCAGAACGATGGCCCGACCGAAGCCATCCTCTCCCAGGCGGCGCTGAAGGACCGGCTGCTCATGTTTGGCTTCGAGACGGTCGAGGTGGACGGGCACGACCTGAGTGCGCTCTGCGAGGCCCTGACCATCCCCGCCGGCACGGCGCCGCGCGCCATCGTCGCGAGGACCCAGAAGGGCGCGGGTGTCCCCATGTTCAAGGGCAAGGGTCCCCACTACGCGGTCCTCTCTCCCGAGCAGCTCCGGCGCGCGCTCGTCTCCATGGGAGAGACCCCGTGAGCGAAACCCAGATGGGCGGCACGGACCTCTCGAGCGACCCCGAAGCCTGGCTCCGGGACAACCCCAAGCTCTCCAACCGGCAGATCTTCCGGCACGCGCTCGCGCGCTTCGCCGAGCAGGACCCGCGCCTCGTGCTGCTGGAGGCGGACCTCGGTGGCGGAGGCGATCCTTTCGAGGCTCGGCACAAGGACCGCTACTTCAACCTGGGGATCTGCGAGGCCACGATGCTCGACATGGCGTGCGGCATGGCGCACGTGGGGCACGTCGTCTTCGCGCACACCTTCGCGCCCTTCGGGGCGATGCGCGCGTGCGAGCAGGTGCGGCTCGGGATGGCCTACCCCCGGGCGAACGTGAAGCTCGTCTGCGACTACGGCGGCGTCTCGGGTGCGTTCTTCGGGCCCACCCACCACGCCATCGAGGACCTGGCCATCCTCCGGTCCATGCCGGGGATGCTGGTGCTCTCCCCCGCCGACGGGCTCGAGACGATTCTCGCCACGCGCGCGATGATCGACCACGCGGGCCCCGTGTACATGCGGCTCGGCCGCAACCGGGTGAGCCGGCTGGAGGAACCGCGCGGCGGCTTCACGCTCGGCCGGGCACTCTGCTTCCGCGAGGGCTCGGACGTGGGACTCATCGCGCATGGCGAGGTCGGCGTCTCCGTCGCGCTGGAGGCCGCCCAGCGGCTCGAAAGCCAGGGCGTTTCGGCGCGCGTGGTGAACATGCATACGCTCAAGCCGCTCGACGAGGCGGCGGTGCTCGAAACGGCGGAGCGCACGCGGCTGCTCGTCACGGTGGAGGAGCACACCATCCTCGGTGGGCTCGGCGGCGCGGTCTGCGAGACCGTGTGCGCGCGGGGGCTCGGCCGGCAGGTGCTCCGCATCGGCATCCAGGATCGCTACGACCCGCTCGCGGGCTCGCATGAATCGCTGCTGCGCGGGCATGGGCTCGACGGCGCGGCGGTAGCCGAACGCGTACTCGCTTCACTGTCCACAAGGAGGAACTGATGCAGCTGCAGAAGCCGATGGATGCCGCGGGAGTCAATGGTTGCCCCACGTGTGCCTTCGAGATTCTCGGAGACCACTTCATGGAGGGAGAGGTCCTCACCTGCGAGGGCTGCTCCGCCGAGCTGGAGGTGGTGGGACTCAAGCCCCTACGCCTCGCCGAGGCCCCCGAGGTCGAGGAGGACTGGGGCGAGTAGCCACCCCGTCTCGGCTCCCCATGAAGAAGATCGATCTCGTCTATACACGGCTGCGCACCGAGGAGCGGATGATCCTCGAGGCGCTCCGCAAAAGGGATTGCGCCGTCGAGCTCCACCAGGACTCGGACCTCGTCCTGTCATTGGACGCGGAGCGCTGGCCGGGTGGGAGCGTCGTCCTGATGCGGAGCATGTCGCTCACCCGCTCCCGCTATCTGGCGGCAATCCTCGAGGTGAAGGGCGCGCGCGTGGTGAACAGCGCCCGGGCCATCACCACGTGTGGGGACAAGATCCTCACGAACCTGGCACTGGCGGCGCGCGGAGTGCCCATGCCGTGGTCCTTCGCGGGCTTCGAGGAGGAGGCCTGCGTGGCGGAGATCGAACGCCGGGGCTACCCGGTGGTGACGAAGCCAGCGGTGGGCTCGTGGGGACGCATGGTCGCGCGCATCGATGGCCGTAGCGCGGCCGAGGGCCTCATGCAGATGCGCTTCGAGACGGGAAGCGCCTCGGAGCATGTGGCGCTCGTACAGCAGTACATCGACAAGCCCGGCTATGACCTGCGCGTCTACGTGATGGGCCGGGCGGTGGGAGGTATCCGCCGGCGCTCGGAGCATTGGGTGACTAACACCGCCCGGGGCGCCGTTCCCGAGGCGTACGAGGTGCCCGCGTCGCACGCGAAGCTCGCGGAGCGCGCGGCGGCGGCCGTCGGAGCGGACATCGCGGCCGTGGACCTGCTCGAGACGCGTGACGGAGAAGTCCTGGTGAATGAGATCAACCACTGCGTGGAGTTCGCGCGAAGCATCGAGTTCACCCGGGTTCCGCTGCCGGAGCTGATCGCCGACTACGCCATCGGGGTGCTCCCATGACGCGCGTGGCGGTATTGGGAGCCGCGGGCTACACGGGGGGCGAGCTGCTGCGGATGCTGCTGGCGCACCCGGGCGTGGAGGTGGTGCAGGCCACCTCGGATCAATTCGCGGGCAAGCGGCTCGACTACCCGCATCCGAACCTGCGCGGAATGAGTTCGCTGCGCTTCGTCCCGCACGACGCGCTGGAGCCGTGCGACCTGCTCGTGAGCTGCATGCCCCAGGGCGGGCTCATCAACCGCTGGGCCCGGGTGCGCGAGCTCGCGGGCCGGGTGATTGACCTGAGCGCGGACTTCCGGCTGGCCCCGGCGGCGCACGAGCGCTGGTACAAGAAACACCCACGGCCCGCGGGCGTGCCGGGGTTCGTCTACGCCTTGCCCGAATGGACGGCCAGCGAGCTTCCCGAGGCCCGCTATGTGGCGGTGCCCGGCTGCATGGCCCACGCCTCGCTGCTGGGAATCCTCCCACTGGTGCGCGCGGGCCTGGTGAAGCCGGAGCTCGTCGTCGACGCGAAGACGGGCTCCTCCGGAGGCGGTGCCACGCCGGATCGGGCCTCCCACCACCCCGAGCGCGCCTCCGCGCTGCGTTGCTACAAGCCGGTGGGACACCGGCACACGGGAGAGATTGAAAACGTCGTCGAGCGGCTCACGGGGACGCGTCCGAGCGTGCACTTCAGCGCCACGGCCATCCCGAGCGTGCGGGGCATCCTCGCGACGGTGCACGGCTTCACCACGAGGCCCCTGGACGAGGCCGAGCCGCTCCGGGCGATCGCGATGGCCTACCGCGAGAAGCCCTTCGTGCGGCTCATCCGGCCCAACACGAGCGCCTCGCCCTTCCCCGAGCCCGGCCCGCTGCAGGGGACGAACTATTGTGACCTCTCCGTCGACGTGGACCCGGAGCGGAACCGGATCGTCGTCAACGTGGCGCTCGACAACCTGATGAAGGGCGCGGCGGGCACGGCCGTGCACGCCATGAACCTGATGCTCGGCCGTTCCGAGACCGAGGGCCTCGGCTTCCGGGGCCTGCATCCCATCTGAAGCACCCCGCGGTTTCCGAGTCCGCGGCCACACGCAGTCCACATCACCCAGACCGGGAGCAGACATGAGCACCAATGGTACCGCGGGGACCGAGCTGTCCCCTGGGCGGGCTTTTGCCAACGCCGTCATCGCGCAGGGCACGAAGGCGTCCGTGGAGTTCTCCACGACAATCACGGACTCCTTCCCGGGCTTCAAGCGCCGTCCCCGCATCGCGGTGCGCGGCCTTTTCAAGGTCGTGAAGGCCGAACAGCAGCACATCAAGTACTGGTACGAGACCCGTCCCCAGTCCGAGCTCACCGAGCACGTCATCGACGCGCAGCTGCGGCAGGAAGCCACGTTCGAGTTCCACTCGGACAAGACGCAGCTCAAGCCGACCACGGCGTGGGTGCAGCTCAATCCCGCCCTGCTGGATGACCCCGAGGCGCTCGCGACGTTCATCGACTACCGGCTGCTGGTGCGCCTGTGCACGGCGGAGAACCAGGCGCTCGCACGGGGCCCCGGTGGTGAGCGCGTGCGCGGTCTGCTGGAGACTCCGGGCGTCACCCGTCTGGCGCCTCGTGAGACGCCCGTGGCCTCGCTGCTGGCGGCGTGCAATCGCGTGGAGCAGGTGGGTGGCTCGGCCGACGGCATCCTCATGAATCCGGAGGACTACTACCGCTACTTCGTCGGGCAGGGCAGCCTGCTGAAGGACCTCGCGGACATGGGCGTGCGCATCGCCCGCGCGCGCATGGTCAACCCGGGCACCGTCATCGTTGGGGACTACACCGCCGCCGCCACCATCTTCGACAGCGGCCGCTCCATCATCCGCTTCGCCGAGCCCCCCAAGGGCATCTTCCCGCGCGAGGGCCTCGCCGTGTGCGGTGAGATTCAAGAGGCGCTCGTCGTCCACCTGCCGACGCACTTCTACGTGGCCTCGCTGGTCTGACGCGGAACCGTTTCACGGACATCCAGGCAGTGCGCACAGGGGGCGAGCGTGACTCAATCCACCATCAAGGTTCTCTACATCACCGGCTGGTGCCGCAATGGCAGCACCATCCTTGGAAACGTTCTCAACGAGGTGAAGGGCTTCTTCCACACCGGCGAGCTCAGCTTCCTCTGGAAGAATGCCTACGGCCACGGCTCGAATACCTTCTGCGGCTGCGGCGAGGCCCTTACCCGCTGCGGCGTCTGGTCGAAGGTGCTCGAGGAGGAAGCTCCCTCGGGGAGCACTCCCGAGGCCCACGCCCGGGAGGTCGTGCGGCGGCAGACGCGGGCCGTGCGGACCCGTCACACGTGGAGCATCCTGCGCGAGGGCACCCGCTCGGAGGATGTCCGCGAGTACGCCGCCACGCTGAGCCGGACGTACCGCGCCATCGCGAAGGCCACGGGCAGCCACACGCTCGTGGACAGCGGCAAGCTCCCGTCCGAGGCGGCGCTCCTTCCACACGTGGAGGGCGTCACGCCGTATTTCCTCTACCTCGTGAGGGATCCGCGCGCCGCCACGCACTCGTGGACGAAGACGAAGCAGTACGTCGTCCCCATGTCCGCGCTGCGCAGCACCAGCTACTGGGTCGGCTTCAATCTCGCGTCCGAGGCCGTCATCCAGCGCTACCCCGAGCGCTCGTTCTTCCTGCGCTACGAGGACTTCATCGCCGAGCCCGCCTCGGTGGTGGGAGCGCTGCTCGAGCACGTCGGCGCGCGGGACGCGGTCAACCCGGTGCAGGGCCGCACCGTCCACCTGGGGAAGAACCACACCGTCACTGGCAATCCGGACCGCTTCCGCAGCGGGCCCACGCTCCTGCGGCCCGAGGACGAGTCCTGGCGCAAGGAGCTCCCCGCGCGCGCGAGGAACATCACCCAGGCGCTGTCGTGGCCGCTGATGGCCCGCTACGGCTACTTCCAACCCCGGCGCACCCAGGCCCGCGAGCCGGTGCGCACCGACACCGCGGCCCGTGACGGAAAGGAGGCGCTCCGTGGAACTGGGACTGACCGGTAGGGTCGCGCTCGTGGCGGGAGGCTCCAGCGGCCTGGGGCTCGCCGTCGCCGAGGAGCTGGCGAAGGAAGGCGCTCACGTCGCCATCGGCGCGAGGGACACCGCGAAGCTCTCGCGGGCCGAGCGACGATTGAAGGAGCTCGCCCGGGGCCAGGTGCTCACGACGGCGGTGGACTTGAAGAATCCCGACGCCGTCCGCCACTGGGTGGAGGAGGTCGCCGGCCGCATGGGGGCACTCCACATCGCGGTGACGAACAGCGGCGGGCCGCCTCCGGGCCCGGCGACGAAGTTCGAGCTCGGCGCCTACAAGGACGCCGTGGACTCGGTCCTGCTGCCGCCCATCAGCCTGGCCCTGGCCGCCCTGCCCTACATGAAGGCGGCGCGCTGGGGACGGCTGCTCTTCATCACCTCCGAGACCGTCGTGCGGCCCGTGGCCCGCTTCGCCCTCTCGGGCTTCTCGCGGCTGGGCATCGTCGGGTTCGCCTCCGCGCTCGTGCAGGAACTCGGAGACTGCGGCGTCACCGTCAACGTCCTGGCCCCCGGCTACACCCGCACGCCTCCCGTCGAGCGCACCGCCGGAACGAACACCGACGGAGACGTGGACGCCGGGCTTCGCGCCATGGCGGCCCATATTCCGCTGCGCCGCGTGGGGCTCCCCGAGGAGTTCGCCGCCGCCGCCACCTTCCTCGCCAGCGAGCGGGCCTCGTTCATCACCGGGACGGTCCAGCTCGTCGATGGCGGCGCGAGTGTGATCGGATGAGCGCGCCACTCCCTTCCAGCAAGCCGGACGTCCGCCCCATCGTGGTCAAGATTGGCGGCGCGGCGGGCGTTGATCTCGAGAACGTCTGCAACGATGTCGTGGAGCTCATCCGCTGCGGCGAGCGCGTCGTGGTGGTCAATGGAGGCTCGGAGGCGGGCGAACGCGTGCTGAAGGCCTTCTCGCTCGAGCGCCCCGAGGTGACGACCCCCACCGGTACCGTGGTGCGCCTCACCCACGTCACCACGCTGCGCGTCCTGATGATGGCGTGGGTGGGTGAGGTGAACAAACGCGTCGTCCTCGCCCTCGCGGAGCGCGGCATTCCCGGCGTCGGGCTCTGCGGCGCGGACGGCAGGGTGCTCGTCGCGAAGCGGCGGCCCCCGCTGAAGATCCACGACGGCGGACGGGTCCGCATCGATCGGGAGCACCTCGCCGGGGAAATCCACTCGGTGAATACGGGCCTCCTGTCGATGCTGCTGGACCAGGGCTACGTGCCCGTCGTCTGCCCTCCCGCCATCACCGAGGAGGGCGTGCTCGTGAATGTCGACGCGGACCAGATCGCCGCGTCCATTGCCACCGCGCTCGGCGCCCGCGCGCTCGTGATGCTGTCGAACGTGCCCGGGCTGCTGGAGAACCCGAACGAGCCCCTGACGCTCGTGCGCTCCAGCGACGACGTGGAGGGCTGCATGCAACTGGCCGCCGGACGCATGCGCTACAAGCTGGACGCCGCGCGCAAGGCGCTCCAGGGCGGAGTCCCCTCGGTGTACGTGAGTTCCTCGCGCGTGCCCCGGCCGGTGTTCGTCGCCCTCACCGAGGAGTCCGGCACGAAGTTCACCCTCCCCCGGAAGCAGCAGGAGGTCGCGAATGCGCGCACGTGAGAAGACCATCGAGTTCCTCAAGTGGATGGTGGAGCAGTACAGCCCCAGCCACCACGAGCAGGCCTTCTCCCGCGCGCTGGCGGAGCGGCTGGAGCAGCGAGGCTGGCGCGCGCACACCGATGAGGTGGGCAACACCATCGCGAGCATGGGTGACGGTGACACGTGCATCGCGCTGCTCGGGCACATCGACACGGTGCCCGGAGAGGTGCCGGTGCGCATCGAGGACGGACGGCTCTTCGGGCGCGGCACCGTGGACGCCAAGGGAGCCATTGGCGCCTTCATCGAGGCCGTGGAGCTGCTCGACGCGAGCGAGCGGGCCGGGAAGAAGTTCCTGCTGCTCGGGTGCGTCGAGGAGGAGGTGGCCATCACCCGCGGCGCCTTCCACGTGCGCGAGCGGTACCGTCCGGACTTCGTCATCAACGGCGAGCCGAGCGGCGCCCACGCGCTCACCATCGGATACAAGGGGCTCGTCCGGGCCGAGCTCGAGTACCGCGCGAGCCGGCGCCACACGGCGAGCCGCGACTACCGCGCCGCCGCCGAGCACCTCGTCGAGGCGTGGAACGCGCTGCGCGCGCGCTGCGACGAATGGAACAGCGAGCGCCCGCTCTTCGAGCAGGACCTCCCCTCGCTGACGTCCTTCCAGACGGGCTCCACGGACACCGAGGAGTGGGCCCGGGCCAGCATCAACGTCCGCACGGGGCCCGCCACCGATGGCGAGCAGTTGTTGTCATTGCTGGGGAGCGTTCCCGGCGTCAGCGTGAAGGCGCTCTCGAACAAGGGCGCTGTCAGCACGGACGGGAACGATGAGCTCTCACGCGCGTTCAAGAAGGCCATCCGCGAGCGGGGCGCCAGACCGACGCTTCGGCTGAAGACGGGGACGTCCGACTGGAACACCGTGGCGGCGGCCTGGCAGGTGCCCACGCTCGCCTACGGTCCCGGCGACTCCTCGCTGGACCACACCCCCCATGAGCACATCGGCCTCGACGAATACGAGGAAGGAGTCGCGGTGCTCTCTCGCGTTCTCGCCCTGCTCCCCACCCGGCCATGATTCCTCCCTTCACCGAAGAGCACGACACATTCCGCAAGACGGTCCGGCGATTCGTGGAGAAGGAGCTGGCCCCCCACGCCCTGGAATGGGACCAGGCGGGCCTCTTCCCGCGAGAGCTCTTCCGCAAGTGCGGCGAGCTGGGCCTCTTCGGCATCCACCATGATCCGAAGTACGGCGGCAGCGGGCTGGACTACTGGTTCGTGACGGTCTTCGCCGAGGAGCTGGCGCGCGGCGATAACGCGGGCGTCAGCATGGCGCTGATGGTCCAAGGGCAGATGGCCACGCCCATCATCAACGACGTCGGCACCGAGGAACAGAAGCGCGAGTTCCTCGCTCCGGCGCTCGCGGGAGAGAAGATCGCCGCGCTCGGGATGAGCGAGCCGGGCGCGGGCTCGGACCTGGCGAACCTGCGCACCACCGCGAGGCGGGACGGGGATGACTACGTCATCAACGGCTCGAAGATGTGGATCACGAACGGCACGCGGGCGGACTTCCTGGTGCTGGCGGTGCGGACCGGAGGCCCGGGCGCCGCGGGGATTTCGCTGGTGACGTTCCCCACGGACGTGAAGGGCTTCTCGGTGTCGAAGAAGCTCGACAAGGTGGGCCATCGCTCCTCGGATACGGCCATCCTCTTCTTCGAGGACTGCCGCATCCCCGCGCGCTACGTGCTGGGAAGGGAGAACGACGGCTTCTTCCACATCATGAACAGCTTCCAGGGCGAGCGGCTGGTGACGGGCATCAACGCCGTCGCCATGATGCAGCGGATGCTCGAGGAAGCCATCCGCTACGGCCGCGAGCGCGAGGCGTTCGGCAAGCGGCTCATCGAGTACCAGGTGTGGCGCCACAAGTTCGCCGAGCACCTGACCTCGGTGGCGGCCGCTCGGCAGCTCACGTATCACACGGTGGAGCTCTTCCAGCGCAAGCGGCGGCCGTTGAGGGAGATCTCCATGGTGAAGCTGTACACGGCGGACCTCGCCCAGCGGGTGGCCTACGACTGCCAGCAGTTCTACGGAGGCATGGGCTACATCGAGGAGACGCACATCGCGCGGGCCTGGAGGGACGTGCGCATGCTCACCATCGGAGGCGGGACCTCCGAGATGATGAAGGAGATCATCGCCCAGACCGCGGGGATGTAGCGCGAGACCGGGAAGGAGGGGCAGCGCATGGACGACGGATCGACTGCAGGTAATCCCGGTGGAGAGCGACTCCCAGCCCACGCAGCACTTCATCCTCAATGCCATCCGGCTGGTGAAGTGCATCCTCTCCTCGTGCTTCAGCCACGCGCTGGCTTCGTGGGGATGACCCGCGCGGCCCTGTCACCGTGTGGTGGCCCCCTCTCCGGGTTCGGAACACCGTCAGGATGAACCCCAAGGTGTGCGAAAGTGTACCGCCTCTGCATGGGGCTGACTGCTCGGCGGCTATTCGTCCTTTCCGGCTCCGGCCAACGGAAGCCCGGCAAGTGGAGAGCGCTCTAATAGAGCGACGAGCGCCGCAGGCGTGAGTCCCTTGTCGACAAAGGACTGCTGGGCCTTCGCTCGCCATTCGAGGTCTCCGGCTTGCGGAAAGGCGAGCCACAACTCGCGCAGGGTGGCCAGTGCCTGCGTGGCCCAACCCCGCAGCTGCTCACGGTGCCAATAGTCGACCCCCTCCGCATGGGGCTGCGCTCCAGCCTTGATGCTTGTACACGGTGACACAAGCACGGCGATGGCACGTACACCCTCTCGCAGTCGGCCGTGCGCCGCCACCCAGTCCGGGTGACTCTTCGCCTGACGTACCTTGTTGGCCCCGATTGGCTGGGAGGGGTCCTTCACATCCGTATGCGCCTCGAAGACGATGCCGAAGTCCTGCCCGAGCCGCCAGAGCACATCGGGCGCCGCTTCTTCTGCTGCGGGGCGTTCGGACTCGTATCCCAACAAGCGGCCCAGACTCTCCAGCGCCGACTCGAATGGTGCGGCTTCCGCGCGACCAAGTCCCTCGGCAACGCTCTTGAACTGCGCCTCAATCTTCCTCGCGTTGGCGGTTCCCAGCGCCTCGAGAGAAGCCTCCAGCCCCGTGATGAGTCTCGCCAGGAGGGCATCCTCTTCCTCCACCGCCGCTGGGGCTTCCATGGAGGGCCTGCTGAGTTCGACGAGCCACGAAACCGAAGGGAGCGCCTGGGCCGCTTTGCGGTAATGCTCGACCGAGACCTGGCGCATCGGAACATTGCCCCGCTGTGCGGCTTGGTACGCGACGCTCGCTGCCAGGTAGTTCCAGAACGCACGGTAGCCGGCCACCTCCGGTCCGTTGAGGGACGTCAACACCTGACGAGCCGCATCGAGCGCCTCCTCGAACCGGCGGTTCCAGAACTCCTTCTGGAATCGCACCTCGTGCTTTACGGCCTCGCGCAACTTGGGAAGCGCGGGACGTGTCTCGCGCTGCCTGGTCTCGCGCAGGCTGACGATGGCCCCATCCGCGCTTTGCCAATCCGGACTGCGGGCGAGCAGGTCGGCGAGGTATCCACGGAACTCCTCTGATCCGGTGACATTCTTCGACTGATAGATGCCAAACTCCAGCTCCGCCTGGAGCTCCGGATGCAACAGGCGCCGAATCTCATCCTGCTGAAGCAGCCGCGTCAGGTCGTAGCCCAGCACCACCACGGCCGCGTAGTCTGTCGGTGTGCGCGTGCAGCGGCCAGCTCCCTGCACGATGCGAGTGAGGACCCGGTCCTCAAGCAGGAGGGTCGCCGCCATGCGGGAGCTGAGAAACCGCTCCTGTAGATTGAGGCCACGGGGCTGACCCCACAGAATCAGGAGCCGGCACTCGTCCTCGCTGAAGTCGATGCCGTCATAGCGGGCCGCCATGACGGCCACCGCGCGGTCCCTGTTCACGAAGGGCTTCTTGGACTCCTCGATTTCGTTAGCGCTGAACACCTCGTAGCCGGTCTTCTCCCGTACCTCTTCGCCTACTCCTTCTTCGGCGGCATCGTCCGTCACGAGGATGGTGGCCCGGGGGACCTGCTTGACGAGGTTGTAGGCCACCTCACGGGCGTCGAGTTCCTCCAGGCTCAGCTCCGGAAACAGGAAGAGACGGCGTCCGATGCCCTGCTTGTCCCACCCAGCGGGAGCCGGCAGACGCTTGATGGACTCCACTCCCCAAAGTCGCTCCAGCTCGCCGCCCTCGCCCAGGGTGGCGGACATGTAAATGCGCTGCTTGATGCTCGCGAAGGGCGCATGGGTCCAGGTTGGGGGGATGAGCGGCCGCAACAGAATGGAGTCCACTCCAACGTATAGACAACTGGAGTGGAGCCCGCTCCGCAGGAGCTTCCAGTGGTGTTTGTGCTCATCGCTCGTCGCGTGCTCGTCGATGAGCGCCATGAGGCTGGTTTCAAGAGGGGCAATTCGCTGGAACGGAATCTTCTCGACCCATGTTCGGTGAATTGGGTCCTCTTCCGTGGAGGAGAACCGGAGAAGGTCGTTGGGAGACAGGATGGGCTGCAACAATCCGAGGAGTGCGTTGAAGAAACCTTCGTCACGTCTTCGCAGTACGCGCAGTGACCAGGTGCCCGCGACGTAGTTTTCAGCTGCATGGGCATCATCGAAGACGGCGACTTCCGCGTTGTCGAAGAATGGGTTCGTGTTGAAGAGACCGTTGTAGGTCGTGACGGCCACACACTCGCCGCCGAGGTACGCGGAGCGTGCGGCGGGCGTGAAGTCGCGCTGAGGCCCGGTGAAGACCTTCGCCTCGATGCCATACTTGTTGGTGGCCTGCTCGACCACCTGATGTGCCAACTGCCGTGTGGGACACAGGAAGGCAACGCGCCTGCCGTGCTTGAGCCGATTCCACTCCGCGATGAGGAGCCCCACGAGCGTCTTTCCGCTACCTGTCGGTAGCTGGAGGGCGACATCGCGTTCATCCAGTGGCAGTTGATGGTAGGCACGCAGCATGTCGGCTTGGTGCGACAGGAGTCCTGGCACCTTGCGGTTGCGCAAGTCCTGGAAGAGCGACTCGGCGTTCTCGACAGACACACTTCGCTTCTGCGGAAGTTTGAAGGGCATGTCCGTGAGCGTAGGGAGCGGCCGATACGTGGCCCATACTCCCGAGGAGGTATGCGCGGGCGCGGCATCGCGGTCCCGGCGGCTCCCTCGCTCATCTGTCAGAAGTGCCGAGCATTGCCGTGAATATCGAGCCGCCTGTCATCCACCTACCAATCTCGAGTCCGATTGGGGTAGAGCGCCTTCGCGATGCGGAGCCCCGTCGTCTCTGGCAGCCAACGGCTACGAGGGCGCTTTCGCTCGGATCCGAGCCCTGAAACCGCGAGCGTCCTTCGCACTTCACTATTCCAGGGATGCCACGCATTCCGCTGGAAGAGTGGTGCATAGGCGAAGACGAAGGCAGACCCGTCCTTGGCACTATCCGTGACCTCGACCAGGGCGACCTTCCTCTCCACATTGTCCACGACCAGCCCCCGATGTCCCCTTTTGAGATTGCTCAAAGATGCGACACGGTGACGCAGCCATTCGTCGGCTGAACCGTCGAGCAGCCGCCCCACCCGCTCAACTGTTTCCGCGTCGGCCTCCCTTTCGACGGTGGTGACAAAGAAGCGCTCCTTCCCGGCGCTCGCGACCACATTGCCGCCGCTCCGTACCTTTCTCGTGCCGTGCAGGTCGAGAACTGGGCGCTCCGATTCCTTGTAGGTGTCCACGAAGTTCTTGGAAAGACTCTTGCCGCGCTCCCACTCGGCTTCGAATGCCCGCCTGAGCACGCTCAAATCAGTGCCGTCCCACGGTCCGCGGATCTCAACGATGAGCTCTCCCTCGGCTTGCAGTCCTCCGTCCGTGAAGTTCGCCGAACCCACCCAGGCGACTCCCTGTCCGTCCGGGAGCCGCCACAGGTAGAGCTTCTCGTGAAAGTCGCCGTGGGCCTTGCAGCGCCAGATCCGTCCCTTGAGCCGCTTCTGGTTCTGGAGCTCCAGCAGACGGCGGAAGGTCGCCTGGCGCGTGTTGTTCCCGAACGTTCCCGTGAGGAAACAGATGCTCGGCAGGTGCTCGGTGGCCGCGGAGAGCATGTCCTCGACAGCGTTCTTGCTCACGAAGGCCGTGGCCAGGTGAAATTCCTCGCATTGCCCCACCAGCCAAGCCATTCTCTTCGCCAGGGGACGCAGCGGCGTGTTTCTGAGCACTTTGAGTCTGACCACCGGGTTGCCTCCATCCATTTGGGCCATCGCGACCCTTGTGGGCCTGTGTGATGTAGCGCATGGAAGCCCATCCCAGGACGGCGGCCACGGTTCGAGCGGGAGCATGGCCTTCGGACACCGGGCCGTCACTACCACCCAGGAGGTACGCCTCCCTTCATCGCTCGCGGCCTAACCTGCCCGGCGAACGTCGGTGTCGAGCGCGCGAAAACGCGCCAGGGTGCTGGCCGGAATCTCATCCAGCGCGGCGATGAGTGGCAGGGTGAACCGGCGGAAGCCTGGCTCGAACAGAGGCTCCGCGACGAACCGCGCCCTCATCTTCCGCGCGAAGAGGATGGGCGCCCGAGGCATCCTCAACCCGTCCAACTTCCCCTCCCTCGCCTGTGTCCGCTCCACCGGCGTGTTGAAGGGGTCGCTCGGAATCGCGGGTGCCTCCGTGGGGCCGAGCGCACCCACCCGCCAGCGCGGGCTCGACCACCCACGGTACTCCGCCACCCGGAAGCTGAGCCGCGCATCCTCCGCCGAGGCGCCACCGCCTCCGAGCGCCGCCACCGCTCGAGGACACAGAAACGCGCCGTCTCCGCGAAGACCAACCCAGGGCCCCCAACTCCCGACAGGTCCAGCTTCTGCTCCATCTCGATACCCCACCGCCCTCCCATGGTGACCGCCACCTGCGAATCGGGCAGCAGCAGCCGCGCGGTCGCCACCGGCTCGCCGTCCGCGTACAAGAGAAGGTGCACCGTGGTCTCCAGCGTGTCGAAGCAGCTCACCTCCCGACGCCACGGAGGCACGCGCCCGGTCATCAACCTCAGCTCCCCACCAAACACCTCCCAGCGGATGCGCAGTGCGTCGTTTCACCGTCCTCGCCATTCCTTTCGTCACCGCGGACCCGATTGCGCGAAACCACCCGCTGCGACGCCGTGATTGGGCATACCACCCGGGAGGTACAGACAACCCCCCTGTCCACCAGCAACCTCTCACGGCGATGTGCACGCCCCCCTCCGTCGAACTCACTGGACCGGTGACGAAGGTGCACGCGAGAAACTTTCAACCCGAGCGCGGGCACGAGAATCCCGGTGAGGAGTGGGGATGAGTTTTCCAACACAGGAAGAGGAACTGGCGCTGCACGAGCGCGTCCTGAAGAGAGACCCGGTGGCTCCCACGGACGTCTTCCAGGTCTTCATGGACCCCATCCTCTCCGCCCTGGGCAGGAAGGAGGGCCGTGAGCGCGAGGACGCCTATGACTCCATCATCGACGTCCTCTTCTCCTACCTGGCCAATCCTGAACGTTACCTGTCCCAGAAAGGTCGCCTGTCCACCTACCTGACGCAGGCCGCCAAGAAGCGCCTGCTCGACCGGTACCGCTCCACCGAGGCCCGCCAGCGGCGAGAGCAGGAATTCGGGGACGCTTTCGAACTTGGGGCGAGGTCTCCGAATGACGCGCTGGAGATATCCGTGGAGGCACGACGCGCCGTGGTGAGGCTGGAACAATCCGCGCTTGGGGAGGGAGACCGTGCCCTGCTCGGACTCGTCCTCCAGGGGGAGCGGTCGACCCTCGTCATGGCCGAGGCCATCGGATTGGCGTCCCTGCCGGAGGATGACCGCCGGCGAGAGGTAAAGCGGCATCGAGACCGCCTCATGAAGTGGTTGGCGCGTCTCGGAAAGGAGGACTCCGATGACGAATCCTGAATGGCTCGAGCGAGCGGCCCGGCGTAGCCGGAGCGAGACCTGGATGCTGGGACATGTGTTCGAGCGCTACCGGGAGCTCGAGGGCAGGACCCAGGAAGAGCTGGCGAAGGAGCTGGGCTGCACGCCGGACGTGCTCCACTGGCTCTCCCTCTGCCGGCGTCCCGAGGGCCAGGACTTCGATGAGCAGGCCTCCGCCATCGCCAAACGTTTTGCAGTGGATCTCGTGTCGCTCGTCCAGGTGCTCCGGCATGTCGAGGTGATGGAGACTCTGTCCAGGCAGGTGGGGAACGGGGACACGCTGGAAGAGCAACCCATGCAATCCGCGGCGAGGGACCGCACCCGGGACAGCGAGAACAACTCATGACGGCACGCTGGCTGGAGGAGGCCGTGGAAGCCTGTGGCTCGACGGCCCCTCCCCAATTCCCACGCAACCTGGCCACCGAGATTCCCCGCCGGCTCCCCGTCACCGTGGTGCCCCTGCCGCAGCTCACCGCTGACGCGGTGCATGTCTGGCTTCGGCGGCGAGGACTGAACCACCAGGTGGCGGAGGGCTCCCGAGCGTTTCATGGCTGCATGGTGGCCCGGGCGGGCGTCGGCATCCTCTTTCATGACAGCAGGGAGGGCGTGGCCGAGCAGCGCTTCACCGTTGCCCATGAAGTCGCTCACTTCGTGCTCGACCACTGGCTCCCACGCCAGCGGGCCCTGCGAGTGTTTGGTGAGGACATCCGCCCGGTGCTCGACAGCCTGCGCGCGCCCACGCCCGAGGAAGCCCTCACGGCGCTGTTCGAGCGGGTTCCGCTGGGCGTCCAGGTGAAGCTCATGGACCGGGGGCCCTCCGGGCTCTTCTCCAACGGGAAGGTCGCGGAGTCCGAGCGGCGCGCGGATCTGCTCGCACAGGAGCTGCTGGCCCCGTCGGCGCTCGTCATGCCCCTGGTGCGGGAGGTGTCCGAGGACGAGGGTGTGAGCCGGGTGATGTTCCGCTTCGGCCTTCCCGGGGAGGTGGCGCGGACGTACGTCCAGATGCTGCGCCGCCGCCTGCGCATCCCTCGCTTCTCCATCCAGCAATTCCTTGGAGTGGACGGAGATTGACCATGTCGGGAGGTATTCCCCCTGAGGTGGAAGCAGAGCTGTTCGGAGACGACGAGTATCGAGCAGCGTTCGGCGAGGACCTGTCCTTCACCCTCGACCTCGACAAGTGGTCCACCGGGCTCGACCTCGATGTCGTGATGGACCGCTTCCGGAAGGAGATTGCCAACGCCGTCAAGAAGGAGGGGCGCCTGCGAGCCATCGTCCGCAGCGAGATCTTCCCCCGCCTTCCCGGGCGTCAGCAGGCGTTCCCCGAGGCAGGCATCTACGAGGTCACCCCCGAGGAGGTGAGCCTCATCCACGAGCGCCTGCTCTTCCGCGGGAAGGTCGACGCCGTGACGGGGAGCTCCGCCTCCCATGACAGCCTCCCCATCGGCATCTCGCAGATTGGCGTGGCCGTCGTCGGCTACGGCGGCACGTCGGGAGCGTTCTCCCAGCGCCTCTTTCGCAAGGAGATGTCCTCGCGAAGCACGGACCCCATGCAGGAGGCGATGGACTACATCAACATGCGCCAGAACCGCTTCCGGGGCCGCAAGGACACGATGTCCCGGCTGGCACGCCGGGGCATCCGGACGTATGCCGAGCGCGCGGCCCTGCTGAGCAAGTCCTCGGCGGAGTGGCGCATGGGGCTCGGCAATCCCTGCGCCCATGAGCTGCTGTCCGGCTCGGGCTACATGAGCCTGCTGGAGCTCTCCCTCCGCGTGCTCCGGCGGCTCATCCACGAGCACAAGAAGTTCGTGTTCGTCTCCGATGCGCTGCAGGACCGGGGCTTCCTCACCATGGGGTTCGCGCTCGACGCGGGCGAGTACGTCATCCTGGAGACGCTCCAGAGCGATGGAGAGGAGCTCGTCGAGGGGTGGCAGTACGGCGACAGGAGCAAGCGGCTGGCCTGGGACTTCGTGAGGCAGTCCTGCCCGCATGTCGTCAAGGGCCTCTTCCGGGTGTCGGACCACTCCCCTCCCCGCCTCTTCTACGCGCACCGCGAGCACTTCCACGAAGCGGCCTGCATCGCCATGGCCGACAGCATCCTCCGGCCCGAGCGGGCCTTCCCGATGCTGCTCGACGTCGCGGAGATGTCCTGCCGCAGCGCCTTTGGTGACGACGGCTTCCTGGGCCTGGTGCACGACGCCTACGCCCAGGCGGACGCGAACCTTCAGTACTTCAGCGAGCGCGGGATGCGCCGCTAGCCGGGGAGGGGCACGGATGTTCGATGATGGCAAGGGGCAGAGGCCAGCAGGTGGGGGAATGTCCGAGGGCGAGCCGGGTCGTCCTCCGGCGCAGGCGCTGAATGGCAAGGCGCCACCGCTTCACGTCGTGGGTGGCCCCCAGCGCCCTTCCCCGGCGGCACCGGGCGGTGCTTCGCGGCCCCCCGCTCCCGTGGGTCCCCCGGGGCAGGCGATGCGCCCTGCCCCACCGGCGGGCAACCGGCCCGCGCCGCCGCCGGGGCTCGGTACGCCACCGGGCAGGCCCGCTCCCGTCCCAGCGCCGGGCACCCCTGCACCGCGCGGCGAGGCTCCCCGGCCTCCCCCGGTGGCTCCGACGGTGGAGGCGAAGGGCGCGCGCAATGACATCGTCCGCCCGACACCGGCTGCGGCCCGCGCGGCGATGCAGGAGCTGAAGGACGAGTCGAAGACGGCGGCCCAGCTCGACCCCGAGCTGGAGAAGGCCGCCGGGTTCACCCACTTCGATACCACGTCCAGCCAGGACAACCTCATCACCGTCCTGTTGACCCGGGACGACCTGCACCTGCTCGCGTCCCAGACGCTGGTGCGCGTGAAGTCCCGGGAGGATGGACGCGCGTACCTCGGTGTGGTCGTCCGGGGCCCCTTCGCGGAGCCCAATGCCGTCCCCGCCAACTCCACGATGGCCATCGGCGTGGTGACGCATGGGAAGAAGCTCACCTATACGTTCGACTACCACGGGCGCGCGGAGGTGGAGCTGCTCGGCGAAGAGGTGGAGGGCACATTGAAGCCGCCCCGCTTCCGCCCGCGGCCGCAGAGCCCCGTCTTCGTCCTTGATGACCAGGAGAGTGAGCGCGTGCTCGGCGTGGGTGGCGACCTGTGCCTCGGTGTGGTCGTGGGCTACGAGAACATGGAGGCCCGCCTCCAGGCGCGGGACAAGGCCATCCTGCCCCGGCACACGGGCATCATCGGAACGACGGGTGGCGGCAAGTCCACCACCGTGGCCACGCTCATCCACCGCGCTCAGGCGGCGGGCATCGCGACCATCGTCTTCGACGTGGAGGGCGAGTACACCCACGTGGATGAGCCCACGGACCAGGCGGCCATGCTCGAAGCGCTCAAGCGGCGCGGTCTGCGGCCGGAGGGCGTCAAGGACCTGCACATCCATCACCTGACGGGCCGCTCCAGCCGGAGACCGCGCCACCGGAACCTGCGCCGGTTCTCTCTCAACTTCTCCAGCCTCTCGCCCTATGCGCTCGCCGAGATTCTGGACATGTCCGATGCGCAGCAGGAGCGGTTCCTCAAGGCCTACGACGTCACGAAGCTGCTGCTGGAGGACTTCGGTATCTTCCCGGTGAGCGAGGAGGACCGTCGTCAGGCGCTGGACGTCGACGAGCTCACCACCGGCTACCCCCGGATGACCATCCAGCACGTACTGGACGTCGTGAGCGCCTACATCTACAGCCTCAGCGACGAGGGAAAGGCCGAGGTCAAGAGCAGGCCCCGTGCCTCGTCACGAAGGAAGAGCGGGCTGCTGGAGGACGCCGAGGAGGCCCTCGCGCAGGAAGAGGCCGCGCCGGTCTCCACGGGTCCCACGCTGTACAGCGACTTCAAGAACGACCCGGGCAAGGTGATGCGCCGGGTGATGGCCCAGAGCAGCAAGCACGAGATCAGCTGGAAGGCCCTGGCCAGCAAGCTCCACCGGCTCCGGCGCCTCAACATCTTCGATGTGGGCAGCGTACCGGGAGTGGCCTACGGCTCAATGCTCACTCCTGGCCGGGTGTCCGTCATCGACCTGTCGGACACGGACTCCCCTCAGCTCAACAACCTCGTCATCGCCGACATCCTGCGGGGGCTCCAGGAGACCCAGGAGGAGCGCTATCAGCGAGCGAACGACCAGGACGAGTCCGTCACCCCGGTGCTCATCATCATCGAGGAGGCGCACGAGTTCCTGTCGGCCAGCCGCATCTCGCAGATGCCGGTCCTGTTCGAGCAGGTCGCCCGCATCGCGAAGCGCGGCCGCAAGCGGTGGCTCGGGCTCGTGTTCGTGACACAGTTGCCCCAGCACCTCCCCAACGAGGTACTGGGACTGCTCAACAACTTCATCATCCACAAGATCACCGACAGTACCGTCATCTCGCGGATGCAACGCACGGTGGGCAGCATCGATGAGAGTCTGTGGAATCGGGTGCCGCGGCTCGCGCCGGGGCAGGCGCTGGTCTCGTTCAGCACCTTCACGCGTCCACTCATGGTCGCGGTGGACCCCGCGCCCGTGAAGCGGTTGCTCGTGGAGTAGCGGACCTGCGGCAACGTTTCGTGCGCGAGGAGGCACCATCCCTCCTCGCGCGCGGCCGCTACCGCATCAACTCCGACGGCGGCGACGCAGGGCCAGGGAGGCGCTCGCCATCATGAGGCCCCAGAGGGGCGCGCTGCCTGCGGCGGCGCAGCCTCCTTCATCGTCTCCACCCTCCCCGCCACCGCCCGGCGTCGGGGCGGGGGTGCCGTTCCCCACCTTCACGGTCAGCTTCGTCGCCACAGCCCTGTCGCCCTCGGCGCTCAGGTCTCCATTGGTGGAATTGCCGGAACCGAAGAGCGTGAGCGTGACGTCCGTCGAAGGCGCGACGAGCGAGAAGTCGAAGCGCACCTCGTTCGCCTCGAAGGCCTTGGGCGTGGAGTGAGTCAGCTCGCTTCCCAGCTTCTTCAGCCCGGCACCCGCCTGGAGGGTGGCCTCCGCGCTGTCCACCGCGATGTCCGTGCCGCCCGTCTTCGCCGGACCGCCCCGGATGATGAGCGAGTACTGGCCCGTGGCGCCAGGAGCGAGAGACGCCGGGCCCTCGATGACCACGGTGGGGGCCGTGCCGCCCTGGTGGCACAGGCCGCACGCCGCCCCCTCCTTGCCGGACTGGCCGGTGATGCCCGAGGCCGTCGCGAAGGCCGGAGTGGACAGCGACAGCGAGACGGCGAACAGACCTGCGATTGGAAATGAAAGTCTCATGACGGTCGCCTAGCGAATCTGGAGGAGCGAGAAGGACAGCCCCGGGTAGGTCAGCGTGGGCTTGCCGCTGTCGCCCAGCACATGCAGGGTCGTGGACGCGGAGCCCGCGCCGAACTCCGTGTAGAGCGTCTGGTTCTCCGTCTCGAAGAGGAAGACGCTGCCCGAGGTGGACGGGAAGGCCGCCTTGCGCGTCGCCGTCAGCGTGTCGAGCTTCAGCTCCCACCACTGCCAGCCCGTGCCACTCGCCACGAGGCGCGGATGGGTGCCCGTGGCGACCGGAGCCACCGTCTCGTCGAGCACGCGCACGTACGCCGTCCCCGTCGGCCCCGGGATGAGCGCACCCGCGGTGCCGCCGCCCACCAGGCTCGACAGCGACCGATAGAAGCTCGTGTCGAAGGCGCGCGTGCGCGGGTTGTACTTGAGCAGGCACGGCTCGGGCGCGTCCTCCCCCTGCGTCCGGCGCACCGCCGCGCCATAGGCCTCCGTCGCGATGTACACCTGACCGTCGGGGCCCACGACGGCATCGTGCGTGTAGCCACACCGGTCATCCGTCGAGATGGTGGCCTTGTCCGTCGCCGTGTCGACGGAGACCACGCCCGCCTTCCGGGTGATGCCCACGCCCGATTCGGGACGCCAGCCCACCGGAATGATGAGCTGCCCTTCGAGCCGCACGATGGCGCCGGAGAACGACAGGAGGGTATCCGGGATGATCAGCTCGTCGAGCGGGATGGTCCCCGTGACGCTCATCGCCGTGGGGTTCCAGATGACGATCTGCGCGTTCTCTCCGTCGAAGTAATACGCCTTCGTCTCGGAGATGAACTGGAAGTTGGCCTGGTACTCGCCGAGCGCCATCGCGCCCTGGCTCGCGAAGCTCACGGTGCCCGACGCCTGCAGCTTGCCGCTGTCGTCGAGCGAGTAGCGCGTCACCACCGGGCTGTCATCGCTCACCACGTACACGGAGCCCGTCTTGGGAAGGCCCACGCCGAGCGCCCGGCCCGGCACCTGGATGGCGCCATCCAGTGACAGCGTCGCGGTCTTCTCCGCGTCGCTCGTCACCACGACGTAGCTCGTGGCCGGGTCCGGCTCGAACTTCTGGGTGGTGATGGCATACAGCGGGCGCTCGTCATCCCCCTGCTCGTCCGAGTCACACCCGGCGAACAGGGACAGGGCGAGCAGTGCGGTGGGGAGTCGCAAGGAGGAGAAGGCAACAGACTGCTTCATCGCTACGGCCTTTCTACGGTGGGGGGAACTGGAGGCGCGGCTTCACACAGCAGGAGCGGCGATTGCCGTCTCTTGTGAAGTTGATATTCATTATCAATATCGATCAGTAGACCGGCAAAGCCGTCATGTCAAGAAGGAGGTGTTCCGGTGACCTTCAGTCCGTGGGCAGCTCCGTCACCGGCGCCTGACCCTCCCCTGCCTTCAAGGCTTCGTTAAGGTCGTCCCCATGCGCATCGACCGTCAGACGTTCTGGTTCCTGGATCTGGTTATCGAGCTTCGGGAGAACCTGGCCGTCCTGAGGAGTTCGAACATCGAGGAGATCATCAACCGCCCGACGCACGGGCTGGGTGAACGGGAGCTGGTCGAGGCCCTTACCGCGCTCTGCCAGGCCGGCCTCATCGAGGTGGCGAACGAACATGGCGTGCGAGCGTGCTCACCGCACGAGGTCGAACGTGCTTTCGCGGAGAGCAGTTGCAAACCCCGCCACTATTCGGGGTTCTGGTATGGCCTGACACCCGCCGGAGGTGCCGCATGGGAGTCCGTCACCCGACCCGACTGGAGCCTCTACTCCACCTATGGGGCCGGACAGGAAGACATCTGCATCGAAGCGGCAAGCCATGAACGCGCGCTGGAGGAGTTCGCCTGGGCCTCCAAGGACCCCACGCATGTTCCCATCATGAGCAGCTATCAAGAGACGCGCTTGCAGCCGTGGGAGGCCACCTATTGGAAGACCCTGTCAGAGGGTTTCCGGATCCAATACGCGTGGGCCAAGGGCAGGAACACCACCGCATGGTTGCTCAGCAAGCCGTTCTCGCGACGCTGGTATGAAGAGCCGAAGTTGGATGGACTCAATGGGTGACTGGGCGATAACGACCCACTGGTCGCTGAAACAGCCGAGGATGCCCGATGCCCGCGACTTTCCGGACGAGCGTTGGGCGGCGCGGCTGGGCCGCGTGGCGCCCGGACTCTGGCAGTTGGAGACGCTCCAGAAGTATGGCCATTACCAGCCGCTCGACGAGGCGATGGTCGTCGGAGCGCAGGTCAACGACGGCTACCTCCTGAATCGCGGCGTGGGCTCCTTCTTCGCGGGATGGAATTACATCCTCGGCATGGAGTCATCGGCAGCGGCCCGGTTCACCGAGGCCGCGGGCCTGCTCGAAGGCGCATGCGCACTCCCCCTACCGCCACGCCAGCACCTGCTGTGCCTGCGTGAGCCGATTCGCGTCGAGCATCCCCACACGCGCTGGGCGCTGGACGAGAGCCATCTGGATGCATCGCCCGCGGCCCGGGTCATCGAGGCGCTCCTGGCTCCGGGACATGCCCTCCGCCGTGGGAGCATCGAGCTCGTGGTCGGGCTTCACTCCCGCGAGTTCGGCTGGGTCCACACGGGAGCCCTGACGCTGTTCTTCGAAGGCACGTTCGCCTCCGCCCGAGCGGAGTGGGTGATGACCGGCCAGCGAAACCCGCTCGCGGACGAGCGCGTCGACGGGCCGTATGCCGACTCCATCTCCATGGCGCGCCCCGAGCCGGTGCTTCCGCCCACGGTGCCGTGGCCCTTCGAACCCTGGTGACCACCCGGTGGGTGTCTCAAGGCGGAAGGACGCGGAAGAAGAACCGGAAGCCCGCGGCCCGCAGCTTGCTGAATCTCCGGACCAGCACGTCGTCTCCACCGGCCAGCCGCGACAGGGCATCCAGGTCCGCTCGCCACGGGTCGAGCGCATGCGTGTTGAAGTCCCAAACATCGGCGCCGAGACACGCCGCGAGCTCTCGGGATTCTTCGTCGTTCCCGTACACGTCGAACAATCGCGTGATGACCTTCGTGCCGTCGGGCACGCCCGTGTATCGCTCCGCGTCGTAGTCGAGCAACTCCACGACGGATGGGCCCAAGGGACCCACGGCGAGGAGTTCCACACTCGTCTCGCCGCGAGGTGACACGGGTAGCCGCCCCGCTTCGTGGAGCACCGCTCGCACGGCGGCGTCCGCTTCCGCGAGACCGGCGCCGGTGCCGCGCCGGACGTGCAGCACCGCCTCCAGCAGGCCCTTCTCGTCGAACAGCCGTACGACGGCGTCCCGAAGCTCCGGAGAGAGCACGCGTCACCCGTTGGGACAGAAGAAGAACTCGAAGCCCGCGTCGCGCAGCCTGACGAAGCGCTCCACCGGAGCCTCGCAGGCCCGCTCGCACGCGTCACATGGATGCTCGGCCCGGGCCTTGGCGTGCTCCTCGCACCGGAAATACCCCGCGTGGAAGTCACGCAGCGCGCCCAGGTCCGCGCGACGCGGGTCGAACGCGTGACTCTTGAAGTCCCACGGTTCCACCCCGACGCAAGCCGCGAGCTCCCGGCTCCGCGTGCTTCCCTCGGGGGCTCTGAATACCGACACGACGAGGACCGCGCCTTCGCGGGTCGTGGCGTGACGTTCCGGCGGCTGGTCCAGGAAGGGCAGCAGCCCGCGGTGGAACGGGCCGATGGCGAGTACTTCGGCGGACATCCCCATGGTGGCCGGGCAGTATAGGCCCGGCCACCATGAGCGATACCCCGTGCGCTCACCTCCGGGGTTCGACCTTCACGCCACCAGACATCGTGGCCTGCATCGCGGGCGTCGCGAGGAAGTCGTGGGGGAAGCCCATCTCGATGGCGCTGGCCTCGTGCAGACGCGCCAGCACGTTGTCGGGCAGCTCGACCTCCAGTGCGCCGAGGTTGTCCTCCAATTGTGCCAGGGTCCGCGCGCCGATGATGGGCGACGTCACGGCGGGGTTGCGCAGCGTCCACGCGAGCGCCACCTGCGCGGGCGTGCGCTCGACGCTCCTCGCCACCTCCTTCACCACCTCGGCGATGGCGAGCCCCCGCGCCGAGAGCGAGCCACTCACCTGGGCCACGCCCTTGCGCGAGGTCGCGATGCCGGACCCCGCCGGCTCGAGGTCCGCCTTCGAGTACTTGCCCGTCAGCACCCCACTCGCCAGGGGAGACCAGGGGATGACGCCCAGGCCCAGCTCCCGCGCCATGGGCATCAGCTCGCGCTCCACCGTGCGCTGGATGAGGCTGTACTCAATCTGCAGCGCGACGAAGGGCGTCCACCCGCGCACGTCCGCCAGGGCCTGCATCCGGGACACCTGCCAGGCCGGCGTGTCGGAGATGCCCAGGTAGAGCACCTTGCCGGCGCGGACCAGGTCGTCCATCGCGCGCAGCACCTCCTCCACCGGCGTCGTGCCGTCCCACGCATGCAGGTAGAGCAGGTCGATGTAGTCCGTCTTCATCCGCGCCAGGCTCTGCTCCACCGTGCGGACCATGTTCTTGCGGTGGTTGCCACCCGAGTTCGGGTCCCCCGGCCGCGTCGCGAGTGTGTACTTCGTGGCCAGCACCAGCCGCTCGCGCTTGCCCTCGGAGAACGTTCCCACCAGCTGCTCCGAGGAGCCGTTGGTGTAGAAGCTCGCGGTGTCGATGAAGTTGCCACCCCGGTCGACATAGGTGTCGAAGAGGCGGCGCGACTCCTCCACGTCCGCCCCCCAGCCCCAGTCGGAGCCGAAGGTCATCGTTCCCAGCGACAGCGGCGAGACGCGCAGGCCCGAGCGGCCCAGCAGGCGATAGGTATCCAGCGACAGCTTCCCGTTCATGACGACCTCCCGAGCGCGGCCGCTCCATTCGGCCGCGTCACGCCCGGAACAATGTGCGCGTGCGGCTCTTCAGTGAATGCTGCAGAATCCAAATGGGCTATTAAGCAGGAGGTACAGAATGCGCGGCAGCGATTACACCGAGCTCACCGCCTTCGTCGCGGTCGCCACCCACAAGAGCTTCTCCCGGGCCGCCGCCCACCTGCGCGTCTCGCCTCCAGCGCTCAGTCAGACCATCCGCCGGCTGGAAGAGCGACTCGGGGCCCGTCTGCTGAACCGGACGACGCGCAGCGTGTCCCTCAGCGAGGCCGGTGAGCGACTCCTGGCGAGGGCCCTTCCGTCCATGTCCGAGCTGGAGGCGGCGGTCGCCGAGGTGCGCGAGTCTCGGGAGAGACCCTCGGGGAGTCTGCGCATCAATGCGCCTCCTGTCGTCGCCACGCGGCTGCTCGGGCCCCTGCTGGGGCCCTTCCATGCCGCCTACCCCGACATCGTCCTCGACATCGTCATCGAGGAGGCGCTGACGGACATCGTCGCCGGCCGCTTCGACGCGGGCATCCGGCTCGGGGAGCGTCTGGAGAAGGACATGATCGCCGTGAGGCTCGACGAAGAGCAGGAGATGGCGGCCGTCGGCTCCCCCGAATACTTCGCACGCCACGGTGTACCGAGGACGCCGCGCGAGCTGCACAAGCACCGCTGCATCAACTGGCGCTGGAGCGCCAACGGCAACCTGTACCGCTGGGAGTTCGAGAAGAATGGCAAGGCGCTCGAAGTGGCCGCGGACGGCCCGCTCATCGTCAACGACCTGAGCCTCCTCATCCAGGGCGCGGTGGATGGCGTGGGGCTGGCGTACGTCCTCGAGCAGGACGTGCGGCCGTGGCTCGAAGCGGGACGGCTCAAGCGTGTGCTGAAGGACTGGTCGCCCAGGTTCCCCGGCTTCCACCTGTACTATCCGAGCCGGCAGGTGTCGGCCCCGCTGCGCGCGTTCCTCGACTTCCTCCGGAAGTGAGGCATCTCGTTCGCGAGGCGCATGGTGCGCTTCGGAGGAATATCTGGGCCGGCAGGAGGACGCGTCATGAGTCCCTTCCATCCTCGGAGACGCATCGACCGCTACCTGGCGCTGGGGGACCTGTCCCTCCATGAGGAGGAGGCGCTGCGCAAACACCTGCGGCGCTGCGAGCGGTGCAGGAAGTACTTCGACACGGGAGTCCTTCTGCTCCGTGCAGCTCGGGACGGCGGTCCGGGCCCGGGCGACCTGGAGCGGAGGGAACGGCGGGCGGAGACGGCTGGAACGAACGTTCCTTCCGAATCCGCGCCTCGGAGGTGGCGGCTGCGGCGAGCGGCAAAGGATGGAACGAACGTTCCTTCCGAAGCCGCGCCTCGGAGGTGGAAGGCCCTGCGTGCGAAGGTGGCTGGAGCGAAGGCTTTCTCCGTCGGCGCGCAGCGCAGGTGGAGAGACCGACGGGCGGCAAAGGCGGTGAAGAACGTTTCTTTCGACCCCGCGTCGCCTGGGCAGGTCGCCCCATCGGCGACAGAGCGCGGAACGAACGTTCCTTCCACCACGATGCCGCGCTCGCGGAGGCTCCGGCGGGTGGCGAAGAGTGGAACGAACGTTCCATCCGGGCGACTGGCACGCTGGTGGCGGGCACGGCGGGACGCGGGCGCTGGAGCCGGAAGTCCACCCGGACGCGTGGCACGCTGGTGGCGGGCACGGCGGGACGCGGGCGCTGGAACAAGAAGTCCACCCGGGCGCGTGGCGCGTTGGTGGAGGGCACGACGGGCCGCGGGTGCGGGAACGAACGCTCTGCCCGCCATCGCACGCCGATGGAAAGACCGGCGCGCCGCGAAGTCTGGAAAGCCGATGCCCCCACCCGTGGCAACGATTGGAACGAACGTTCCTACCGTGGCCACTCAGCGCCGCCAGCGCTGGGGCCCCAGGCTGGTGGGACTCGCGCTGGCTGGACTCGCGTTCGGACTCTGGCTCACGTGGTGGTGCCTGTCCGACGGGTGAGGACGGGCCCGGGGCGGGTGGTCAGGTCTGATGGAGCTGGATGAGGTTGCCGCACGTGTCCTCGAAGATGGCGGTGGTGACCGGACCCATCTGGGTGGGCTTGGAGCGGAACACCACGCCCAGCTTGCTCAGCTTTTCGTACTCCTGGTGGATGTCCTTTGAGGCGAAGGACGTCAGCGGAATCCCATCCTTGAAGAGCGCCTGCTGATAGACGCGGGCCGCCGGGTGACCCATGGGCTCCAGGACGAGCTCGACCTCGTCCATCTGCTCGGGCGATGCCACCGTCAGCCAGCGGAACTCCCCCATCGGGATGTCGTGCTTCTTCACGAAGCCGAGCACCTCCGTATAGAACTTCAGCGCCTTTGCCTGGTCGTCCACCAGCAAACTGTTGAGCGTGATCTTCATCCGCGTCTCCGGGGGGCTTGAGCAAGGGACTGACGGAGTGCGTCGGCACATCCATCAACTACGTGGATGACGCTAGTGAGGACTCTCCAGACGGTCAACCTTTTGGTTTAGGAATGTCTGGGGTCATCCACGCCCGGGGCGGCACAGGCGAGAACCTGCGACCCGGCCCTCTCCTCGATGCCCACGCCGCGGACGCTCTACTTCTCGCGGGACTCGCGGGACGCGGTGCCCGAACTGTACGTCGACGGAACCACCGCGACCGTGCTCCGGCTCCCGAGCGCGGTGGATCCGGAGCGGACGAAGCTCCTCGGGTGGGAGGGCCGGTTCGAGCCCCTGCTCGCTGGCGGCAGGTCCGTGGTCATTGCCCCACTCCAGAACCTCGCGCGGGGAGATCGCTTCATGCTCCTGGTGACCCTTCTGGACGGAACGGAGATTCCACTCACCGTCACCGCCGCGACATGCAGGATCGACGGTCAGATCTCCGTCTTCCCCGACCCGGAGGCGCCAGCGGCGCTGCGAAAGGCGCTGGACGAAAAGACCCAGGAGGTCGACTCCCTCAGGGCCGAGAACAACCAGAGACGGGAGCAGGAGACGTCCGTGGACCATGCCCTGGCCGCGCTTCTCGCGAGGGACCAGGTTGCGCTGACTCCTTTCTCGGAGTCCCGCAAGTGGCGCCTGCGCGAGGAGTCGGCCGACGTGGAGGTCTCCCTCTTTCTTCCCAAGGGGAAGAAGGTCGCGGCGAGCAAGGCCGCTGTCGTCTTCACGGTGAAGAACCGGGACCCCGCGCGGTCCCGGGCACTGCAGGAGGCCCGGCTCACGACCTACGCCACGCGGCAGGCTCACCCCTTCGCCCTGCGAGCCACCCTGCCCTCGATTGCGCCCGGCGAGGAGGGCCGCATCGCCATCGTCACGGACTTCGACTCGTTCGACCCGGCCAGGGATGGCGACAGGCTCGTACTGGAACTCTTCCGGGGTGACGGTCTCCGGCAGGCCTACGTGGAGTTGATGCCCCAGAGTCAGCGCTGAGCCTTCCGCCGACGACCTTCCATGCGGAAGCGGCCGTTCTTGGCGAACACGGGCTTGAAAAGTAAGAGCCTCTTCATGCCCTCGATGAAAGCCGCGCTGACCTCCGTCCTCCTCGGTGTCTCTGGCCTGAGCCTCGGCTGTGCGAGCTCGGGCGTTTCCATCCGCCCGGATGGAAGTCCCGGACCGCAGCCGTGTCCGGAAAAGGCACTGGAGGCCATGCGCATCCTGCGCTTGCGGCCCGGTGACAGCTCGTCGGTTGAAATCGATGCCAACCAGAACGGCTACAGCTCCATCACGGTCAATGATGGGCCTGTCGAGAGCATCCTCCAGGGCCATCTCGGGTACCTGGACCCCACCACTCGCCTGTACGGTCAGATATGGACGGGAGGTCCCAACGTCGTCATCCGGTACTACGAGGCCCGTCCGCCGGATGGAGACCCGATTCCCATCTGCGCCGTTGCGCGCCTTGGCCGCGGCGGGCTGCTGAAGAAGCCGGGCTCCCCTCCCGGGAGTGCGGTGCTGGAGTTCTCCGGCGCGGGTGTCTACATCGTCGATGCCTTCCGCTGACCCGCCGTTCTTGCACCGCCGGACAGCCCCACGCCGCCGCGCTGGACTCGCGGGCGCCGGGCCTGTCCTGATGCCGCGCATGAACAGGCTCATGACGACGTGTTTGCTGGGACTCGCCGCGCTGACGCTGGCGTCCTGCTCGGATGACGACAAGGACATCGGCTGCGCGCAGGTGGTGGTCTACGCCCGGCCTGCATCGGGCGGCGAGTGCACTGCCTTCCCCACCCCGTGTGACGTCCCCGGCGGCTACGTCGAGTGCTGCGGCGGTTTCCTCGGCGGCGGCTGCGTGGGAACCGGCGCGGACGCGCGCTGCGTGGACGACCCTACCGACTCCTGCGACCCGGCCTCGGGCGGCGCGGACTGCCCCGGCATCTGCCAGTAGCTCCCGTCAGGACACCTGCTGCATCCCGGTCGATTCCACCACCCGGCCGGACTCCAGCCGCACCACCCGGTCCGCCAGCGCGAAGTACCGGTCATCATGCGAGATGACCACCAGCGCCTTGCCCGCCGCCTTCAATTCCGGCAGCAGCTCCCGGTAGAACACGTCCTTGAAGACCGGGTCCTGGTCCGCCGCCCACTCGTCGAACACGTAGATGGGCCGGTCCTCCAGGTACGCGGTGAGCAACGCCAGCCGCTTGCGCTGCCCCTGGGACAGCGCCGTCGTCGACAGCCGCCCCCCTTCAATCCGCACCTTCCGCTCCAGCCGCAGCCGGCGCAGCAGCTCCTCCGCCCGCGCCACCAGCCGCGTCGAGCCCAGCCCGAGCAGGTGCTCGAAGAGGTGGAAGTCCGAGAACACCACCGAGAAGTACTCCCGGTACCCGTCCCGGTCCGCGTCCGTCATCACCCGGCCGTCCACCCGCAGCTCGCCGGACTCCGGCCAGTACAGCCCCGTCAGCAGCTTCGCCAGCGTCGTCTTCCCGCTGCCGTTGCCCCCCACCAGGAAGACGCACTCGCCCGGCACCAGCGTCAGGTCGATGGGGCCCAGCGTGAAGGGCCGGTCCTCGTCCTCGCGGTGGTACGCGTGCGTGACGCCCACCAGCTCCAGCTTCTGGAAGGCACGCGGCTCCGGTACCTCCGTGGGGGTCGCCTCCGCGCCGTCCTCCGTCAGCGACAGCCCCATCTGCTCCAGGTGCCGCGCCGCCACTCCCGCGCGCAGCAGCAGGTGCAGGAGGTTCAGCAGCGTGTCCAGCGGCGCCTGCAGGTACAGCACCACCAGCGTGTAGCCCACCAGTGTGCGCCGGTCGACCTCGCCCCAGGCGGGGAACGCGAACAGCAGCAGCCCGATGAGCGAGAAGTGCAGCAGGAACGCCCAGGACTGGCCCAGCATCCCCAGGTCCGCGCTGCGGGTGAACAGGCGCCGGATGGCGCCCGCGGCGGGCTCCAGGTGCTCGGTCAGGAAGGCCCCGCGCCGGCGGCGGTGCAGCTTCAGCTCCTTGATGCCCCGCGTGAGCGCGTCGAAGTGCTGGAACAGCAGGTCCGCTTGCGTCCGCGCCCGCTGCAGGAACACCCGCGAGCGGCGCTGCAAGAGCCCGTAGACGGACAGCCCGAGCACCAGCACCGCCACCATCCCCACGAAGACCCGCCCCGACAGCCAGGCCAGGTACATCAGGCAGCCCAGCGTGGTGGCCGCGCTGATGACCACCGTGGGCAGGTGCGCCAGCCCCTGGTTGATGGCGAGGGCGTCCTCCTGGAGCGCCGACATCACCCGCGCGCTCCCCACCCGCTCCAGGCCGCGCAGCGGCGCCTCCAGGATGCGCCGGCTGAGCCGCATGCGGAGCTGGTACAGCGTGCCCACGTTCAGCCGCGTCAGCAGCATCTGCGTGACGCCGCGGGTCACCATCGCCAGCAGCCCCACCCCGACGAAGGTGAGCACCAGCCCGCGCTCCAGCGGGCCCTCGCGGGTCAGCGCTTCATTGATGAGCGAGATGAGCCGCGCGCTGCACGCCCCCGAGATGACGCCGAGGACGACGGCCAGCGCGAAGTGCCCGCGGGAGACTCGCAGCAGCAGGGAGAAGACGTTCATCCGGGGCCATCACGCGACACCGGAGCGGGCGTCCGGGCAGGGGTACGACGGAGGCCACCATATCGGGCGACCGGCCAACCGGCCACCACCCTTCCGAAGACGGTGAGCCGTCAGGGCTGCTTCGTATCGCCCTTGGAGCCGGGGGCCTGGTTGTTCGGCCGCTCCTTGTTGCGATAGCCCCACGACGAGCTCCACATGCCCGGACCGGTGAAGAGCACCGTCACCAGCGTCATCACCGCGGCCCCAATGAGAATCTCCACCAGCATGGCCACCTGCTCCCGTGTCGTGACGGCCCGTGCCGTCCCTCCTGGAGGACCGGACCGCCGGCCGCCCCGCGCGCCGCGGCCGGACGCCTGGCGTGCCGACGGCCGAGCCTCCAGCGGACGTTCATGCCGCAATGCCCTTCGGGACGCAACGCGCGTCGAGGAGGGCGCCACCCACTGAACCTAACGCCTCCCCGCCGCTGGGGGCAGCGCGCCGTCACCGCCGCGTCCACCGTTTTCCTGGTGCTAGGCTCGCCGCCCCCATGCCTCTCCCCCACCC
>NZ_JABBJJ010000097.1 GCF_012933655.1 Pyxidicoccus fallax | reverse complement strand
CACCCGGCCCGCGCCCTTCAATCAGCCGGAGAGCATTCCTCCGGCCTGCCAGCCGCTCGCGAAGGCGGACCCCCAGGCGGCGAAGCGCACGCTGGTGATGACGTCGAAGACGTCGGATGTGCTGAGCGACGTGCGTCAGGCCTTCACGCACGCGCCGCTCATCGACCTGAATGGCGAGCTTGTCTGGTACGAGGTGAAGGTCAACGAGCCCTACTTCGACTTCGTGGTGAACAACGGCTACTACGACAGCCGCAAGCAGCCGAAGACGGGGGTGGACTTCCCCCAGGGCGCGAACGACGCGAAGGGCCTGGGCGCCATCCGCGTCAAGGCGGCGTGGAAGGTGCTCGGCGACGCGAAGAGCCGGTTCCCGGATGACCCGAAGCGCTTCTACGCGGTCGACGCGCTCGTCTTCGACAAGAGCACCGGCAAGTGCACGAAGCGGCAGATGGGGCTGGTGGGCCTGCACATCGTGCAGAAGACGCAGACCTTCCCTCGCTACGTCTGGGCCACGTTCGAGCACGTGGACAACGCGCCCTCGCAGGAGGAGGTCAGCAACGGGAGCGCGGCGAAGAAGAAGTGGAGTTTCTACAACCCCGCGAGCAACGCGGTGCCGAACCAGCAGCCGAAGGAGGGGCAGTGGACGACGCCGGTCCAGGTGGTGCGGGTGGTCCCCATCGCGGGCAACCCGGCCGCCGCGAATGCCCGGTTCCAGCCGATGCTGGCGGCGCTGCGCGCGGACAACGTGTGGCGGAACTACCAGCTCGTGGCGGCGCAGTGGGGCGGCACGAACATGAGCGACCCGCCGACGCAGCCGAAGTTCCTGGCGAACACGACGATGGAGACGTACCTCCAGGAGCCCGTCGATGCTCCCAACAGCCCGCACGGCTGCATCAACTGCCACAACACGTACGCGACCACCACGGACGGGGACTTCCAGCTCACCAAGGCCTGGCCGCACGCGAAGCAGCGCGCGAAGGCCATCGTGCAGCAGTCGATGCGGCTGCTGGAGGCGAAGCGCTGAGCGGATTTAATCCGGCTTAATTCGCCCTCCGCCGGCCCCCTCGCGATAACCCGGGCACACGAGGGGGATTCATGTCCGGTTCTTTCACGAGGGGGGTCGGGAGCCCGCGCTTCCCGCCCACGACGTCCACCCAGCAGACGGCGTCCACGCAGGTGCTCCAACAGCGGGCCCCCAGCCCGCCTCCGGCGCCTCCGCCTCCGGCACCGAAGGACACGTTCGTCGCTCCCCAACCGCGGACGCGGAAGCCGTCCATTTCCGCCACGCCCTCGGGGGACGCCCCGGGGGTCCAGGCACCCCGCATGAGCCCGGCGCGGCTGATGGCCCTGAGCGAGAAGGGCTTCGCTGCCACACTGCCCAGGGCGGGGGCCGGGGGCACCGCCTCCTCGCTGGCGAGCGAGGTGCTCAACGATGGCAGCTCGAACTGCCTCGAGCGCGCCTATGAGTCCGCCCGCCCGGGAGACCAGGTCCTTCTCTACGCGGACGCGGATGACCCCGTGGGCCACGCCGTGGTGCAGCGCCCGGATGGCTCCATCGTCGACCCGAACGAGCCCGGCAAGGTGTACGCCAGCCGCGCGGAGTGGGAGGCGGCGCATGCCGGCTACCACCGGCCGGTCTCCGTTTCCCATTCGCATCTACGACAGGTCTTCGCGCAGCCGCCCGGCCCGGGGCGCGAGGCCGTCCTCCGGAAGCTGGGGCTCTCCTCCATCGCCCACCGTCAGGTGGCCGATGGCGTCACGCCCGAGCGCCAGGACGTCCTGCGCTCCATCGTCGAGCAGTTCGGCTCCAACGCCCGCACCCTGGAGGACATCTTCGCCGGGAAGGGGACTCCAGGCGCGCTGACCCGCGAGGAGAAGGGCTTCCTCATGGGGTTGCTCGTCGAGCGCAGCCTGTCCAGCGGCGATGGAGGGCAGGTCTTCAGGAAGGCGGGACACATCGCCGACGACCACCCGGCGATGGCGATGGCGCTGGGCCACGCCTTCGAGCAGGGCGCGGTGACGCCGGAGCAGCTGGAACGGCTGATGGGCCCCGAGGGCATGGGGATGGGCCGTCCCTCCGAGGAGTTCGCGCGGCTCGTCGCCGCCAGCGGCTCGGTCAAGCTCCAGACCGAGATGTCCTCGCGGCTCTGGGCGCAGGCGGGCGGCGACCTGTGGGGCCAGGCCGTGGCGCTCATGGCCACGGGAGGAGCCGGCGAGGCCATCCAGCAGCTCATCGACACGGCGGGCGTGGACGCGGTGGCCCAGCCCCTCGTCGCCCTCGGCGCCGATACGGGCTCCGGGCTGATGGGCGGGCTCTCCGGCACCGCCCTTGGAAACCTCATGTCCGGGCTGGCCGAGCTGCCCCGCTCGGAGGCGACGGACCGCCTGGCGGCGACGGTCTTCCTTTCCCTCCCGCCGGTGGCGCTCCAGCGGAACTCGCAGGTGCGGATTCCTGTCGCCCAGTACCTGGCGTCCATCCGCTACCCCGGCAACGACGCGGCCCAGCAGGGCGACCTCCGGACCTGGAACACCCTCCTCCAGAACCGCTACGCCAGCGAGCTGCTCTTCAACCCGGCGCTGCCGGTGGAGGCCCGGCAGGGAAACCTGCTCTTCTTCCTCCAGCGCCCGAACTTCGACGTCGCGCTGCTCGACACCTTCCAGGGCAACCTCGGCAGCGTGGCCGCGGCCGAGGTGCAGCAGGCGCTGGGCAACCTGGACCCCGCGAGCGTGAACGCCGCGGCGGAGCTGCCGCCCGTCCCGGCGGAGCTGGCCGGCCGGTTCCCCGCCATCGCGAACCTTCCCCAGCCGGTGACCGCGGAGGGCCTCCAGGGCTCCATCCCCAGTCCCATCACCCCCTCCATGGCCGCCGACTATCTGGATGCCCTGGCCGACTCCGTCGCCGCCACGGGCAACCCGGACATGACCCGGTACGTCGGCGGCCCCCCGGCCCTGGCCGCCCTCTTCAACGTGTTCGTCGGCGGCAATCCCATCGAGAGGGCGAACCTGGATGACTTCTCGGCCATCGGCGTCAGCGGACTGCGCGACCTGGCCCGCCAGCTTCGCGGCTCCAGCGACCCGGTGTTCGTGGCCCAGGCGCTGACACTGGGCGGCATCCAGCACGACGCGTACTTCGACAACCTCCAGCCGTTCGTGGACAGCGTGATTGCCCAGAAGGACCAGGTGCTGGGCAACATGACCGTGGTCCGTCAGCTCGCCCAGGCCGCGTTCAAGACGGGCGCCTCGGCGGTGGCCATGGCGGCGGGGGGGCCCATCCTGGCCGCCGGGGTCAACGCAGCGGTGGGCGCTGCCTTCGCGCAGTACGACGCTCACCTCGAGGGGCGGACGCTGGCGCTGCCCAACCTGATTGGCGGGGCCGTCGTGGACTTTGGCTTGGGGATGGTGGTGCCGCTGCTCGACAACGGGGCCACCAAGTCCATGGCGAGGAAGGTCCTGGAGGGGATGTTCGAAGCGTTGGGCGGGCACGTGGCGGACGCCGTGAGGGACCCGGCGAAGCTCGAGGAGCTCTGGAACAGTGGGCAGGGGGACGATGAATTGCTGAAGGTCATCATCCTCGGCACCTTCACCGGCATCATCCCGTGGGAACGTTTCACGACCCGGTTCGAGGGCCAGCTCATCACCTCCCTGGGGGTGAAGAGGGAAGCGACGGAGATCGCCGCGGATGCCCTGAAGATGGCGGCGGTAGAGGCCAGTAACCTCTGGCTCGACCCGGAAATCCAGGCCCGGCTGCGCTCGGGAGCGCTCACGCCGGAGCAGGCCGTCCAGCAGATGCGGGAGCAGGGTATCAACCTCTTCGGCACGAGCACGGCCAGCGCGGACCCCGCCATCACCGAGGCCATGCTGCGCGTGCTGATGTCGGGCCCGGAGACGCCCTGAGCACCCGGAGCCTCAGCCGAGAGATGGGGCAGGGGAACCATCAATCCTTGTTTATAAAGAAAGGCTGAGAAGTCCGAGCTTGAGGCAGAATGCCGCCGGCTGCACACCTCGACTGTCGAAGAGGACTCTCCATGTTCGCAAGAAGTGTCGTGCTCGCGGCGGGATGTATTGCGTTGATGTTCGGTTGTGCCGGGCAACCCGATGAGACGCAGGAGATTGTCGACAACCTGAGCAAGGCCGGGTTCCCGGCCGACGACATCCAGGTCATCGACGGTGCCGTGTACGTCGGGGGTGACGTCCAGGTGAGCCTCGAGGCGTCCCGGGAGCGGCTCCAGCGCCCCGAGGGGAGCCAGGAGCAGTACAGGCATCCCAACCTCGTCAGCACCGCCGTGACGAAGATCTGCATCAACCCCACCGCCACGTTCAACAGCTACGCCCAGCTCAGCCAGGGGCTCAACGAGGCCATCATCAACTACAACGTCCTGGCGCTCCGCATCCACTTCGTGCGTGGACCGGCCACCGGCTGCACCGCGAACATCGCGATGCTGACCACGACCGGGACCGGCGGCACCTCGGGCTTTCCCTCGGGCGGCTTGCCCTACAATCAGATCCGCATCGGAACCGGGCTGAACAGCTACAACCTCGACTACATCGAGCACCTCATCACGCACGAGATTGGCCACACCCTCGGTCTGGCCCACTCGGACGCCTACAATCCGGCCATCAGCTGCGGCACCGGCGGCGGCGGCACCCCCGGCACGGGTGCCATCCACATTCCCGGGACGCCGACCACGGCCACGCCAGGCGGGTCCATCATGAACACCTGCATCCCGCCCAATACGAACGGCGAGTTCACCAGCACCGACATCGCCGCGCTGAACTTCCTCTATTGAGAGTGGCGGTGGCGGCCCGCCTGCGCGATGCGGGCCGCCACCGTCTCCGTGCGAGGTGTGGGTGGCCGAGTTCGAGACGCTCACGGAGCGGATGGGGCAAATCAAGGAGTCCCGCGCGGCCGGACGGGAGCCGTTCGCCCCGAAGCCCCGCTAGTTCGGCGCCCAGCAGCGGTAGCTCTTCGTCACCTCGTTCGACACGCGGGCACTGGCGTCCACGACGCGGAACCGGATGTACTTCGTGAAGTACGTCCCGGACGTGGAGAGGACGAAGTTGCAGTAGTCGGTGTACGCGGTGCCCCCGTTGTACCAGTAGGGGCTCGTCGGGCCGCTCCCGAAGTCATCCACCGTCTGCCACTGGTACGTGTACGGCGTCACCCCGTCGCCGCCGCTGCCGGTGCATGAGATGGTGGTGCCAATCTTCGAGCAGTTCATCGACGCCACCGGCGCGGGAATGTTGAAGGCCGTGAGGGTGGAGTCCGTCCCCGCCGCCTCCTCCTGGACTGTTTCCTCCCCGGACATCGGCTCGCCACAGGCTCCGAGCAGGGCCGCCGCGGACACGAACAGGGCCCCGAACTGCAGGGGCTTCACGACACGCTGGATGGACATCGGTGCTTCCTCCGGATGTGACGTGGCGCCGATGCTGGTGTTTCATTGATGTGATTGCAAATCAGATGCATGAATCGCAAATATCCTCTCGAGCGGACAGTCAGCGTGGCCAACGTCACGCCGCGTCGACACCTCCCAATGACACGGGAATTCTTCAATACGGCCAATGGCGCACCGCGGCTTCGTGCGAGACGCATCAAAAAGCAATCATTCATCCTGCTTTTTAACGGATTTCTGTAAAGTCCTGCCTGGGACGGCACTTGCGTGGCGGCCGTCTCGGGGGCCGACCCTGTCCACATGCACGGAGCACGTATGAAGAAGAAGCTGATGATGGGTCTTCTGGGGCTGATGATGGGTGCTGGCGCCGCCTTCGCCACCGCGACGGTGGGCAGCGAGGAAGCTGCCGCCATGCCCTGCTGCTCGAGCTGTGACAGCGCCTACGAGTATTGCATCTCGAATTGTACGGACTCGACGTGCTACGACACCTGCGAGAGCCGGTACCTCCGCTGCTCCGGCTACTGCAGCTACAGCTGCTGAGCCCTGACGTTCCCGGGTCCGCCGCCGCGCTCGTGTCGGGCGGCGGGCCCGTCTTCTCCCGCGCTACGCCGCCGCGCGGCCTCCAATGGAGGCACCGGCGTCGCGGGACAGCCGCTGGTAGAGCGGAGTCATGGCCGCTGGAAGAGAGACTCGAAGCCTCCACGTCCGTCTCAATCCTATCTCGTTAGTCCCGCATTCCTGGGAAGTGACAGGTGAAATGCCTTAAAGTCGGGGGCTCGCCCTGGCGCTCCCGTGCCGGGCGCGTGGGAAGGCCTGCTTCGGGACTCGAGGGGAGACGACCATGTTCAAGAGAGCGGCAGTGCTCGTGGTGAGCTGTGGCGCGTTGCTGGCCGGCTGCGGTACCGACGCCCGTGTCGAGGACGGCGAGAACGAGGAGATCATCTCCAACCTGGTGGAGGCCGGGTTTCCGGCCGACGACATCGGGGTCTTCGGAGATGCCGTGTACGTGGGGCACGACACCGAGGTGAGCCTCGATGCGTCCCGGGAACTCCTTCAGCGCGGCGAGGGGAGCGAGGAGCAATACTGTACGACCAATCTCGTCGGCACCAGCGTGACGAAGATCTGCGTCAACCCCACCTCCACGTTCAACAGCTACTCCCGCCTGAGCGCGGGTCTCGACGCGGCCCTCCAGAACTACAACCAGCTGGGTCTCCGGATCTTCTTCGTGCGGGGACCGACGACCGGCTGCACCGCGAACATCACCGCGCAGACCATGGCTGGCACCGGAGGCTCCGCGGGCTTCCCCTCGAACGGTCGTCCCTACGGGACCATCAACATCGGTGTCGGGCTTCAGAGCTACAGCCTCGACTACAACGAGCACCTCATCACCCATGAGCTTGGCCACACGATTGGTCTGCGCCACGCGGACTACTACAACCGGTCCATCAGCTGCGGCGGCACCGCGACCAACGAGGGCACCGCGGGCGTGGGGGCCGTCCTCATTCCCGGGACGCCGAGCACGGCCACGCCGGGCGGGTCGATCATGAACTCCTGCATCCCGCTCGATACCAATGGCGAGTTCACCAGCTCTGACATCACCATGCTGAACTACCTCTACTGAAAGAGGGCACGGCGGCTCGCGCGGTGGAGGCGAGCCGCCGCCTCGATTCATTGCGCCATGAGGTCTGGTTCTCGGGGGCCACCATCCGCCGCGGTGCGCCCGAGTCAGCGGAACTCGTTCACGATGTAGACCCCAGCCGAGGAGAACTCGAGGATGGCGGTTCCGGGCTTCGACTCCGGTCGCTTCCTGAGCTGCCCCTTCGAGAGTCGGGCCACCGCGCAGATAGGCACCTTGTCCGCGCGGGGTGGGTGCGCTTCGTAGTAGCGGATGACGACCTGCGGGCCCCCGGTCCACACCCTTCCGTAGAGCCGGGTGGGCGATTCGAAAGGCCCGAGCTGGTCATCCACCATGCTCTCGATGGGCCCGTCGTAGAGGGTGATGGGGCTGGTGTCGTCCTGGTTCACATCCAGCTCGACCCGCGCCGAGTCCCCCACGTACAGACGGAGGATGCGCATGGTCTCCAGTGCCTTCTCCGGGCATTTCTCCGGCCCGGGAGTTCCGTCGGGACGCAGGGCCACTCCACTCGTGGCGGAACCAGGGCAGCCGGAGCACATCAACAGGAGCGCGGCGCAGCACAGGTGCGCCAGAGGGGCGGGACGCATGTGCCGGACTTACTCGCGGGCCAGACGCGGATCCAGCACGACCTGGACCTGCATCTGCCCGTCATGCCGGAAGAGCTCCAGTGCCAGTTGCCCCGGTCCTTCCTTGTCCATGAACGCACTCCTGTCCGCGACAACGGCCACGGAGCCGGACTCACCTGGAGGAATCGAGGGCCGCGCCGTCTTCACCGCCACCCCTCGTGGCTGCCCGCTCGCCGTGTTCCAGGAGCGGGTCCGAGATAGGCGCCAGGACTGCTTGGAATCCCGGTTGGTGATGTTGAAGACGACCGCTGCCTTTGTCTTACCGGAGAAGACGCGAACCTCGACATCCGCATCCACGTCCTTGAAGAACCAGCGCCGCTTCACGACGAAGGGAGTCTGCGTGGCTGCACCGGAGACCAGCAGCGCGGCAAGCGCGTGGTCAGGTGAGGTCTCCTCCTGGCGGAGACGCTCATTCTCTTCCTCCAGGGTCTGATTGTCCTTGAGTGCGCGTATCAAGGCCGAGTGTATGGCCTCGTAACTCTCGCGGTCTTCGAACACGTTGACCTGCTGGTCCGTCCATGCCGCTGCGTCCCGGTCTGGCGGCCTCAGCAGGAATGGAACTTCCGTTCCATCCACGAGCGTGACGAGCAGGGGGACTCCTTCTTCGGAAGCAAGGTCGTGGAGGGGTTCGAGGAGAACCCTCCTGTCGGCCACGACCAGCGGTTCGAAGCGCCCTTCCCAGCCCAGCAGCCGGGTCTTGTCCTGGGCCACGGGCTTCTCGAACCGGAGAACGGTGGCGACCTGTCCCTTCACGTACACCCGGTGGGTCGAGTTGTCCGGGTGCTCCGACAGGAGGATGGAGCGCACTGCGAGGCTCTCCCGCTCGTGAGCCGATGCCGCGGAGGCCAGCAGGAGGAGCAGCAGGGTTGCTCGATTCGGGCGGATGGGCTGCATGAAGCGGACAACCTACCAGGGAGTTGTTTCTCGTGCCTACCCACTACTCCGAATCAAGAGGTCTCGTGCTGGTTGTGAAAAAGATGAGTCCCTCCTCGTGCCGTCCTGCGAAGCTGGGAGCATGGAACGCTTCGTCGAGGTCGCCGAGGGAGTCTCGCTCTGGGTCGAGTCACAGGGTCCGGAGGATGCTCCCGCCATTCTGCTCATCATGGGTTCCACCGTGTCGGGACTGGTCTGGCCCGACGCGCTCGTGGAGGTCCTGGCGCGGAAGCACCGGGTCATTCGCTATGACCACCGGGACACCGGAGCGTCCACCTGGGCTTTCGACAGGGTTCCCTACTCCGCGACCCGGATGGCCGAGGACGCACTGGCCATCCTCGATGCGCTTGGCATCGAGCGCGCGCACGTCGTGGGCCTGTCGTTGGGAGGCTTTCTGGTGCAGTGGCTCCTGGTCGCGCATCCCGAGCGGCTGCTCAGCGCGACGGTCATCGGGGCGCCCGCCCTCGAAGGCGCGCCCGCCCGTGCCAACATGCTGGCGCGGGCTCCCATCGACCCCAGCCTGTTCGAGTTCTGGCGCCACATGTTCGAGCCGCGTGAGCGCGAGGCGCAAATCGAATGGCGCGTCGAGAACTGGCGCAGGCTCAACGGCAAGGTGATTCCCTTCGATGCCGAGGAGTTCCGTGCGCTCGAGCGGCGCATCATCGCCCACGCCGGCCGTCACGACACCTCGACGGCCCATGCGCGGGCCGACCCCTCTGGACTGGCTCGTGGGGCGGAGCTGGCTCACGTCACCGTGCCCACGCTCGTCATCGCCACGCCGGAGGACCCGACCAATCCCGAGTCCAACTCGCGGTTCCTGGCGGAGACCCTGCCACACTCGACGCTGGTGAGGATTGAAGGGATGGGGCACACGATTCCACGTGCCGTCGTGCCCCCGCTCGCGGCGGCGCTCCTGGGCCACATCGAGACCGTGGCGGGGTGAAGCCTCGCTCCTTCATCCTCGCCGCGCCATGAACTCCTTCGAGCACGGGAACTCGGCGGAGGGGAACGTCTGGGCCCACGCTCCACCCGAGGCCCGCGGGCCGAGGCAGAGCGGGGTGAGGGTCAGACGGTGGTGGGTGACAGGTCGTGGATGCCGCATGTGAGCGGCTCTCCGTTCCTGGGTGGCCCGGTGAGGGCGAGCCACCCGCCGCATGCAGCACCCGTGGCCGGCTACTGCCCCGTTTGCAGGAACTGGATGGCGCGCAGCAGCTCGGTGTCCCGGCCCTCGGCGATGTCCGCGGCGGTCGGCGCTGCCTCGATGTCCGGGAGGACGCCCACCCCGTGAAAGCGGCTGCGGTCCGGGAAGAGGACCTCCAGGCCGGTGAAGCTCATCGTCACGACTCCAGGCAGGAAGAGGCGGGCGATGTCGCCGTTCGTGCCCGCCGTCTGGCGGCCAACCACGGTGACCCGGCCGGCGGCCGCCAGGGTGGTGGCGACGACCTCCGCCCGCGACGCCGAGCGTGGCCCCACCAGCAGGACGACAGGACCGCCATAGGAGGGATTCGACAGGGGCGGCAGCGTGAGGAGCGTCTCCTGCAGACTGAAGTGGTCGGGCCCGATGCGCTCGGGGATGCGGTAGAGGGGCGAGTAGGACGTATGGGGAATGAGGCGCATGGCCGGCTCATAGGGGTCGATGGTCCCCGGGTAGCCACGCATGTCCACCACCAGTCCGCTGGCGCCCGAGGCCCCGGCCAGCGCATCCCTGAAGGCCTGGGGTGACGCGATGACCTCGTCCGACAGGTTGATGTAGTGCAGCTCGGGCGCGCCCAGGTCCGCCAGACTGCCCGCCACACGCCGCGAGGCCACCGCGCCCACCTGGCGCAGCGCCGTTCTGGACTGGGGCAGGACCTCCACCGTGCGCACCGCGCCCTCCACGCTTCGCAGCCCGAACACGGTGGGCCCCCGCAGCTCCAGGAGCTTCGCGACGGCGAGGTTGTGCAGGTAGCCCGGGGTGGCCGCCGAGGTCCGGGACTTCTCCTCCGCCAGCCACTCGGTGATGGGGCGCCCCGCGACGCTCACCACGGTGTCCCCGGGATTCACGCCCGGGACGAGCGAGCGGCGGATGACCACCTCTCCGGCGACCTGCTCCAGGGCGACGGCGAAGTACCCGGCGGGATTGATGCCGTTGGCGCCGAACCCGTGGCCATCCTTGAGCACCTCCATGAACCGCATGAGCAGCCGGAGCAGGTGGTTGCGGTCCGAGATGGGCTGCTGGGCGTCCACGGACGCGAGCGTCTCCAGGAGCCGCTCGTCGATGTGGTCACCCACCACGTGGAAGTAGGGGAAGAACAGCCGCATCGCACCATGGGTGATGAGCAGGTCCGCTCGCGCGATGCCCGTGTTCGACTCCCTGGGCGGAGTCGGCTCATGGTACGGGGCGCGAACCACGATTCGAGGACGCAGGGCGGGCAGGGCACGGTCCACCGGTGCCGGGCGTCCCTGGGCCGCGAGCTCGCGGACCCGCTGGACCAGGGCCCCCATGTCACTCACTGGCAGCGTCAGCGGCAGGTCCGCGGGAAGGACGTCCGGCAGCAGCCCCTGGGCATCCTCCAGGTGCTCGGTGCGCACGACGAGTCCCCGCGCGCCCACGGGCATCCAGCGCGACTCGGCGACGCCGGTGGCGACGGGCTCACCCACAATCCAGGCCCGCTGGGCGATGCGCAGGTCCACCGTGAAGCGGGCGGCGGCGGGAGCCAGGGTGGGCCCGGTCAGCAGCGCCACGGGCAGCTCCGCCGTCCCCGTGGCCGCGTGGGCGGGACGCCGGTTCGGCGCGAGGGTGTTCTGATAAATGGGGGAGGTGGCGAGGGCCTCGTCCGTCACGCCCAGATGGCGGCGGACGTACCCGGGAACCCGCTCGACGGGAGCGGTGCTGGCCGCGCCAATGGCCCTGGCGAGGGCCTCCTCCAGCCCGGGCGCCGCGGGCAGGTCCCGCAGGTCGATGATGACGCCACGGGTGTTGCGGGGCAGGGTGAGGTTCCCGGTGCCGGGACGGACGTACGCCAGTGGCCCCACGGAGTGCACCTGCGCCTGGGGCAGCGGTGACGTCTGGACGTCCACGGCGCACGCGGGCTCCAGCGCGGCGGCATAGGCGAGCACGGCGGCGTCCCAGTCAGCGGTGGTGCCCTGCAGCGCGTTGGCGAGCGCCAGGTCCGCCTCGATGTTGGTGGGGCCGGTGCCGAAGAAGCGCACGTGGGAATGGGCGGCGGAGAGCGCGATGGGCGCGGGCTGGGTGCCCGCCGGGCCTCCCGCAGCGCGGAGGCACCAGTCCTCGGCGAGCGGTGAGGATTGGGCCCACGCTCCACCCGAGGCCAGCAGGCCCAGGCAGAGCGTGGTGAAGGTCAGGCGCGAGCGGTGAATGACTCGATGTGGCTGCGGCATGAGAGCAGGTCTCCCTGGCTGGCCGTCATGGCTCAGGCATGGAGGAAATGGGCGCTCATCCGCGTGGTCTCACCGCGGACCCGGATGGTTTCCGGGTGAGGGCGATTCAACCGGGTTGCGATATCTCTCGGAGGCCAGGACGTTGCGGCGTGTCCACGGCGAGGGCGGCCGCCTTATCTCAAAGTGGCAGTCACCCGGGCAGGTCTGCGTGTCTTCGGTGGTCTGGTAGACGGCGTCGGATTGCCCTCCTGCTGGGCGGGAGTATAACCTTTTCACTCTCAGGCTGTATTCGCCCCACTGCCAGCTTGCCTCGTCTGCCTACTCCCCAGGGGAACCACACAATGCGCGGGAAAGACATTGAGGTGGGCGACTCGCACACCTTCGGCGACCTCTCACTCGTCCCGTGTCTAGACGCTTAAGATGTAGGTTGGTAGCCTTGATTGGTCGGCGCTGAGTACGCCTCCTTTCATGCAAATTTCATTTAACTCGACAGGTATGCAGGCAGGCATTTCCATTGCTTCGGGCAAGGATGCTCGCGACTACTGCGTCGTCGTTGTGAAGGGAACATTCGAGACGAGCCCACGGGGGGAAATGACGCTCGCCCAAGAGCAGCAGCCACTCATTGCAACCGATGAGCACTATGGCGATCCTGCGACAACGAGCATCCGCCATGAATGTGACTTCGCTCTCGAGAAGCAGTTCACGGATGTGGTTGTCGTCGGCAAAGCGGTCGCTCCCAATGGGAAGCCAGTGCCACAGCTGGGCGTCAGTCTGGAGGTTCAGAAGCGAAGAAAGGACCTTCTGGTGCTTGGTGAAAGACGTTGGCTTCGCTCGCTAGGAAGCATGTTTTTTTCCGACCCGGTACCCTTTGTCGAGATGCCTTTGGTGTTCGAGCGCGCTTTCGGAGGCCAGGACGAGAGCCGCGGTCCAGGGCGAACGTCCGTGGATCGAAGAAACCTAGTAGGTGTAGGGTTCAATCCACATCGTAAAGCAGCGCAGATAGAAGGCACCCCTGTTCCAAATCTAGAGCGTCCAACTCAGCTGATCAGCTCACCTCGTGATCAGCCAGAGCCCATTGGCCTTGGGCACGTCGGGCGAGCCTGGGCGCAACGTGTTGCCTACGCGGGGACCTATGACGCGCGCTGGCGTGATGAACGGGCACCGTTTCTCCCAGCGGACTTTGATTCCAGATACTTCCAATCCGCACCGGAGGATCAGCAGTTCCCCCATTTCCGTGGGGGCGAACAGATCCGGTGCGTGCACATGGCCGCCGTACCCGTCATCCAGTACGTCATTCCAGCGCTACGCGTTCCAGTCAGATTCCGCTTCGTCGAGCGAGAGGTCGAGCAGGTAGGAGTACTTGATACTGTGACTCTTGAGCCCCATCTAGCACGCGCCATGCTTGTATGGCGTGCGAGGATTCCGCTTGGGAAGAAGCTCAACGCACTCCGGGAAGTCTCTATCGGAGAACCCCCGCCCGCAGGCCGGGGGAAGATCATTGGTTATCGGAACGGCAAACCCTTGTTTCGCGGCCTCGAAGCCGCCATTCGCTGGCTCCGTGAAACCCGAGGCACCAAGCGATGAGTGCAGAGCCCATATACGTTCGCGCTGCGGGCATGGCTTGCCCCGTGGGGCTCCGCTGGGCATCAGCCTGCGCCGCTCTACGCGCCGGGATAAACCGCAAGCAGATTTCACCGTACTTCGATAATCAAGGCCGCGAGATCGTCATCTCGCACATGCGAGACACCCTCAAACCCAGGTCGGCTCCAGAGGAGCGTTGGCTCTTCTTTTTGACTCATGCTCTCCAGGAGATCCTCGAGCAGACCGGCACGAAGGTGTTCGAGCAGCTTCCGCTCTTGATTGCGTTGCCTGCCGCACCCGCGATGGAACACTACTCTGCCGAGTTTCTCGTCCAAGAGCTTGCTCCGCGCCTGAAGGTCGTCCTCAATCCGGACAAAGTACGGATCTTCACCGAGGGCTCCTACGGGGGGTATTCCGCCCTCGCCGCCGGCCGCAGGTTGCTACGCCAGCACGAGGCCCCAGCATGCGTGGTCGCCGGTGCCGAGTCGATGATGTGTGCTCGCACACTGCTCCGGCTATCTGAACGGCACCGACTTCTTGTTGAGGGAAACTCCGACGGCGTTATCCCTGGCGAAGCCGCCGCTTGTGTCCTGCTTTCGCTTCAAGGAAAGGGACTTGCTGCCATTCGAGGTATGGGGTTTTCGAGAGAACCCGCCTCCCTTGAGAACGACCTGCCACTGCGAGCTGACGGGATTACGGCATCTGCGAGAGCGGCCTTGGATGAAGCCAAGCTTGCGCTCCATGACGTTGCCTTTCGCTTCTCTGACGCTGCAGGTGAGAGTTTCTACTTCAAGGAGCAGGCGCTTCTCGTCTCCAGACTCCTGCGAGAGCGCAAGAGCGAGTTTCCCCTCTGGTTGTGCGCGGAGTCGCTTGGCGATACCGGCGCGGCGGCTGGACTCTGCGGCATGCTCTGGGCGATTGCAGCGTGGACGCGCCGTTATGCTCCTGGGCACCGAGCTATTGGCTTTGCCGGAAACGAATACGGCGGGCGTGCTGCCGTGATCCTGGAGTCCGTGGGATAGGAGATACCGTGGGAAAGAAGGTCTTCGCGAACGGAATGGAGATTGCGCACCAAGCAGGCGATGCCAAGGTCATGGCCGCCTTCCCGGACGTATGCCTGAGTCCGCCGCCTCCACCGGCAGGTCCAGTTCCGATTCCCTATCCGAACACGTCCTTTGCAAAAGATCTGAAGCAGGGCAGCACGAGCGTGACCGTGGGGGGGAAACCAATAGCGCTCAAGGGCAAAAGCTATTACCAGACCTCACCCCTGGGAGACGAAGCCGCGACTCGCAACTTTGGGGGTAGCGTTTTAACGCATACCATCACGGGCAAGACGTACTTCCAGGCGCACTCAATGGATGTCGTGGTCGAGGGCAAGAACGTTTGTAGGCACCTAGACATCACCACCAGTAATCACGCCAGCTACCCGGGCAGTACGCCTCCCATACCAAACATGGAGGCCATGGTTCAGCTCGCTCTTGATCGAATTGCCGAGGAGAAATGCCCTTGCTGCGGCATGAAGGATTGCCCAGCTGCCTTCCAAAGTGGCGAAAAAGCGCAAAGCTTCGAAGATTTCTATAAGCTCAACGAGCCGCATCCTTCGAAGAAGGCCAAGTTCAAGGGAAAGCTCTCTGACCGAGGCGAGAAGCGCAGTCAAGATTTCGCGAAGATTCTTGCTGAGAAGGCGTCGAAGTGTACATGCACGCCTGGCAATCGGGTGTTTCCAGAACCGCCCTGCGACGTGTTTCGGGACCATGACTCGGATCGAACCAAGAAGATTGATCTAGCCTGGAACGATGAGCGGAGTAGATTCAGAGAAAGGTGGGAGGCAGCGAATAACCGGCCCCTCCTCACGTACGATGGGGCCATGAGCCGTCTACGTCAGCAGGCGGGAGGGAGTTTCAAGAGCGACGCCGAGGCCAAGGCCGCTTCGACTCAAGCCAATAAACAGATCCGAATCAATCACCTCGTGCCCAAGGAGGCAGGAGGATGTCCTACGAATGACGGGAATCTCCAACCACAGAGCGAGCTCTGTTCTTATTGCCAAGGCATCGACGATTTGTTCACAAATAAGTGGCAATGAGCAAGGATGGGATAAAGGCTGATGAATAGCATTCGGATTGACTGGAGACGTGGCGGATATTTCTTTGAGACTGAGCCACTCAAGACAGCGCCACGCCCATGGCAGCAGTGGGCGCACATCTTTGAGCGGGTAAGGCAAGGCGACTTCAGCGACGCGCAGCGTCTGCTGGATGTCTTCTTCAGTACTGATAATCGGCTTCTACGGGATGCCTGTTGCCGTCTTCTTGGCGATGCCGGGTCGACTGAGGCCATTCGCGGGATGGTGACACACCTGCAGAACCGATTCGCGAGCTTTGAGCCTGTCGGTGGAGACGATGCTCTCGATTTGAGCAACGCACTCGCTGCTCATGGTCAGCTTCTTTTTGTTCCAGAGATTCTACGCATCTTTGAGTGGAATCTCGGTGTGCCGGACTCGCGAATCTTTGCGCTTCACCTTTCTCAAATGCTGGAACCCAGGTGGGGCCCAATCGCTGAATGCCCGCCCACGGAGGCGGAGTTTTCAGAGTACAAGAAGATGGTGATGGGGCGCGTACAGGAACTCTCTCAAAGCCTGGGGTCGGAGCAAGCCTACGTGTTCATGGGACAGGAGTTACATGTCCCTGAAATCGCGCGCTTGCTGCTCGACAACCTCGGTGCCAGCCACTTTGAGGAAGCCACTCAATGGCTCTTGCGGCGTCGGTTCGAGGCTTCAACTGGCATCAATTGTACGAGGTTCTTTCAAGAAGGGCGGTTCCAGTCGCTCACGGCGGCTGCAGTGCTGGAAGACTTCTTGTCCTCGGACGAGTCGAGGAAGTTCATTCCTGGGCGCAAGTACTTTTTTGGCTGGCTGGTTCCTTGAGGCCTGATAGCCCACCAAGGCTTACGGGCTCTTGTCCGTCCGTTGTCTGAATATGGACGCACGAGTGATGCTCCCGTCCGGTGGACAGACCCCGCAGCGACCTTGAGGGACACGCCTGCCCAAGCCCCGCTCCCATCCTGCGCGGCAGAGGCCTGGATCCTTGTCTGTCTTGAGCCTCAACAGCCCGCGGCTTGGGGGCCCTCGTGCCGGGCCCACCTCGCCCTCAGCGCGTCGCGGTGAAGGCGCGGGTGTCCTTGCAGTCGGCGACGGTGTACTCCTGGTCCGAGCGGTGGATTCCGTAGGAGCCCTTCAGGGTCGAGGGCTGGGTGGTGTCCTTCGGGTGGGGATCCACGAAGCTCCCATCGATGGTGACGTTGATGGGGACTCTCCGCGCCGACCCATGTCCCGACAGATTCATGATGCCCGCGAATGCGCTGCGGTACTCGCCGGTGACGTCCACTCCGTTGAGCTTCATCGTGAGCACGTCGTCATCGCGGGAGATGACCAGCGGCCCCTGGGAAGGGTCAGCCCGAGCGCCTCGCAGGCCGGGGGCAGCGGACGCGTGTCCTCGAAGGTCAACTGGTAGCTCCCCTCGACGGCACACCCGTCCGGGCACCTGGGCCCGTCTCCTCCGCTTCCACACCCCGGGTTTCCCATGCCACTGCCCATGCAGAGCAGGCTCGCGAGAGCCACCAGGGGAAGACGCAGGTGTCTGGCCACGGGAACGGAGGAAAGGCGCTTCACGAAACGCTCCAGCGAGAGGGATTGCGGGGACTCTACAACCGGTGCGCCGTCGTTGGACACGTCCCGCGCCTACATCAAGAATTCATGGGACGGGGGCCTGCCATTGCTCACAGGCATCTGAATTCCCTGTTCGGCTTTTCTGGGTTCGGGCACTGGAACAATGTTGAGGCGCTCGGGCAGTGGGTAATTCATCTGCTTGCACAGCAAGATGAGGTCGCGAACCATTGCCCCGATGCACTGAGCGCACATCAGCCGCTCCGCCGGGGTCACCAGGAAGCGCTCGTCGAACCGGGCCTTCAAATAGATATGCCGCGCCTGGCTACCGAGGTACCCGTCCCAACAGTCCTTGTACGTGATTTCCGAGAACATGGCCGGCCTGAGCCATCTATCCAGGACGAGCTTCAAGGGAGTGTCATCCTCTCCATCCCTTCGCGGCACCTTGACCACGACGACCATGTGCTGCACGAAGACATTCACGTCGAGCAGCAGGCAGGCCTGCTTGCGGCCAGGAAGCAGCACTTCAGGAGCTCGGGTGTTGATCCAGTAGTCGGCTCGATAATCCTTGCTGTAGTGACCGACCTCTACATGGATTTCCCGCTTCAGCACATGGCAGCGCTTGCCGAGACCGATGGACTCCACCGGCTCCGGCTTCGTGTAATGGCCCGTGGAAATCATGTCCGGCAGCTCGTGAGCCAGAAAGCCGGTCACCTTCGCACGCAATGCATCGAAGCTGAGGCTTCGTTGTGAGAATCCGAAGATGAGCAGGAAGGCGAAGGCCGTCAGGGTGACCTGAACCAGGGACATCAGGATCAACACGACGTCGCCATTGCCGTCCGCATCCGCTTTGTGCATGGCGAACGCCATGAGCAGGAAGGCAGACGCCGCCGCGCCCAGGACCAGCGCGGAGACATAGCGCAGGCTCCTGGGCATGTGGATGATGGGGTCATCTACCATGAGGCCCCTCCGGTACGTGGCGCGGGAAGGGATGTCCCACGCCAGCGCCAGGGCGCCGAGGCGAGCGAAAGCGATGAACCCCCTCCCGGGTTCAACAGGCGGAGTCCACGACGAGGGGATGTGACGCGCTGGAGGCCTCGACCCGTTCAGCGCCGGTAGCTCCGCCAGGTACTGGCTCGCGGCCCCGTGCGGTGGGCGACCAGCCCCTCTGACCGGTCGCCGCCGAGCTCCGGCCCCGTCAGGGCCGGGGGATGGGCCAGCAGCGCCTGGAAGGAAGCCTCAGGTGCGGCCCTCGGCGCCTTCAGCGAGTGATTCGGTAGCCCATCTCGCGGAAGGCCAGGGCCATTCCATCCTGCAGGACGGCGAACGTGGGGATGTCGCGGAACTCGATACCCATGGCGACCAGCGTCTGGGCCAGCAGGGGTGACATGCCGACGAGGATGCAGCGGGCGCCGAGCAGCCGCGCGGCCTGGACGGCCCCGAGCAGCCGCCCCGCCGTGCCGGTGTCGATCAGCCCGATGCCGGTGATGTCGACGATGATGTGACGGGCCCGGTGGCGCGTCGCCGCCCCGAGCAGGTTCTGCTGGAGAAGCGTCGTCCGCTCCGCCGTCAGGTCTCCCACCAGGGGCATCAGCACGATGCCGTCCCAGAGCAGCACGGCCGGCGCCGAGAGCTGGTCGAGCATCGTCTGCTGCGCCTGCAGCCGTACCTCGCTCTCCCGCGCGCGCTGCTCGAACTCGGCGCGAGTGGTGATGCGGTCCTGCAGCAGGGTGACGTCGGTGAGGATGGCGATGAGTCCGGTGACCTCTCCGGCCTCGTTGCGCATCGGGTACTTGCGCGTCCAGACGGTGTGGACGGTGCCGTCGGGGAAGGGGACGGGCTCCTCGTTCTCGTGCGGCTGGCCCGAGTTGAACACGAGGTCGTCGTTCGCCCAGAACAGCTTCACCGTCTCCGGCGGCATGTAGGCGTCGTCGCTCTTGCCAATCAGCTCGGACGACGGACGGCCCATCAGCTTCGCGAAGGCCTCGTTGTGGTAGAGCCAGCGGTGCTTGCGGTCCTTGACGAAGACGGGGTCGGCGAGCAGGTCGAAGGCTCGCCGCATGTCGTCATGCGACAGAAGAAATGGGCTCATGGCTGGTTTGGGGCCCGTGGGTCCGCCGGGCACTTCCACTGAACTTCATTACCGTGGCGCGAATCGCCAGGGAAGTGGGTCAACCTGACGCCAGGGGCTGGTGCTGCGCTAGACTTCCTGGATTGGCTTTATTGGGGGGCCTTCGAATGAACCGCTTCGCGCTCCGCGACCGCACCGACCGACTCGACGCACAGACTCAGTACGAGGAAATCGTCCGCATCCTCACCACGCAGGAATTCCCGTGGGACATCGAGCAGGCGCTCAGCTTCGCGCTGTTCCGCACCTACGCGGTGCCGAGCATCGGCGTGCTCCTGCATGAGACGGGGGAGTTCACCCAGCGGACCCAGAAGCGCTACGACGACACCGTGCTCATCCTCGACACCATCCTCGAGCACGGCATGGCCAGCCAGGAGGGGAGGCAGGCGCTGCGACGCATGAACCAGATGCACGGCGCCTACGACATCTCCAACGACGACATGCGCTACGTGCTCTCCACCTTCGTGGTGATGCCGGTGCGCTGGCTCGCGGACTTCGGCTGGCGGCCCTTCACCCCGCACGAGGTGAGCGCGTGGACGCACAACTACCGCGCGCTCGGCCGGCACATGGGCATCCAGGAGATTCCAGAGACGTACGAGGCCTTCGCCGCGTTCATGGATGACTACGAGGCGAAGCACTTCGCCTTCGATGCGCGCAGCCGGGCCGTCGCCGACGCCACCCTCGAGTTGCTCACCACCTTCCCGCCCTCGAACCTCGCGCCGAAGCGGCTCGTCTCGCTGTTCGCCCGCTCGCTCATGGAGCCCGCGCTGCTCGATGCGTTCCACTACGAGCACCCCTCTTCCCTTAGTCGCACGGTGTCTCGCCTCGCGCTCAAGGCCCGCGGGAAGTTCGTGCGCTACGCGCTGTCACCGCGAAGCGAGCCGCTCTTCGCGCGCGGGCGGCCCAACATCCGCAGCTACCCGGGCGGCTACTCCGTCGAGCAGCTCGGCACCTTCCCGAAGGGCTGTCCCATGGGCCGGGGCAGGACGCCGTCCAGCCAGTCCTGAGTCCACCGTCAACCCCGACCGCACGAGCCCCTCATGCGCAACCCCTCCGTCCCCTCGCCGCTTGGCGCCGAGTACAACCCGCTCGTCTCGCCGCACCTGGAGGACCCGCACCCGTTCTACGCGCGGGCCCGGCGGGAGGAGCCGGTCTTCTACAGCCCGGTGCTCGGCGCCTGGGTGGTGACGCGCTACGAGGACGTCAGCGCCGTGCTCGCGGCGCCCGGCCGGTTCTCGTCCGTCGGGTCCATCGACGTGGGCGCCGAGAAGCTTCCTCCCGAGGTGCTCCAGGTCCTGGCCCGGGGACTGCCTCCGCTGCCGAGCCTCGTCGACAACGACCCTCCGGCGCACACCCGCTTCCGGGGACTGGTCAGCAAGGCCTTCAACGCGCGCCGCGTCGCCGAGAAGGCGCCGCTCGTGCGCACCCTCGCCGAGGAACTCGTCGACGGCTTCGTGTCGGAAGGCCGCGCCGACCTCTTCACGCGGTTCGCCCACCCGCTGCCCGCGCGCGTCATCGCCGGCATCTTCGGCATTCCCTACGAGGACATCCCGCTGTTCCAGCGATGGTCCGATGACCTGAGCGCGGTGTTCGCGGCGCATGGCTCCGTCGAGTCGCTGGTCCGGTGCGCGCACGGCGTGCTGGACTTCCAGCGGTACCTCTCCGAGGCGCTCGACGCGCGCACCACCTCGCCCCGGGATGACCTGCTGACGGACGTCGTCACCGCGGCGCGGGAGCTGGACGTCCCCGCGAGCCGGGCGGAGCTGGTGGGGATGCTGACGCAGACCCTCTTCGCGGGCCACGAGACGACGGCGGGGCTCATCGCCGGAGCCATGGAGCTGCTGCTCCGGAACCCGGAGGCGCTGGGGGCGCTCCAGGCCGACCCGGGCCTGCTGCCCGGCATCTTCGAGGAAGCCGCGCGGATGACGTCCCCCGTGACGGCGATGTTCCGCACCACGACGGAGGAGGTGGAACTCGGCGGCGTGTCCATTCCCAAGGGGGCCCATGTCCGCCTCGTGTTCGCCTCGGCCAACCGCGACGCGTCCCGCTTCCCGGAGCCGGACCGCTTCGACCCGCGCCGCGACACGTCCCGGCGGCACCTCGCCTTCGGTCAGGGCATCCACTTCTGCATCGGCGCGCAGCTCGCCCGCCTCGAGACGGGCATCGCGGTGGACGTGCTGACCCGGCGCCTGCCGAACCTCCGGCTCATCCCGAGCCCGGACCCGCGGATGCTCCGGAGCGTGACCATCCGGCGGCTCGGGCGGCTCGAGGTGGAGTGGGGCTAGCGAGGGGCGCGGACCCGCCGAGCGTCGCGTGTGACGCCACCGCCCGGTGTGGACCTGGGCGCCCTGGCTCGCCTGGCTGCCCCGGCAGGCGCCTGCCATTCCTAGCTTGCTCCTTGCGGGGCGCTCCTTCCGCGACCCGTGGAGGAGCGCACCATGTCCCTGGATACCCCGCGTGAGAACGCCCAGGCCGGCGGAGGACTTCCTTCCCGGCTGACACCCGACCGAGTGGGCCAACTGAAGGCCCTCCTGCGTGGCGGACTCGTCCGTCCCGAGGACGCCGACTACGAGGAGAGCTGCCGCCTCTACAACGCGATGATTCGCAAGCGCCCGGCGCTCATCGCCCGGTGCACCGACGCGGCGGATGTCCTCGCCGCCGTCCGCTTCGCCCGCGAACAGGAGCTCACCCTGGCCATCCGCGGCGGAGGACACAACGGCGGCGGGCTGGGCCTCTGCGACGGCGGCCTCGTCGTCGACCTGTCGCGCATGCGCGGCGTCCGCGTGGACCCCGCCGACGGCACCGTGCGCGTCGCGGGCGGCAGCGTCTGGGGCGACGTGGACCATGCCACCCATGCCTTCGGGCTCGCCGTGCCTTCGGGCGTCATCTCCACCACGGGCGTGGGCGGGCTCACCCTGGGCGGCGGCCTCGGCTACCTCACCCGCCACTACGGCTTCACCATCGACAGCATGCTCTCCGCGGACGTGGTGCTCGCGGACGGCCGCGTCGTCACCGCCAGCGAGGAGAAGCACCCGGACCTGTTCTGGGCGCTGCGCGGCGGCGGCGGCAACTTCGGCGTCGTCACCTCCTTCCTCTTCCGAGCCCACCCGGTGAGCACCATCGTCGGCGGCCCCACCCTCTGGCCCCTGGAGCGCGCCACCGAGGTGATGCAGTGGTACCGCGAGTTCATCCCCGCCGCTCCGGAGGAGCTCAGTGGCTTCTTCGCCTTCCTGGTCGTCCCGCCCGTGGCGCCGTTCCCCCAGCACCTGCACCTGAAGAAGATGTGCGGGGTCATCTGGTGCTACTCCGGTGACCTGGCGCGCGCGGACGAGGTGCTCGCGCCGGTGCGGGCGCTCGCCCCGGTGGTGGACGGCCTGCAGCCCATGCCCTATCCCGCGCTGCAGAGCGCCTTCGACGCGCTCTACCCGCCGGGCCTGCAGTGGTACTGGCGCGCGGACTTCGTGAAGGAGCTGGGGGACGCGGCCATCGCCCGGCACCTGGAGTTCGCCGAGCGGCTGCCGACGATGCACTCCTCCATGCACCTGTATCCCATCGACGGGGCGGCGCACCGGGTGGACCCCCAGGCCACCGCCTTCAGCTTCCGGGACGCGCGCTGGGCCGAGGTCATCATCGGCGTGGACCCGTCACCGGCGAAGGCAGCGGAGATCTCCGCCTGGGCCAAGGACTACTGGGACGCGCTGCACCCGTACTCCGCGGGCGGCGCGTACGTGAACTTCATGATGGACGAGGGGGAGGAGCGGGTCCGGGCCACGTACCGGGACAACTACGCCCGGCTGGTACAGGTGAAGAGCCACTACGACCCGGACAACCTCTTCCATGTGAATCAGAACATCCGCCCCACCGCCGAGGCCGCGGCCCTCCACTGACGGGGGCCCCGCCCGGGGGCGGCGAAAATGCCCGGAAATGGGGGAGGAAACTCACGTGCGCGCAGGTGCGATAACCACTTCAACAGTAGGCGCTTTCGCACTTCTACCGCAAAAAGGTTACTCACATGACTTCCTCCATTGGCCCCGGCCACTCGCGTACCGCCCAGTACTTCTCGCGTACCAGCCTGGATGTCTCGCACTCCCGCACCAGCGTGCGGGCCGAGGGTGGGGCGGTCAGCGCCTCCCGGACGGACCTGCGCGCGGCCTTCCAGACGGATGGCTTCAGCGGCGGGGCCCAGGGCATCCGGGCCGGGGGCTGCTTCCCGACGCCTCCGCAGTGCGGCCCGGAGCCGATGAACTGGGAGGCGGCCACGCAGCTCTTCCAGCAGATCAGCCAGATGCTGGAGGCGTGCATCAACCTCTTCAAGTCGCAGTGTGAGCAGCCGCGGACGCCGCCGGACTGCCAGGGCCCGACGAAGCCGACGTGCCCCACGAAGCCGCCGCCGTGCCCGCCGGAGCAGAAGGAGGGGAAGATGTGGGACGTCTTCTTCGACGCCAAGCAGGGCACCCAGACGAAGCAGAAGTCGCCCATCGTGTTGGACTTGAACGGTAACGGCCAGGCGGACATCACCGGCTCCAACATCAAGGGCAACGGCAAGCTGGAGGGCCAGACGGTGAAGGGCTTCGACCTGGACCCGAGCAACCGTCAGTGGACGACCAAGAGCGTCCAGCGCCGCCCGGGCAAGGGCGCCCCCGAGCTGCCCAAGGGCACGAAGGTGGAGGTGTTCGACGCCAACGGCAAGAAGGTGAAGTCGCTGGACGCCAGCGCCCTCAACAAGAGCAAGGCGAAGTCGGGCGACATGGGCCTGGGCCTGAGCAAGGGGATGCGCGCCGAGTTCCGTGACGCCAACGGCAAGCTGGTGGGCGAGCTGAAGACGGACGCGAAGAAGAACCAGCTGATGTACCACTTCGGCAACGTCAACGAGAACGAGTGGACCAAGGCCTGGGACTCGAAGACGGGCGGCGACGGCATCCTCGCCTGGGACGTGGATGGTGACGGGAAGATCACCAGCGGCAAGGAGCTGTTCGGCCACGTGGACCTGAACGGGAAGAACAGCTTCGACAACGGCTACGAGAAGCTGTCGAAGTACTTCGACAAGGACGGCAACGGCCGCGTCGAGGGCAACGAGCTCCAGGGCCTGAAGGTCTGGGAGGACCGCAACGGCGACGGCGTCACCCAGAAGGGCGAGCTGGTCGACGCGACCTCCCGCGGCATCAACAGCCTGAACACCCAGTTCAACTACGCCGACATGGGCTCCTCGTACAAGCACGGCGGGTGAGCGGCAGTCCCCGAAGGAGCCGGTCCACGGTGAGCCCTCGCGACGCACGCGTCGCGGGGGCTCATGCGTTTCGACGGCGCGCGATGGCGCGGCTGCGGGTCAGCCGTCTCAATTCGAGGAAGCGCTCCGGCAGGGGCCGCTCGGGTGAGTCGTCCTCCGGGCGGTACGGGGGGAGGGTGGGGTCGGTCCGCGCCGCGGCGAGATAGGCGCGCTTCGAGACCTGCTCCTGGTGGATGAAGAACTTCGGGTAGCCCCGGTCGAGCTTGCCGCCCGTCCAGTGGCGGGTGATGCCGTGCCATTCGCCAGCGTGCCAGTGCGTCTCGCTGTAGACGGTCTGCTGGTCCTCCCACCACCAGCGCTCCCAGCCCGAGGGCTTTCCGGCCACGAGCGGGTGCTCCTCGGCGAGCCGCCCCTTCTCGTCACACCAATAGTCGGTGCCGGTGCCCCGCTTGAAGGGGCTCATGAGCAGCAGCCGGCCGCGCCGCCCGTACTGCTTCGCCCAGCCCTGGTGCAGCCCGTCCACGAAGGGCTCCGCGTAGAGGAAGCCGTGGTCGTGGTACTCGATTTGATAGCCGACCGGTGCACCGTCGCGGAGGCCCGTCGCGACGTTCGGCGTTCCATCCGGGTTCCAGTACGCGCGCCCGACGCACGCTCCGTCGAGCCAGAACTCGGAGGCGCGCTTCAGGCCGTCCTCGTCCCACTGGGTGATTCGTTCCTCGGCCCGGGCCGGAATGCTGGGGCGGGGTTGCCCGGGACGTCCGGGCCAGCGTCGCGGGGCTTGCTTCTTCTTCACACCTTCTCCTCTTTCTTCCCGAACGCCTCGGCGAGCATCCCCTCCATGTCGGGGACGAAGGTCCGCTCGGGGACGACGCGGGCTCTCCGGATACGGTCCATGCGGAACAGCCGCGCGGCGGACTTCTCCACGTCCCGCGCGAGCACGTACCACGCGGGCGACTCCACCATCAGCCCGTGCGGCTCCACGCAGCGGCGGGTGGCCTGCCCTTTGCGGTCGCGGTAGTCGAAGGCCAGGCACACCCTGTCGCGGAAGGCGTGCTCGAAGACGGCGAGCAGCTCCTCGGGCGGCGTCCCCAGGTCCTCCAGGACGCGGGCGCTGGCGGGACGTCCCACCACCACGCGGCGGCAGAGCTCGCGCATGCTCCGGGCCCGCTCACGCGGCACGCTGGCGAAGAGCTTCTCCAGCGCCGAGCGGGCCGCTCTCCCCCACGGCAGGGCACTGGTCGTGGCCGACAGGTTCGCCACCAGCCACAGCGCCACCACCTCCTCCAGGGACAGGTGGACCGCCGTCACGCCCCGCTCACCTTCCAGCCGCACGCCCCCGCCTGGCCCCGTGTCGCCGCTGATGGGCACGCCCTGCTCCCTGAGTGTCGCGAGGTCCCGGTGCACGGTGCGCACACTCACCTCCAACGCGGAGGCAATCTCCGCGACCGGGGTGGCCTCGCGCCCCCGCAGGAAGTCATGCAGCCGCATCACCCGGTTGACTCGCGCCATGGCCGGATTCTGACAGGGACGGCGCGGAGTCCTAAGGCCCGGCGGCTCGTGCCGCTCCTTCAGCGACGGCGGCGGAGGCGGCCCCGGGCAGACCTGGTAGGCCGCGGCCGGCGGGTTCCTGCCAGTTCCTGACAGGGATGGGGCGTACTCCCGAATCCGTGGGGCGCGGTTCGACGCGCTCCCGGAACCCCCGAGGAGAACGCCATGGTGAAGGGACCTGCTGGAGCGCTGCACGTCGATGATGGAGGGGAGGGTGGGCTGCCGGTGGTGTTCGTCCACTCCAGTTGTGGCGACACCACGCACTGGGAGCCGCAGCTCGCTCATCTGAGGAAGCGCCGGCGGGCGGTGGCGCTGGACCTGCGGGGCCACGGAAGGTCCGCGCCGCCGGGGGACGGGGACCTCACCGTCGAGGACTTCGCCCGGGACATCGAGGCGGTGGTGGACGCGCTGGGGCTGCCGCGCTTCGTGCTCGTGGGGCACAGCCTGGGCGGCGCGGTCTGCGCGGCCTTCGCGGGCCAGCACCCCGGCCGCGTCGCGGGGCTGTTCCTGCTGGACCCGGCCTCGGACGGGCGCTCGATTCCGGCCGAGCAGGCCGCGGGCTTCATGCACGTGCTGGCGACGGACGCGTGGAGCGCGGTCATCGAGGAGTACTGGACGCCAATGCTGGCGCCGTCCCGGCCCGAGGTGCGCGAGCGGGTGCTCTCGCGGATGCGGGCCACGTCCCAGGCGGGCGCTCGCGCGGGGCTGGGGGCGCTGCTGACGTTCGACCCCGTCGCGGCGCTGCGGCGCTACGGCGGGCCCCGCCTGTCCGTCATCACCGCGTACAACGAGGAGCCCGGCTCGTATCAGCGCCTGGTGCCCGAGCTGCCGTTCCGGAAGGTGGAGGGCACGGGCCACTGGGTGCAGCTCGACGCGCCCGAGGTGGTGAACGAGCTGCTGGATGGGTTCCTCGCGTCCCTCCGTTGATGTCACAGTGCGGGCATGGGGCCCCTGTTCGCCTACAGCCTCGTGCCCGTCCTGTCCGTGGCGCTGCTGCTGTGCTTCACCGCCGCGCTCCGGGGCCGCAATGCCCGGGGGCTCGCGCTCTACTGTCTCGCCACGGCCGTGTGGAGCGGCGCGCTGCTGCTCATCTGCTTCCCCCGGACCGCCTGGGTGGGCGAGCGCTTCGCCGCCAGTGGCGCCTTCATCTCCGCCACCTACCTCCACGCCGCCTATGACGTGACGCGGCAGCGCTCGTACCGGCTGGTGGCCCTGGCCTACGCGGTGGCGGTGGTGGTGACGAGCCTGGGCCTCTTCTTCCCCAGCGTCCTCTATGGCCCGGTGGCCCTGAGGCGGGGCCCGCTGTTCTGGCCGGCCATGGTGCTGGCCGTGGCCGCCGCCGCCGTGCCGCTGGCGCACCTGGCGCGCTCCTACCGGCACGAGGCCCCCGAGCGCCGGCCCGTGCTGCGAGGCCTGGGCATCGCCGGGGCGCTGGCGTACTCGGGCACCATCGGCAACGCGCTCCTCTTGTCGAGCGGCTACGCGGTGCCCTTCGGCATGTACCTGGTGCTGGCCGCGCTGCTGGTGCTGGCGCACGTCCTCAATGCCTACCTGGCGCCGGGAGAGCGGAGGCTGATGGAGCGCAGCCTCGTCTACTCGGCGATGGCGGCGGTGCTGTCCGCGGGCTTCCTCTTCGGCGTGCTGACGCTCATGGCCGGCAGCGGCCAGCCCTTCCTCGCCGAGTACCGCGCGGGCGCCTTCTTCCTGCTGGCCCTGGCGGCGCTCGCCTTCGAGCCGGTGCGCCAGGGGCTCCAGGAGTGGCTGGGGCGCCGCTTCCTCAAGGGCCGCGCCACCGGCAGCGAGCTGGCCGCCGCGCTCGCCGTCCAGGAGGCCCGCGCGGACCAGGCGGCGCGGCTGGCGGAGCTGGGCCAGCTCACCGCCGCCGTGGCCCACGAGGTGCGCAACCCCCTGGGCGTGCTCGCCGCGCACCTCAAGCTCCTGGAGCGCCGCGGCGGGGACCCGGAGTCGCTCGCCGCCATGCGCGAGCAGATAGAGCGCGCCAGCCACTTCGTGGACGAGCTGCTGCGCTATGGCCGCCCGCGCCCCCTGGATTTGCGCCGCGTGGACGTGCCCGCCACCCTGGCCCTGTCGTACTCCACCGCACGTCAGGGGTTGGGCGCCCTCGCCCCGGAGGTGACCTTCGAACCGCCCGCCAGCGAGTCATTGGAGATGGAGGCGGACCAGGCGCAGCTCTCCCAGGTGTTTGTCATTCTATTCGAGAATTCCTTGCTCGCACTGCGGGACGTTCCATCCCCCCGGCTGCGAGTCCAATGCGCGCGGGACGGGCAGGTGTTGCGCGTGCGCGTCGAGGACAGCGGGCCCGGCATTCCCGCGGAGCTGCTGCCGCGCCTGTTCCAGCCCTTCGTGACGGGGCGCAAGCGGGAGGGGCCCCGGCCGGGCACGGGGCTGGGGCTCGCCATCGCCCGCGGCATCGTGGAACGTCACGGAGGCAACATTCGCGCGGACCGCTCGGAGGCGCTCGGCGGAGCGCTCTTCGAGGTGGAAATGCCTTTGATTCAGCCGGCTTCGCTCGCCGCCGCCGTGTCCTGACGCCCTGTTTCTGTAAGGAATTGGCCTTCTTTGTGAACGCCGTCACAGCGCCGTCACGCGTTCTTGTCTACGACAGCGGTACGGTGGGTTCGCTGAATTGTGGATAAGAAATCGGACCCACCGCGTCTTCTGGTTTGAACGCAGGGGGGCCCGTGAGAGCCAAAGCCAGATTGTGGGTCGTGAAGGCGCCGCAGGGTGGGGGGTTCGAGGCTTTCGCGTGGCGCATTCAGCCCACTCTGTTTGCAATCCTGGGAAAGTATTGTGGCGGGATTGAAAGCGATCTCGAAGACCTGGTGCATGACGTGCTGCTCCGGGCGCTCCTGCGGTGGGAGCACGTGAAGCTCCTGGACGAGGACGCGCAGCGGGCGTGGATGGGGCGGGTGGCGCACAACTGCTTCCTGGACCGGTGCCGCCGCAGGGGGAGCGAGGCGAACAGGATGGAGGCGCTGCTCCACATGCACGAGCAGTCGGAGCGGTTCGACGAGGAGTTCGAGCCGGAGCTGTGGGAGTTCGTCGGACCGGAGGACCTGCTGCAGGCCATCGAGAAGCTCAGCAGCCCGAAGCTGCGGCGGACGTTCGAGCTGTACCTGCAGGGCTTGTCCTACGCGGAGATTGGCGCCGAGACGGGGGACAAGTCCGGCACGGTGGGCGCGCGGCTGACGCGGGCGCGCCAGGAGCTGCGCGTGCTGCTGCGCAAGCCCGCGGAGCAGCGGCGGCAGGAGCGCGGGCGATGAGCCCCGACGACACATGCCAGGACCTGCCCCGCTTCCTGGACGGGGAGATGTCCGCCGAGGAGCAGGCGCGCTTCCGCGAGCACCTGGGGGGCTGCGAGCAGTGCTCCGAGGCGTTCCGCGACGCGCTGCAGCTGGAGCTGCTGGGGCAGATGACGGTGGAGGAGGGGCCGGTGCGAATGTCTCCAGACGCGAGGCGGGCCCGGCGCTCCGGTGGACGCTGGAGGGGCCGGTGGCCCTGGGCGGCCGGCGGCGCGGCGCTGGCTTTGGGATTGCTGGCGGCGCTGCTGCCGCTGCTCGGAGGCGAGGGCGTCCCGGATGGCGCGTGGCTCGTCCCACCGGCCGGGCGGCACCTGGAGGCGCGGCTGACCTACGCGCCGGTAGACCAGCACTACCGGCGCTACGTGCCGGACCGGAGTGGAGTCGAGACGAAGGCCCGCGTGGCGGCGCTGCCGCTGCACGCGCTGGCCCGGCTGGAGGCGCGCGAGGACCTGCACGGCATCGCCACCGCGTACCTGCTGTACGGCGCGCCCCGGCAGGCCATGGCCTTCCTGGAGAAGATGCCCGACTCGCCGGACCGGCGCAGCGACCAGGCGGTGATTGCCCTGGAGCAGGCCCGCGAGGCGCGGGACGGGGACATGGATGGCGCCCTGCTGAAGCAGGGGCTCCTGGACGAGGCCCTGGAGCTGCTGGACGGGGTGCTGCGCGAGGCGCCGGACCACCCCCAGGCGCTGTGGAACCGGGCGCTGGTGCTGCGGGAGATGGGGCTGTCGCTGCTGGCGGCGGAGTCCTTCGAGGCGGTGGCCCGGCGCGCGGAGCCGGGCTGGGGCGACGAGGCGCGGAGCCAGGTGCGCAAGCTGCGCGACGACACGCTGGCGCGCGAGCGCGAGTGGAAGGAGGCCCACGCGGCGACGCGCGACCTGATGACGGACCCGCGGGCGCGGCTGCCGCTGGACGAGGCGCGGCGGTACCCGGGCATCGTCCGGCTGGCCTTCTACGACGTGCTGCGGGCGGTCCCCACGCGCGAGGACGTGGCGCGGCTCCTCCCGCTGGCGGAGGTGCTGGACGAGACGTACGGGAGACAGCTCCCGGACGCCGGCATCCCGGACGGCCGTGCTGGCTTCATCACCCAGTACGTGAAGCGGGTGGCGGCGCGGGACTTCACCCGGCGCGGGCCGGCCGCCGAGCGCTACGGGCGCCTCCTCCGGGGTGAGCTTCCCGCGACGCCGGCGCTGCTGGAGGAGCTGCGGCGCTCGGGAGAGGACGACATCCTCCTGGGCGCGCTCGTCTACGCCAGCGGCATGGGCAGGCCGGTGGACCTGGAGGAGGTGGCGCGGCTGGCGGACGCGCAAGGCGACGCGTGGATGCAGTTCCACGTCGAGCGCCTGCGGGCCATCCGCGACACCCGGGCGGGGGAGTGGTGGAAGGCGGAGCCGCGGCTGCGCGAGGCGCTGGAGGCGTGCTGGCCGCAGTCGCTCGCCTACCGCTGCCTGGGCCTGGAGCGGGCGCTGACGGACCTGTACCTGGGCCTGCACCGTCCGGCCGAAGCGCTCCGGTACGCGTGGCGGGGGTGGAACCGCGCCAAGGACGCGGGGGAGTGGCGGTTCGAGCAGGAGTTCCTCCAGGAGCTGGCCGACGTCGCGCGCTTCCAGCACGCCTTCGCCAGCGCTCGCGCCTACCTGGAGGAGGCCCAGGCGCGGATGCCCGTGGACTGCGCGCAGCGCACGCACATCCAGTCGAGCCTGGCCTCCGTGGAGTGGCGGAGCTTCCGGCCGGATGACGCCCGCCGCGCGCTGGACCGGGCCCTGGCCTGCGAGCGGCCCCTGGGCCTGACGGGGGCGTTCGTGCTGGCGGAGCTGGCGCGCTCCCGGCCCCAGCCGCGGGACGACGTCCACCTGCGTCGCGCGCTGGCGGAGCTGCGGCGGCCCGGTCTCTCCGCCGGCACCGAGGCCCTGCTGCTCTTCATCGAGGGCCAGTTCGCCCTGGCGCGCTCGCGCACCGAGGGCGAGGTGGCGCTGTGGCGCGCCATCGAGCGCGCGGAGGAGGCCCCTGACGACGTGGACGCGCGCAAGGCCCGGGCCTATGCGTACGGAGTGCTCATCGCCGAGGAGGGCGCTGCGGGGCGCTGGCCCGAGGCCCTGGCGCTGCTGGGCCGGCAGCTGCGCCTGGGCACGGTGCCGCAGCAGTGCCTGCTCGCGGTGTCGCTCCACCACGAGCGCACGCTGGTGATGGCGCAGGGCCCCTACGGCAGGCTGCACGGCTCCTTCGACGACACGCGCGCGCGGCCCCTGAACGGGACGGAGAAGCTGGTGCCGCGGCACCTGGTGGAGGAGCTGCGCGACTGCGAGCACGTGGACGTGCTGGCGCTGCCACCGGTGCACGGGCTCACCGGTGTGCTGCCCATGGACATGGCCTGGAGCTACCGCGTGGGACGGGGCGCCATGTTGCCTCCGTCCCCGGAAGGGGGCGCGGCGCACCACCTCGTCGTCACGCACGTGGCGGCGCCTCCGTCGCTGCGGCTGCCGCGGCTCGACATGCTGGAGCCGCCCCGCGTCCCGGACCCGCTGCGCGTGGAGCTGCGGGGGACCCTGGCCACGCCGTCTCGCGTGCTGGCGGCCATGGTGGACGCCAGCGAGGTGGAATTGCACGCGCACGGGCTGTTCAGCCCGGCGGTGTCGGACGCGTCGCTGGTGGTGCTGGCGCTGGACGGGGATGGCCGCTACGCGCTCACCGCGGACCGGGTGCGGCGCACGCGGCTGCGGCAGGCGCCGCTGGTGCTGCTCGTCACGTGCAGCGCGGCGAGGACGGCGCCCTTCCAGCACGAGCCCTTCAGCCTGCCGGTGGCCTTCATCGAGGCGGGCGCGCGCCTGGTGCTGGCCTCCACGGTGGACATCCCCGACACGGCGGGCGCCTTCTTCGAGGCGGTGCGCGAGCGCATCCGCGGAGGGATGCGGCCCTCGGTGGCGCTGCGGGACACGCGGATGCGCTGGCTGAAGGAGCGGCCCGGCGACGGCAAGTGGCTCGGGCACGTCCTCCTGTTCGAGTGAGCTGTTCGAGTGAGGCCCGCGTGCTCCGGGAGGTTTCGTGCAAGGAACCCCACTCGTCGCGTTGTCAGGGTGGGCACACGCGCCCGTCATGAAGGCGGGCCACGTTGGTCCATGAGGGGGAACGCGACATGGTGAGCTGCCAGCACGAGAAGCCGGAGAAGCCCGAAGTGAGAGACCCTCCGCCGGATGGCCCGCCGGGCCTGGCGCCGGTGCCCGACGAGCAGAAGCGCGGCGGACGCACGGACACCACCCCGGTGCCCACGGACGCGCCGGCGCGTCCCGAGGTGAGGGACCCTCCGCCGGACGGTCCCATCGGCTGAGACCCGCGCCCCGCTCCCCTTTCCGCACCCGGGAGCGGGGCCGTCCACCCCGAGCGGCAACCCCGCCGGAAGGCCGAGGCGGGTGTCAATCAACCCGCGTAACCCTGCGCCACGGCGCCGTTTTCCCGATGAGGGCCCAAGGATTCCCGCCCCGCGCGTTTCGACAGAAGCGTGGAAGGAAGGTGGGCGTCGATGAGGGTCCAGCGCAATGAATCGGTGGCCGGTTTTCCCGTGGCCTACAGTGTCGTCGTGCACGACGGCTTCGAGGACTTCGCGCAGCGGGTCAGGCCCATGCTGCTGGCCCTGGCCAGGCGCATGTGTGGACAGGGCGGCCTGGACCCGGAGGACCTGGTCCAGGAGGCGCTCGCGCGCGCGCTGCTGCACCACGGCGCGCTGTCCGCGCAGCCGGAGCCGGTGTACCGGGCGTGGCTGTGCCGGGCCCTCACCAACCACTTCCTGGACCTGTGCCGCAAGCGCCGCACGGAGCTGTTGGAGCAGGAGCGCGGTGAGCTGCGGCTGGTGCGCGAGGAGGTGACGGCGTCACCCGACGCGCCCGGAGGCGAGGTGTGGGAGCAGATTTCCGAGAAGGACTTCCGCGCCGCCATCGCCCAGCTGCCCAACGCGCGCGTGCGCGAGGCGTACGAGCTGCACGTGGCGGGGCTGCGCTACCGGGCCATCGCCCAGCGCATGGGCGTGCCCGAGGGCACGGTGGGCAGCTGGCTGTACCAGGCACGCAAGGAGCTGAAGGCATTGCTGCTGCCGCTGACTGGAGATGACGGAGGAGGGGACGCGACATGAGCCCCCATTGCAACAGGCTCTACCTCTTCCTGGACGGGGAGCTGGGCGCGGTGGACGAGGAGAACTTCCGCCACCACCTCGCCCGCTGCGAGCCGTGCGCCTCCGGGCTGCACGAGGCGATGCAGCTGGAGCTGCTGGGCCAGTACGCCCTGCGGGACGTGGCTCCCGCGAAGGCCGGGCCCACGCTGGTGGCGCTGGACGGAGCGGGGGCGCCGGAGCCGGAGCCCGTGTTCGAGTCGGCGCCGGAGCGCCACCGCAGGGTGCCCTGGTGGAGGCCGCGCATGCCCTGGGCCGTGGGCGCGGCGGTGGCGCTGGCCGCGAGCGTGGCGGGCCTCGTCTTCCTCACCGCGTCGCCGCGCGCCGCGCCGCGCGAGGTGTGGCTCGCCCAGGCGCCCTCCCGGCGGTTGGAGGCGCGGGTGGCGTACGCGCCCGCGGACGGACACCGGCCCTACTCGCCCATGCGCAGCGGCTCCGAGGCGTCCCAGGCCGCGCCGCCGCTGCCGCTGCGCGAGCTGGCGGACCTGGAGGAGCGGGGCGAGCTGCACGGCATCGCCGCCGCGTACCTCGTGCGGGGAGACCTGCGGCAGGCGTCGGACTTCCTCCAGCGCGTGCCGCCGTCGCCGGACCGCGACTGCGACCTGGCCGTCATCGCGCTGGAGCAGGGCCACCCCGAGGAGGCGCTCGCGCTGCTGGAGGGCGTGCTGCGCCAGGTGCCGCACCATCCGCAGGCGCTGTGGAACCGGGCGCTGGTGCTGCGGGAGCTGGGGCTGACGCTGCTGGCGGCCGAGGCCTTCGAGGCGGTGGCGAAGCAGGGCGAGCCGGGCTGGAGCGAGGAGGCGCTCATCCGCGCGCGGGCGCTGCGGCAGCAGACGCAGTCGCGGGGGCGGGAGTGGAAGGCGGCCTTCGCGGCCGTGCGGGACTTGATGACGGACGAGGGCGCGCGGCTGCCGCTGGACGAGGCGCGGCGGTACCCGGGCATCGTCCGGCTGGCCTTCTACGACGCGGTGCGGGCGGCCCCCACGCGCGACGCGGCGCTGCGCCTGTTTCCGCTGGCCGAGGTGCTGGACGGCGTGCAGGGCGACGGCATGCTGCGGGGCTACGTGCACCACGTGGCCGGGCGGGACTTCGCCCGGCGGGGCCCGCTGGCGCGGGACTACGCGCGGCTGGTGCGCGGCGAGCTGCCGGAGCGCGAGGCATTCCTGGAGGCGGCGCGCCGCTCGGGCGAGGACGACCTGTACCTGGGCGCGCTCACGGTGCTCGGCCCGTCGGTGCGTCTTCGATACATGGAGGACTTCACGCGCCTGGCCCGCGCGGGCAACGACGCCTGGCTGACGCTGCTGGCCGAGCGCGAGCTGTCCGTGGCCGAGGAGCACGCGGGCCAGTGGTGGAAGGCCGAGGCCCGGCTGCGCGCCGCGCTGGACGCGTGCCAGGGCCGAGGCATGACGTACCGCTGCGTCACCCTGCGCAAGCGGCTGGCGGACCTGTACCTCGCCCTCAACCGCCCGGCGGAGGCCTTCGAGCAGGCGCGTGTCGGCTGGAGCGCCGCGCACGAGTCGGGGGAGTGGGAGCTGGAGCGTCAGCTCCTCCAGGAGCTGGCGCACATCGCCCGCTACCGGCTCGACGTCACCAGCGCGCGCGCGTTCCTGCGCGAATCCCTGGCGCGCACGCCGGATGACTGCGAGCAGCGGACGTACGTCCACCGCAACCTGGCCTACCTGTCCTGGCTGGACTTCGACCCGAAGGGGGCCCGGCGGGAGCTGGAGCAGGCGCTGGAGTGTGACAGGCCGCTGGGGCTTCCCGGGGCGCTGATGCTGTCGTACCTGGCGCGCTTCGGCTCGGACGCGCACGACGCGGACCTGCTGCGCCGCACCCTGTCCGAGCTTCGCCGCGGCGAGCCCACGCCGGGGGAGCTGGCGCAGCTCGTCTTCGCCGAGGGGCAGTTCGTCCTGGAGAAGGACCGGGCCGAGGGCCGGGAGCTCCTGCGCGACGCCATCCAGCAGGCGGAGGCGCTGCCCGACGACGTGGACGCGCGGAAGACGCGGATGGGGGCCTACAACGCGCTGGTGAACGACGCGGGGCGCGGCGGCGACGCGGGCGCGGTGCTGGAGCTGATGGGCGCCGCGCTGCGCGTGGAGGCGCCGGAGCGCTGCGTGCTGGCCGTGGCCGTGGACTACGAGCGCTCGGTGGTGGCCGTGCGCGGCCCGAGCGGCGGGCCACGGGTCCACTTCGACGCGAGCCGCGCCACGCCCGTGGGACGCGACGCGTCCGGGCTGGTGCCGGCGGGCCTGCTGGCGGTGCTGCGCGGCTGCGAGCGCGTGGACGTGCTGGCGCTGCCGCCGGTGCACGGGCTTCCCGGCCTGCTGCCCTCGGACCTGGCCTGGAGCTACCGCGTGGGCCGCGCGTCCGCGCCGCCGCCGGCCGGAGCGCGCGACGGAGGCGTCCACCTGGTCGTCAACGACGTGCAGGCGCCCGCGTCCCTGCGCCTGCCGGAGCTGCCGCCCCTGAAGTCCCCCAGCGTGCCGGACCCGCAGCGGGTGGAGCTGACCGGCGCCCGCGCCACGCCGTCCCGCGTGCTGGCGGCCATGGTGGACGCCAGCGAGGTGGAGCTGCACGCGCATGGCATGTTCAGCCCGGAGATGTCGGACGCGTCGATGGTGGTGCTGGCCCCCGAGGTGGACGGCCGCTACGCGCTCACCGCCGCGCAGGTGCGGGGCCTGAAGCTGGCGCGCGCGCCGCTGGTGCTGCTGGCCACGTGCGGCGCCGCGCGGGCCACGCCCTTCCTCCACGAGTCCTCCAGCCTTCCCGTGGCCTTCATCGAGGCCGGCGCGGGCGCGGTGCTGGCCGCCACGGTGGACATCCCCGACACGGCCGGCCGCTTCTTCGAGGCCGTGCGCGAGCGCATCCGCGCGGGCACGCAGCCCGCCCTCGCCCTGCGCGACGAGCGCCGCCAGTGGCTGGCGACGGCCCCGTCCAACGCGTGGGTCCACGCGGTGCTGCTCTTCGAGTGACAAGGATTCCGGCGTCGCACGTTGTATCGGTGTCTCAATCACACGGTGACGGCATGGCGCCGCGCCGGGGGTGACCAGGACAGGAGGGGGACGTCATGGCGAAGCAGGTTTCCAGGGTGGACGGGAACGAGGGGCCGGTGGAGGGCATCAACCCCAAGGACCCGCCTCCCGAGACGACGCAGGGGCTGACGTGGCAGCAGCCGTACTCCGCGAAGATGTCCGTGCCCACCACCGGGCCGCTGGTGGAAGCGCCGACGTCCGCCGAGGACGGCGAGTAGCCCCAGGGTTCCGGGGCTGACCGGACCCACGGCGGAGTTACATGTTTTTCGGGGCATTTCCCTGCGGGGAGGTGCCCCGAAACTTTTTTGGACGGAATGCACAAGAAAACAGGCTGCCTGCGTATTTGAAGGTGAAGGGCGGCCGCTGGGGGAAGCGGCCGTCGGGTTCACATGAAGGGCGGCCGCGGGGGGACGTGGCCGCCGGGTTCAACAAGGGGGGAGTGATGTTTCGCAGCGATGCACGCGGCCATGGGGAGGCCGGTGGGATGTGGGCGCCCGAGGAAGGGC
>NZ_JABBJJ010000096.1 GCF_012933655.1 Pyxidicoccus fallax | reverse complement strand
ACCCCTGAACCCTTCCCACGCCCCGCCTTCCTTCCCCCGTCCCCACGGATGGCTTCGTCGGGCCGGGTGGTTAGCCCCCAAATCATCAGCCGTCAGACTTTCGAGCATTTCAAATGAGCACTCAGACCGTGAATCTCGAGCAGGACGTCCCCAACACCGAGGTCCCCGCCAAGGCCGTGACGATGCCGGCCGCCGCGCCCCGCTCCTCCAGGGCGAAGCGGGTGCTGCCGGCGCTGCTGGCCGTGGCGCTGGTGGGCGGAGGCGCGCGCTATGCGGTGGCGTACGGCCACGAGTCCACCGACGACGCGCAGGTGGAGGGCCGCATCGCCAACGTGTCGCCGCGCATCGCCGGCCAGGTGGCGAAGGTGCTGGTGGCGGACAACCAGCAGGTGAAGGCCGGCGACGTGCTGGTGGAGCTGGACACGTCCGACCTCACCGCGAAGCTGGAGGTGGCGAGTGCGGACGTGCTGAGCGCCGAGGCGCAGCTGTCCAGCGCCCAGGCCCAGCTGGCCCTCACGGAGACCAACGCCGGCGCCAACCTGCGGCAGGCGCGCGGCGGCGTGGTGCAGGCCTCCAGCAGCATCCACTCGTCCAAGGCGGCGCTGGAGCAGGCGCGCGCGGACGTGGACTCGGCCGAGGCCCGCTTCAAGCTGGCGGAGGCGGACATGGCGCGCGTGAAGACGCTGAAGGCCGAGGGCGCCGTCACCCAGGCGGACCTGGACGCGCGGCAGGCCGGGTATGACCAGGCCCGGGCGGCGCTGGACGTGGCGCGCGCGCGGCTGACGTCCACCGAGGCGGGCGTGCAGGGCTCGTCCGGTGGCCTCGAGGCCGCGCAGGGCAAGCTGGCCGCGGCCGAGACGGTGCAGGTGCAGGTGCAGGCGGCGCAGGCGGCCGTGAAGCTGGCGGACGCGAGGCTGAAGCAGGCCCAGGCGGCGCTGCGGCTGGCGGAGCTCAATCTCTCCTACGCGCAGGTGCGCGCGCCGGTGGCCGGCGTGGTGAGCCGCCGCACGGTGGAGGCCGGGCAGATGGTCAGCCCCGAGCGCCCGCTGATGGCGCTGGTGCCGCAGGACGACATCTGGGTGGTGGCCAACTTCAAGGAGGACCAGGTCGGCGAGATGAAGCCCGGCCAGAAGGTGGAGCTGACGGTGGACGCCTTTGGCGGCCGTGAGTTCCAGGGCCATGTGGACAGCCTCGCTGGCGCCAGCGGCGCGCGCTTCGCGCTGCTGCCTCCGGACAACGCCTCCGGCAACTTCGTGAAGGTGGTGCAGCGCATCCCCGTGCTCATCCGGCTGGACAGTGACGCGAAGGACGTGCGGCTGCGCCCGGGCATGAGCGCGGAAGTCACGGTGGATACCCGGAGCAACTAGTCGTGCGCAGTGACACCATCACCGGCTCCAAGGCCGGCATCACCATCGCCGCCATGGCCGCGGCGCTGATGTCCGTGCTGGACATCTCCATCGTCAACGTGGCGCTCAGCGACATCCGCGCCAGCTTTGGCACGCCGCTGGACCAGATTGCCTGGGTGTCCACCGGCTACATGATGGCCAACGTCGTGGTCATCCCCATGACGGGTTGGCTGCAGCGGCGCTTCGGCTTCAAGCGCTACTTCACCGGCTCCATCCTGCTGTTCACCGCGGCGAGCCTGCTGTGCGGTCTGGCGTGGAACCTGCCCTCGCTGGTGGTCTTCCGCATCCTCCAGGGCGTGGGCGGTGGCGCCATCATCCCCACGTCGCAGGCCATCCTCTTCGCCCGCTACCCGCGCGAGGAGCACGGCATGGCGGGCGCGCTGTTCGGCCTGGGCGCGGTGACGGGGCCGCTGTTGGGCCCCACGGTGGGCGGCCTGCTCATCGAGGCGGCGAGCTGGCATTGGATCTTCCTCATCAACCTGCCGGTGGGCCTGTTCGCCGCGTACATGGCGTGGCGCCACATCGACCAGCCGGACTTCGCGCCCACCCAGGACAAGGTGGACCGGTATGGCATCGCCCTGCTGGCGGTGGGCATGGCCGCGCTCCAGTTCGTGCTGGAAGAGGGCACGCGGAAGGACTGGTTCGACAGCCTCGAAATCACCCTGCTCGCGGTGGTGGCGGCGGTGGCGCTCATCACCTTCGTGGTGCACGAGCTGGAGACACCGCAGCCGGTGGTGGACTTGCGCGTGTTCGCCAATGTCTCGTACACGGCGGCCACGGGCATCAACCTCATCGTCGGCACGGCGCTGTTCGCCGGCTCGTTCCTCTTCAGCCTCTTCTGCGGCACGGTGATGCGCTACTCGGCGCTCGACATCGGGCTCATCTTCCTGAAGGGCAGCTTCATCCAGCTGCTCTTGATGCCGCTCATCGGCCGCTTCGGCGGGAAGATGGACGGACGGGTGCTGGTGGGCACGGGCATCGTGGGCATGTGCCTGTCGCTGTGGGTGAACGGTCACCTGTCCACCACGGCGGACGAGGCCGCGCTCATCCTGCCGGTGTTCATCCGCGCCTGCTCGCTGGGCATGATTTTCGTGCCGCTGTCGGTGATGGCGCTGAGCAACCTGCGGCCGGAGCAGCGCGGCAACGCGGCGGGCCTCTACAACCTGACGCGCGAGCTGGGCGGCTCCATCGGCACCGCGTGGATGAGCAGCGCGCTCAACCGGACGACGAAGGTGAACTACACCGCGCTGACGTCGCACGTGGACCCGTACAGCCAGGTGACGCAGGAGCAGGTCGCCTCGCTCAAGGCCGCCGTCGGCGCGCGCGTGGCGGACCCGCTGTCCGCCGCCTACAGCATCCTCAGCCAGCGCATCAACGGGCAGGCGCTGGTGCGGGCCTTCAACGCCAACTTCACCGTGCTCACCGCCATCTTCGCGCTGTCGCTGGTGCTGGTGTTCCTGCTGAAGAAGCCCGCCGCCGGCGTGAAGGTGGAAGGCGCGCACTGACGCGGGCGGCTGCCTCGGTCCAGGCCCTATCGAGCAGGAGCCGCGATCCGCGCCGACCCCGGCGCGGTCCATCACCCCGGCCCGTGACACCCGGGTGAGCCCCCGCTCAGATTCAGGTGGGGCGCGGCACGTGGTTGTCGATTCCAGCCGACACTTGGGAGGGGCTGCCGCGGGCTGCGTCCTCCTTGCCTGGGCGCTGCGCTCGGGCCACCCTGCTCCCATGACGCGCAAGCGGACGACAGGCGCACTCTCGAAGCCCGGTTACGACTCCGTCCTGGCTGATGCCGTGCGCCTGGTCGAAGCCGCACGTCATGCCGCCTCTCGCTCGGTCAATGTTGTCATGACGGCCACCTATTGGGCTTTGGGCCGCCGAATCGTGGAGCAGGAGCAACACGGGGCCGCCCGCGCTGGCTATGGCGAAGAACTGATGGACCGGCTCGCCCGGGACCTCACGGCCCGGTTCGGCCGGGGCTTCGGACGCCGCAATCTCTTCCAGATGCGGGCGTTCTACCTGGCCTTCCGCGAGGTGCCGTTGATGGGCTCAGCGGGGCGCCGGTCCTCGCGGGCTCAGCGAAAAGTGCAGACGGTGTCTGCACTATCTCCCCCCGAAAGCGCCCTCGGGGAAGCCGCCTTTCCGCTCCCCTGGTCCCACTACGTCCGGTTGCTGTCGGTGCGCAGCCCGGCGGCCCGGCGCTTCTACGAGGCAGAGGCGCTGCGGGGCGGCTGGTCCGTCCGGCAGTTGGATCGGCAGATTGGAAGCCAGTTCTATGAGCGCACCGCGCTATCGCGGAACAAGGCGGCGATGCTCACCCGGGGGGCTGTGCCTCGGCCTGAAGACGCGGTGTCTCTCGAAGAGGAGCTGAGGGACCCCTATGTCCTGGAGTTCCTCGACCTGAAGGACGAGTACTCGGAGAGCGAACTGGAGGCAGCGCTCATCGAGAAGCTGGAGGAATTCCTTCTGGAGCTTGGTGGTGACTTCGCCTTCGTGGGGCGGCAGCGTCGCCTGAGGGTGGGGGACGAGTGGTACCGGATAGACCTGCTCTTCTTCCACCGCCGGCTGCGCTGCCTCGTCATCATCGACTTGAAGCTGGGGAAGTTCACACACGCGGACGCCGGGCAGATGCACCTGTACCTCAACTACGCGCGCGAGCACTGGACGCTGCCCGGCGAGAATCCTCCCGTCGGCCTTATCCTCTGTGCCCAGAAGGACACCGCCGTGGCGAAGTACGCGCTGGAGGGGCTTCCGAACAAGGTGCTTGCAGCCGAGTACCAGACGGCACTGCCAAAGGAGCGCGTCCTCGTCGAGGAGATGGTGAAGACCCGCAGGCAACTGGAGGTGCGCAGGAGGCCCGGGAGCAATCATCGCGGTTGAAATGACGGCAGGTTCCAGCCCATACGCCCGGGCGGTGACTCACGGCGGGCGGGCGCTGCTCCTCTTTCCGGGAGCCGCCCGCCCGTCGCCGTTTCCAGCGGGCTACTGGACGTTCTTGGGGTCCATCCAGAAGATCTCCCACTGGTGGCCGTCCAGGTCCTGGAAGCCGCGCTGGTACATGAAGCCCATGTCCTGGGGCTCCTTGGTCTCCGTGGCGCCCGCCGCCAGGGCCTTCTTCATGTGCTCGTCGACGGCGGCCCGGCTGTCCGTGGAGAGGGAGATGATGGCCTCCGTCACCTTGGTGGAGTCCGCGATCTCCTTCTTGATGAAGCCCTTGAAGAAGTCCTTCACGAGCAACATCACGTAGATGTCCTCGCTGATGACCATGCACGTGGCGTTCTGGTCCGTGAACTGGGCGTTGAACGTGTAGCCGAGCTGCTTGAAGAACTCGACGGACCGGCCGAGGGACTGCACGGGAAGGTTCACGAAGATCTTGGTCGCCATGGTCTGGGCTCCTGAGGGTTGGGGAAGGCTGTTTACCGCCTCCAACCTGGCGACGAACCAGGATCCGGGAGATCGACATGGATTTTCCGCCGGCATTTTTTTCCCGCGAAAAAAGCAGGCGGGCCCACCCTCTTCGGATGGGCCCGCCCGGGGACTTCAGGGGGTACCGGCCGCCGCTCAGCGCTGCTTCGAGCGGGCGAGCACCACGGCGGGCTTGCGCCGGCGGCGGAGCAGGGCGGCGATGGCGAGCAGGCCACCGGCGGCGACGAGCGGCACTCCGCCCGTTCCCGTGGCCGAGGCGCCGCAGCCCTGGGGCGCGGTGCCGGGCATGCGCGAGCCGTTGTCCTGCGCGCCGGGCGCCTCGTCACCGGGCATCACGCCCGGGGTCGGCTGGTGGCCCAGGACGGGGGCCTCTTCCTCGGGGGCCTCGGGCTCCTCCGCCCCAGGGACTTCCGGCTCGGCGGGCGAGGGCTCCGGCGTGGCCACCACGGGCGGCGTCGTCGGCGCGGGCTCCTCCACCGGCGCGGGCGGGGGCGGCATCACGTCCTCCAGCTTGTCGGCCATGGTGAAGCCGTCGTGGTAGACGAACGCCTCGGGGCGGATGGAGTCGTCGCGGTACAGGCCGAGCTTGAGGTAGTTCATCTCCTTGCCGTACTGCGTGGCGCCGAACGTCTTGGGCAGCGCGAGCTTGCCGTTGTGCCACAGCTGCACGAAGCCCGTCTTCGCGTTGGACGACCACTTCACCTGCAGGACGAAGTCGTGCCACTCGCCGCGGTTCAGGGGCGACTGCCACACGATGTCACCGTCGGCGCCACCCACGCGGAGGTTCAGCTGCTCGCCGCGCACGAAGAACTCCAGCGGGGGCGAGCCGCAGCAGCCCTCCTGGTGCCACTGGACGACCACCTGCCAGGTGTCCGAGCTGGGGTAGTTCTTCGGGAACATCGTGCTCCACTTGTAGAACCACGTGGAGCCCGACTTCTCCTGGGTGAGGTGGAGCAGCTCGTTGCGGTTGCCGCTGGCGCCGATGGGGTCATCGCCCTGACGCACGGTGGCCTTGAGCGCATAGCGCCCCTCGCGCACGACGTCCGTCACCACCTGGAGGCGGCTGTTGGCGACGCTCTGCGAGCGGGTCCACTGCGAGATGTTTCCCGTCTCGAAGTCGCCCTTCCACTTCACGTCCGCGGACGCGATGGTGGGAAGCAGCAGCACCAGGGCGGCAATTCGGAGGAGATGCGTCAACTGTGGTCCTTTCGTTCCGGGTTGGCGCAATGGGACATCCGGGAGGGCCCGGCGCTTCCCACCGACGCCCGCCTGCCAAGCCCCACTCCGTCGTGCCCCCGGCTCGCCGGCCGGAGGGCTGCCAGCCCGGCGAGCCCCGGCTTCCGCTGCCGCCCCGAGCACCTCGAAAGCAATGATTCCGGCGGGATGCGTAGGGGGTTCCACTCAAGGATTCCGACCCCGTTCGTCTCTACTCCAGGCCGGCTGGTTCCCGGCCTGACCGCGCGGCGTCGCGCGGCCCGTCAGCGGGGGAAGGGGACTCGGAAGGGGATGGAGTGGAGGGTGGAGACGTCCCGGAACCGGACGAAGGCGTGCCCAGGCGTACAGGGAATCCGTGGAGTGCGGAACGTCCGCGCGCCCCGGAGGCCCTGGGCGCCCGCCCCGAGTGTGGTCGGCGGCGGAGGCATGTTGGTGTAGAACGCGACAGGTGGGCGACTGCTTGGGGGTGGCGCCCGAGGGGGCAGTATGGTGAAGCCGGCGTACGACAAGGTTCTCATCCTGGCGCTGGCGACGCCCGTGCTCGTGCTCACCGTGCTGCTCGCACGGAGCCCGTCGAAGGGGAGCGGCGAGGGCGTCACGCCCCAGTTCTGGGCGGAGCGCCGCGCCGCGGCACGCATCGAGGCCCGGCTCACCCACCCCGAGGCGGACCGTCACCGGCCCCGCATGTCGTCCGGGGGCTGCCCCGTGCCCCCCGAGCCCATTCCCCTGAAGGAGCTGGCCCGGCTGGAGGAGGCCGGGGACTGGGGCGGCATCGCCGCCGCCTACGCGCTGCAGGGCGAGTGGAACCAGGCGGCCTCCTTCCTGGAGCGGATGCCCGCGTCCCCCAACCGGGACACCGACCTCGCCGCGGTGCACCTGGCGCGGGGCGCCCACGAGAAGGCGCTGCGGCTCCTGGACGCGGTGCTGGCCATCCACCCGAAGCACCCGCAGGCGCTGTGGAACCGCGCGCTGGTGCTCCAGGAGATGGGCCTGGCCATGAAGGCGGCGGAGACCTACGAGGAGGTGGCCGCGCTGAACGAGCCGGGCTGGGGCCGCGAGGCCCATGCGCACGCGCTCACCCTGCGGGACGAGACGCTGGAGCGCGCCCGGAAGTGGCAGGGCGCGCGTGACGCCACCCTGGCGCTGTTGGGAGACGAGAAGGCCCCGCTGCCCCTGGAGCTGGCGCGGCAGCACCCGGGCGTGGTGCGGCAGCACTTCTATGAGGTGGTGCGCGCGGCCCCTTCCAAGGAGCGCGCGCTGGCGCTGCTGCCGCTGGCGCAGGAGTTGGATCGGCTCCAGGGCGGCTCCGCGCTCGGCGACTACGTGCGGCGCGTGGCGGCGCGCGACTTCGCCCGCCGCGGCCCGCTGGCCAGGGGGTACGCCGAGCTGGTGCGCGGGCAGATGACCGGGCTGGACGCCGTGCGGCAGCAGGCCCGCTCCCTGGGCGAGGGCGACCTCTTCCTGGGCACGCTGCTGCTGACGAAGGCCACGCACGGGCCCAACCTGGAGGAGGCACGCACGGAGGTGGGGCGGCACCCGGACCCGTGGCTGAACCTCCTCATGGAGCGCGAGCTGGCCCGCAAGGAGGTGGCGGAGGGCACGTGGTGGAAGGCCGAGCAGCGCATCTTCTCCGCGCTGCAGCGCTGCCGCGAGGGGGCGTTCTCCGCGCGCTGCGTGGACCTGGAGCTGCGCCTGGCGATGCTCTACATCGACCTGCAGCGGCTCAGCGAGGCGGAGCAGCACGCGCGCACCGCGTGGACGTGGGCGCGCCAGCTGCGCGAGTGGAACCTGGAGTTCACCGCGCTGGAGACGCTGGTGCACGCCTCGCGCTCGCGCAACGACTTCGCCAGCGCCCGGGCCTACGTGGAGGAGTGGGCCGCGCGCGGCGGGCGGATGAACGACTGCTACTGGACGCACGCCAACCTGGCCCACATCTACTACCTGGACGCGAAGCTGGACGCCGCGCGCCGGGAGGTGGACGCGGCGGCCGCGTGCCAGAACGCGAAGCTGGACCCGATGTTCGCGGCCACGGTGGTGGAGCTGGCCCGCACCCGCCTGGGACCGCGGGACGCGGAGCTCTTGAAGCGCTCGCTGGCGGGCGTCGACAAGAGCGTCTACGTGATGCCCGGGGACATCTCCTACGCCCGCTACCTGGAGGGCCGCTTCATGCTGGAGCAGGACCGCGCGAAGGGCGAGGCGCTCCTGCGGCAGACGATTGACGAGACGAAGAAGCTGCCGCGCAGCGACATGCTGGCGCGCGAGGCGTGGGCGCTGAGCCACTCCACGCTCATCTCCGAGGCGGGCCGCGCGGGGGACTTCCCCAGGGCGCTGGCGCTGATGGTGGAGCAGCTCGACACGCCGGCCCCGAAGAGCTGCTCGATGGGGCTGTCCGTCCACGGCGAGCGCACCGTCGTCGTCGTGCAGGGGCCGGAGGGGCAGGTGCGGGGCTACTACGACGACCGCCGGCAGGAGAGCTTCTCTCGCATCAGCTCGGCGCACCTCATCCCGGACTCGCTGCGGCAGGTGCTCAAGGGCTGCGCGCGGGTGGACGTGTTCGCCTGGCCGCCGGTGCTGGGCCGCACGGACCTCCTGCCCCCGGAGATTGCCTGGAGCTTCCGCCTGGGTCGCGGCGCGCGCGCGCAGGCCGCCCAGGCCACGGCGCCGGCCCCGCAGCAGCGGCTCGTCGTCTCCAGCGTGGAGGCGCCCTCGCTGCTGCAGCTGCCCCGGCTGCCGGCCTGGACGCCGCCGCCGGACCCGGAGCCCACGCCCATGCAGGTGCTGACGGGCTCGGAGGCCACGCCCTCGCGCGTGCTGGCCAGCATGCGCGCCGCCACCGAAATCGAGATTCACGCCCACGGCCTCGTGGACCCCACCATCTCCGACTCGTCGCTGGTGGTGCTCTCCCCGGAGGGGGATGGCCGCTACGCCCTCACCGCGGACGCGGTGCGCGAGCAGAAGCTGTCCGGCTCGCCGCTGGTCTTCCTCGCCGCGTGCAGCGCGGGCCGCACCACCACGTCCGCCGCGTACGAGCCCTTCAGCCTGCCGGCCGCCTTCATCGACGCGGGCGCGCGGGCGGTGCTGGCCTCCACGGTGGACATCCCCGACGCGGCGGGCCGCTTCTTCGACGGCGTGCGCCGCCGCATCCGCGAGGGCGCCGCGCCCGCGGTGGCCCTGCGCGACGAGCGCGTGAAGTGGCTGGAGAAGGACGCCCGCGCCAGCTGGACGCGGCACATCCTCCTCATCGAGACGGGTGAGTGACGCTCCGGCCCCTAGCCGGGCTCGGGCATGTACGTGTTGCCGCCGGGGACGAGGAAGTGGTGGAACGTCACGGACGCGCTCACGTCCAGCGCGCGCACCCAGTGCCACCAGCCCACGGGGATGAAGAGCAGCTCCCCCGGCTCCACCACCGCCTCCACCACGTTCGCCTCCCCGTACAGCGGGAAGCGCTCGAGGTCCGGCTTCCCCGCGTCCACGTGGCTGAAGGTGCCGTAGCGCGAGTACATGAGGTGCCGCTGGAAGGAGGGCGCCATGCGCACGTGCTTGCGCCCCATCACCTGGGCCAGGAGCACGTTCATGTTGTCGTGGTGCAGCGGGGTGACGGTGCCCGCGGGGCCCAATAGCAGCGTCATCATGTCCGGGCGCAGGCCCGGGTCGATGATGCCCGCGGGCGCGCGCACGTCCTCTCGTAGCGGGCTGAGGCCGTCGCGCTGCCAGTTCTCGTTGCGCGGCACCATGTAGTAGTCGTTCGTCTCGCCGCCCGAGGCCACCATCTTCAGGTAGTCCCGGAATGTCATCCGCGTGCGGTGCTTCTCCGCCTGCGGGGCATGGTCCGGGTTGGCGTTGCGCCCCGTCATCACCTCTACCTCGGCGGCCCCCGCGCGCTCGGCCAGGTACGACAGCGACCAGCGCCCCAGGGCGGGCCAGTCCCCCATCATCCCCTTCAGCACCACCGGGCGGTGCCCGTAGTAGTAGTGGGTGAAGAACTCCTCCGCGGACAGCCCCTCGCGCTTCTCCAGCGCCCTGTCCCGCCCGGCCTGCCGGTGCAGCGAGCTGTAGGCGTCCATGACGGACTCCATCCAGGCATACCGGCGTCCCAGGCGCTGGCACGCCTGGAAGTAGGGGTGGCCCAGCGCGCGGGCCACCTCCGCGCGCGCCACGTCCTCCGCCACCCCCGCCCCCATCAGCGTCCGGCGCGCGTCCTCCTCGCCCACGCCCAGGGACAGGTTCTCCACCAGCCACACCTGCCACTCGGTTGCGAGTCGGGATTCATCCGTGCTCATCAAGAACTCCCTGGATTCCACGGGCGAACCCGACCGGCGCCCTCTCACGAAATGGACGGCGGCATGGTAAGGACACGCACGCTTCAGCTTTCCACTCCCTACCAACTTTGTGTGCTGCGTGTACGCAGCATGAGGAGCGAGCGCCATGACGACCGGTGCCACCCCTTCCCAGTCCCTCCACGCCCTCGACCCGGTGGATGGTGCGCCCAACGTGAAGAGCAACTACGTGGACTGCGCCACCAACGTGACGCTCCAGCGCAAGCGCCAGCCGCTGCCGACGCCGGCCACGCCGCCCCTGGCGGACCCAGCTGTCGCCCCGTAATCCAGGGTGATCTGCGCCCGGTGAGGGTGTTTTTACACTCTCCCGGATATTTTCCTGCCAGGACGCCGCATTTTTCTTCTCAAGGATTGGGCGGTCGCGCGTCTTTGGTGGGAAACCACCAGCAGCAGAGGCGTGGGGCATCATGGCAGACCTCTTCAACCGGGAGCGGCGGCGCTTCGAAGCGTTCATCCGCCAGCATCGTCCAGCCCTTCTGGGGCTGGCGCGCCGGTTGTGTGCCCGTTCGAGCCTGGAACCGGAGGACCTGGTCCAGGAGACATTCGAACGGGCCATGCCGGAGTTCGCCCATCTGAAGGACCGGACGGACTCGGCGGCGGCGGCCTGGCTGTGTACCACCATGACGAACCGGTTCCTGGACTACTGCCGCCGCCAGCGGACGGAAGTCCGGGGACTCCCACATCTGGCGCTGGTGCAGGACGAGGCGATGTCGTCGGAGGACGCCCGGGAGAACTGGGAGCTGGTGAACACCGACGAGTTCCAGAAGGCCATCGAGCGGTTGAAGCCCCACCTGCGGGATGCCTACCGGCTCCACGCGGAGGGCAGGCGCTACACGGCCATCGCCGAGCATTTCAACGTTCCCGTGGGCACGGTGGGCAGTTGGCTCACCCTGGCGCGCCGGGATTTGAAGGAACTGCTGCTGCCCCAGGTGGCGGTGGCCCGGGAGCAGGGGGCACGAAGCTCATGAACACGCCATGCACCAAGCTGCACCTCTTCGTGGACGGGGAGCTGTCCGCTACCGAAGCGGAGGCCTTCCGTCACCATCTGACGCGTTGTGCGGAGTGCGAGGTCGGGCTGAGGGATTTGCTCCAGCTGGAGATGCTGGCCTCGCGGGCCCTGGAGGGCACGGGTGTCGAGGAGGCCGAGGCCTCGCGGAAGGTGACGCCGCTGAGGCCCTGGCTGCACCAGGCGTACCGGGCGGCGGTGCCGGTGGCGCTGGCGGCGGGGCTGGCGGCGGTGGGGGTGTTCCACTTTCAGGCGGAGCCGGAGCTGCCCGGCGAGGTATGGCTGGCGAACGCCACCGAGCGGCAGCTGGACGCGCGGCTGAGCCACCCGAAGGCGGACCGGTTCCGGCCCTTCGTCCCGCTGCGCGGCACGACGCACACGGCCGAGGTGCTGCCGCTGCGGCCGCTGGCGGAGCTGGAGGAGCGGCAGGACTTCCAGGGCATCGCCGCGGCGTACGCGCTGCGCGGGGACTGGCAGCAGGCGGAGGCCTTCCTCACGCGGGCGCCGGACTCGGCGGACAAGGACAATGACCTGGCGGTGGTGGCCATGAGCCGCGGCCGTTGGGAGGACGCGCTGGGCCTGTTGGGCGGCGCGCTGCGCCGGGAGCCCAAGCATGCGCAGGCGCTGTGGAACCGGGGGCTGGCGCTGCAGGGCCGCGGGCTGAAGCGGCTGGCCGAGGTGTCCTTCCGCGAGGCGGCGGCGCTGCCGGAGCAGGAGGAGGGCTGGAGGCAGGAGGCGCAGGGGCGCGCGGCGGACCTGCATGACTCGCTGGAGACGGAAGGGGCGAGGTGGCGCAAGCAGGTGCTCGACGCGAGCACGCGGCTGGCGCAGGGCACGGCGGACCTCAAGGAGCTGATGCGGCAGCCGGCGCTGGCGCGCGAGGCCTTCTACGAGGCGGTGCGCACGGCCCCCTCGGCGGCGGCGGTGACGGCGCTGACGCCGGTGGCGAAGGAGCTGGACCGCGTGGGCGGCGGCTCGGTGCTGCAGGACTACGTGAAGGACATCGCGGCGCGGGACTTCGCGGTGCGCGCCCCGCTGGCGGGTGACTACGCGAAGCTGCTCAACGGCGATTTGACGCCGGGCCTGCTGGACACGCTGCGCCGCTCGCAGGAGTGGGACTTGTACTTCGGCGCGCTGGTGCACACGGGCGCGGCGGCGAAGGACGCCGAGGCGCTCAAGGCGCTCGCCCGCTTCGCCCACGCCTCGAGAGACCCGTGGCTGACGCTGCTGGCCGACCGCGAGCGCGCCTGGAGCGACGACATGCGGGGCCGCGCCAGCGCGGAGCAGCTGCTCCTGAACACGCTGCGCACCTGCGAGGCGTACACGCGGTTGTTCAACTGCACGCAGATCAACTGACGTCCTGACGCGAAGTGATGCATCCGAGGAGGCCTGTCCGCGAGGACGGGCCTCTTCTCGTTTCGGGGCCTGGAGTCGCGTGGCAGGCTCGGAAGGCAACGGCCCTCTACCCCAGGAGCGACTCATGCCCCCTTCCGCCCCTCGCAACATGACCGACTACGAGGCCACGTACCGGGCCTTCCGGTGGGAGCGCCCCGAGCACTTCAACTTCGCCGCCGACGTCGTGGACCGGCATGCCCGTGAGCGCCCGCGGGGACTGGCGCTCCTGTGGTCCGACGAGGCGGGGCGCGAGCGGCGCTTCACATGGGAGGACGTGCGGCGGCACTCGCTGCACGCGGCGGGATTCCTCGCCAGCCAGGGGCTGCGCAAGGGCGACCGCGTCTTCATCATGATGCCGCGCGTGCCGGAGTGGTGGTTCCTGGTGCTGGGCTGCATCCGCGCCGGCATCGTCTTCATGCCGGGCACGCCCATGCTCACCGTCAAGGACATCCGCTACCGGCTGGTGGTCGCGGAGGCCAACGCCGTCATCGCGGACGTCAGCTGCCTGGACCGTTTCGAGGGCCTGGCCGGCACGGGCCGGGTGGAGACCTGGGTGTCGGTGGGCGAGGGCGCGCCGTCGCCGTGGGTGCGCTACGAGGCGGGGGCGGGGGGCACGGGCGCGCACGAGGGCACCTTCGCGCCCACGCGCGCGGACGACCCGCTGCTCATCTACTTCACGTCCGGCACCACGGGCATGCCGAAGATGGTGCTGCACACGCAGGCCAGCTACGGCCTGGGGCACGTGATTACCGGGCGCTACTGGCTGGACCTCACGCCGGATGACCGGCACCTGACGCTGAGCGACACCGGCTGGGCGAAGTGCGCGTGGGGCAAGCTCTTCGGGCCGTGGAGCCAGGGCGCGTGCAACGTCGTCTACGACTTCCGGGGCCGCTTCGAGCCGGCGAAGCTCCTCAAGATTCTGGAGTCCCAGCGCGTCACCACCTTCTGCGCGCCGCCCACCGCGTGGCGGGCCATGGTGTTGCAGGACTTGAAGGGCTTCGACTTGTCCTCGCTGCGGCACACGGTGAGCGCGGGCGAGCCGCTCAACCCCGAGGTCATCGACACGTGGAAGGCGGCCACGGGCCTGCACATCCGCGAGGGCTACGGGCAGACGGAGACGGTGGTGCTGGTGGGCATGTACCCGGGCGTGGAGCCGCGCGTGGGCTCCATGGGCAAGCCGTCGCCGGGCTTCACCGTGGGCGTCATCGACGACCAGGGGCGCGAGGTGGCGGACGGACAGGAGGGAGACATCGCCGTACGCGTGGCGCCGGAGCGGCCGGTGGGCCTGTTCCAGGGCTACCTCAATGACGACGGCGCCAACGCCGCCTGCCGCCGGGGCGACTGGTACGTGACGGGAGACCGGGCGGTGCGGGACGCGGAAGGCTACTTCTGGTTCGTGGGCCGCGCGGACGACGTCATCAAGACGTCCGGCTACCGGGTGGGCCCCTTCGAGGTGGAGTCCGCGCTGCTGGAGCACGCGGCCGTGGCCGAGTCCGCCGTCATCGGCGTGCCCGACGACAAGATTGGCCAGCGCATCAAGGCCTACGTCGTGCTTGCGCCGGGGCACGCGCCGTCCGACGCGCTCGCGAAGGAGCTGCAGGAGCACGTGAAGCACACCACGGCGCCGTACAAGTACCCGCGCGACATCGAGTTCGTCACCGAGCTGCCCAAGACGGTGAGCGGCAAGATTCGCCGCGCGGAGCTGCGGGGCACCGCGAAGAAGTAGGCCCTACTCGCGCGGGCTGGCGTCCTGCTCCGTCTGGTTCAACCGGGCCGGCAGCAGGGCGTTGGCGACGACGCCCACCAGGGCGGCCAGGGCCATGCCGTGCAATTCGAAGTGGACGCCACCCAGGGCCACGGGGAACTTCGCGCCGCCCAGGCCGAGCACCAGGATGAGGCTCACCACGATGAGGTTGCGGCTGTGGGCGAAGTCGATGGCGGCCTCGGAGAGGGTGCGGATGCCCACCGAGGCAATCATCCCGAACAGCAGGATGCTCACCCCACCGAGCACGCCGGTGGGGAAGCTCTGGAAGACGGCGGCCAGCTTGGGTGACAGGCCGAAGAGCATGGCGAAGCCGGCGGCGATGCGGATGACGGCCGGGTCATACACGCGGGTGACGGCGAGCACGCCGGTGTTCTCCGCGTAGGTGGTGGCCGCGGGGCCGCCCAGCACCGCCGAGGCCATGTTGGCGAGCCCGTCCGCGAACAGCGTGCGCGGCAGGCCGGGCGAGCGCAGGAAGTCCTTGCCCACCACGCGCCCGTTCACGATGACGTCGCCGATGTGCTCGATGAAGGTGACGAGCGCCACCGGGGCGATGATGAACACCGCGGACCAGGAGAACGAGGGGCCGTGGAAGGGCGGCAGGCCCACCCACGCCGCCTCGCGGATGGCCTGGAGCCGGCCCGCGTCCACCGCGCCGAGCCCGAGCGCGACGAGGTAGCCCGTCACCACGCCGATGAGGATGGGAATCATCTTGAAGAGGCCGCGCGCGAAGACGCTGGCGACGATGGCGGCCAGCAGCGTGGCGAGCGCCAGCCCCCAGTGGCTCTTCGCCTGGTCGATGGCCACGCTCGCCAGCGACAGGCCGATGACGATGATGACGGGGCCGGTGACGATGGGCGGGAAGACCTTCTGCACGCGCGCCACCCCCACCGCCTTCACCAGCGCGGAGAAGACGAGGTACATGGCGCCCGCGGCGACGAGGCCTCCCGCCGTGGCGGCCGGGCCCTCCGCCTTCATCACCGCGATGGTGGGGGCGATGAAGGCGAAGCTGCTCCCCAGGAAGATGGGGACGCCGAGGCCGGTGAGGACGTGGAAGAGCAGCGTGGCCAGCCCGGCGCCGAACAGGGCCACGCTCGGGTTGAGGCCGGTGAGCAGCGGCACCAGCACGGTGGCGCCGAACATGGCCACCGTGTGCTGGAGCCCGAGGACGACCTTGCGCTGCGGGGACAGGGACATGGGGCGCTACGCCTCGAAGAGCACGGGGATGCCGAGCAGCGCGCTACCCTCCTGGGTGAACCAGCCCTCCGCGACGGCGGCGTGCTGGGTGAGGGTGTGGATGTCGCGGAAGCGCCGCTGGAGGGACGTGCCGTCGCGCACGGTCGTCCCTCCGCCCGCATGGTAGCAGGCCGTCACCACCTCGGCGGCCGTCTCCGCCACCCAGGCCAGCGTGGCGGACACCTGCGGGGCGAGCGCGAAGGCGGCGCCCGGAGAGTCCAGGCACGCCGCCCAGAAGACCTCGCCCATGCGGCGCAGGGTGTCGTGCGCGGCGCGGGCGCCCGTCTCCGCGCGGCCGAGCCGGTTGCGGAACACGGGAGAGTCGATGAGGGTGGTGCGCGCGTACAGCCGGCGCTTGCCGGAGCGGGCCAGGACGAGCAGGTCATCCACCGCGCCCTGGGCGATGCCGGCCGCCACCGCGCCGATGTGCAGCGCGTAGTGCAGCACCGGCACGGTGAAGCACGGGCCGGGCACGGCGGGCATGCCGGTGAAGATGTCGAAGGTGCGGTGCTGGGGGACGAAGGTGTCGATGTGGATGTCGTGGCTGCCGGTGCCGCGCATGCCGAGCACGTCCCAGTGCTCCTCGATGCGCACCTCGCTGGCGGGTACCACCATGGCGCGCGTCTCGGGCAGTCCGCCGGGGCCGGGGCGGGGCTGGCCGTCCGGGCCCAGCACGACGCAGTTGCCGAAGAGCCAGTCCGACTGCTGGCAGTTGGTGGCGAAGGTCCAGTGGCCGGTGACGCGGTAGCCGCCGTCCACCTGCACGGCCACGCCCTGGGCGTTGAAGGCGCCGCCGCCGGTGACGTCGGGGCCCTTCGCGTAGATGGCGTCGAACTCCGCGCGGGGGAGGAGGGAGAAGAGCTGGGGGCTCTCCGAGGCAATCATCATCGTCCAGCCGGTGGAGCCGTCCGCGCGGGCCAGCTCGGCGAGCGCCTCCAGCCCGGTGACGAGGTCCACCTCCAGGCCGCCATGGCTGCGCGGCACGAACATCCGGTAGCAGCCGACGTCCCTGAGCGCGGTGACGAGGTCCTCGGGGAGTCGCCCCGTCTTCTCGATTTCAGCGCTCCGCGCCGTGAGGGTGGGGGCCAGCTCGCGCACTGCGTGCAGCAGCTTCGCTCCAGCATCCGAAGTCATGGTGGGGGCTCTGTGGTGGGAACCCCGTAACCTTGCACGATGCCCTTCTCCGGCGGAAGGGTGGACGTGTGCACACCTCAGGCGGGACGCCGTAGCGTGAAGAGGGTCAGCTCCGGGTCGGCCGCGACGCGCTGCTTCCAGCCGCCGCGCCCGTAGCCCAGGCCCCGGTTGACGTAGAGCACATTGCCGCCGACGTCGTATCGGCCGCGCAGGTAGGGCGAGTTGGCGGCGGCGTACAGCCGCTCCGTGATGTTGCGGACGTAGATCTGCCCGCCGTGCGTGTGGCCCGACAGGCACAGCAGCCCCTGTGACGGGGGCAGTGCGTCCGCGGTGATGGGAGTGTGCGCGAGCACCAGGCGCGAGCCGGAGGTCGGTGCGCACCGGAAGGTGGCCGCCACGTCCGCGTGGCCGCTGCGCTCGTCGTCCACGCCGAGCACCGTCAGCGGCGCGCCGCGAATCCAGGTCACCGTGTGCGCGTTCTGGAGCACGGTGATGTTGGCCCGCTCCAGTCCCTGGCGCAGGTACTCCGGCGCCGTCCAGTGGTCATGGTTGCCGAGCACGGCGAAGGCGGGCACGCCGATGCCCGTGAGCAGCTCCTGCACGCGCTCCAGCGGGTCGCCCTTTCGCGTCACGTAGTCGCCGGTGAGGACGGCGAGGTCCACCCGCTCGCGCTGCAGGGTGCGGACCGCGTGGATGATGCGCCCGTCCGGCGTCAGCGGCCCGATGTGGAGGTCCGACAGCTGGGCGACCCGGAGGCCGTGGTGCGCCGGGTCCAGGCCGGGCAGGGTGACGTCCACGTGGGACACGTCGAACTCCCAGGTGCCTCCCCGGGCTCGGGCGACGCCGCCCACGGACGGGACGGTGAGCACGGCGGTGGTGCCCAGGACGAACTGCCTTCGGCTGATGCGCACGGGTTCCCTCCTCGGATGACGGTGCGAAGGTGGCCCGGCGGTGTGGATGGGGCGCGCACCCGGGATGAAACGTGTGTGAAACGTGCGGGGATGCCCTGCTCCCTGGGGGCGCGTGACATAGGCTTCCTGGGACATGGCGCACCTGCTGCTCATCGACGACGACGTGGCGTTGCTCGACGTGCTCTCCCTGTCCTTCGAGGACGCGGGCCACCTCGTGACGCGCGCGAAGGACGGCACGGAGGGGCTGGAGCGGCTGCGGCAGCGGGCGCCGGACCTCATCGTGAGCGACGTCAACATGCCGGGCGTGGACGGCTTCACGCTCTGCCGCAAGCTGCGCGGCGCCGGGGACACGACGCCGCTCATCCTCCTCACCTCGCGGGACAGTGAAATCGACGAGGCACTGGGGCTGGAGCTGGGGGCAGACGACTACATCAGCAAGCCCTTCAGCACCCGCGTGCTCCTGGCGCGCGTGGCGGCCCTGCTGCGGCGGGAGGAGCTGCGGGGCGGCGGGGCCGCGAAGGGGACACGGCTGGTGCAGGGAGCGCTGGAGCTGGACGCGGAGCGGCTGGAGGCGCGCTACCAGGGCACGCCGGTGCGCGTCACCGTCACGGAGTTCCGTCTCCTGGAGGCGCTCGCTCGCAGGCCGGGCATCCTCTTCTCGCGGGAGAAGCTCTTGCAGCTCACGCGGGATGATGACTCCATCGTGGTGGACCGCATCATCGACACGTATGTGCGGAGGCTGCGGCGGAAGCTGGAGGCGGTGGACGCGGCGTTCGACTCCATCGAGACCGTCGTCGGCGCGGGCTACCGGTGGAAGGACGGGTGATGGCTCGGCGCGCGACGCTCCGGCGGCTGGCCTTCCAGATTGCGCTCGCGGTGGTCCTCACTCCGCTGCTGGGGGTGATGTTCATCAGCGGCATCGAGTCGCTGTTCGGTGACCGCATCCGGGAGAACACCGAGGAGAGCGCGGCCCTCGTGAGCGAGGCGCTCACCACCCGGGGCGTGGACGCGGCCCGCGAGCTGGCGGCCCGGCGCGCGCGCAAGCACCACCAGCGCATCCGGGTATTGGACTCCGAGGGCGTGGCACGGGTGGACGAGAACGCGCTCATCGGTCGGGGGCCCCGGCATGTGCTGGGCGACATCCTCTATGGCCCGGAGCGCGTCTTCGTGCTGGAGCGGCTGGACCGGGACTTCGGGCCGCCCTTGCAGCGCGCGGAGGTGGTGGAGGCGCTCGCGTCCGGGCGTGATGGCTCGTGCCGGGCGTCCATTCCCGGCAACCTCTTCCTGTGCGCGGCGGCGGTGAAGGTGGCGGGCCCGCGGGTGGTGCTGGTGGAGGGCAGCTCGCGCCGGGCGCTCCAGGCGGTGTACGAGTCGCGGCGGCAGCTCGCGAAGCTGCTGCTGTTCACGGCGGCGCTGGGCATCGGGCTCGCGTGGTGGACGGTGCGCACGTTCGTTCGGCCGGTGGAGGCGCTGCGCAGCGAGCTGCTGGCCCGTGCCACGGAGGCGGTACCGAAGGCGCTCTCGCTGCCCGCGGCTCCCCGGCGGACGATGGGGCGCCCTCGCGAGCTGGGAGAGCTGACGGAGGCGTTCAACACGGTGCTGACGGCACTGTCCGAGCGCACGCGCACCAACGAGGCGTTCCTCGCGGACCTCGCGCACGAGTTCAAGAACCCGGTCGCCGCCGTGCGCGCCTGCGCGGAGCGGCTGGCGGAGCCAGGCCCGCTGGACCCGGCCCGACAGGAGCGGCTGGCGGAGGCGCTGAAGCAGAGTGCTGTCCGCCTGGATTCGCTCGTCACGCAGTTCCTGGAGCTGGCGCGCGCGGAGGCGGGCCTGCCAAACGAGGAGCGCGAGCCGATGGACGTGGGCGCGCACCTGGAGGGGCTCGTCGGCGCCTTGCGGAATGACCCGAGGCATGAGGGCGTCCGGTTCGAGCTGACGCGGCCTCCGGGAGCGCTGGTCATCCAGGGCGTGCCGCAGCGGTTGGAACTGGCGTTCCGGAGTCTGCTGGAGAACGCGGCGTCCTTCGCGGGCCGAGAGGGCTGGGTGCGAGTCACGGTGAGCGCGGGGCCAGCGTCGTTGCAGGTGGCCATCTCCGACAGCGGGCCGGGGATTCCGGAGGCGGACCTGCCGCGCCTGTTCAACCGGTTCTTCACGCGCCGGGGGGACAGGCATGGCACGGGGCTGGGGCTGGCGCTCGCTCGCGCGGTGGTGGAGGCGCATGGAGGGCGCATCGAGGTGCGCTCTCCTCCGGGCGAGGGCGCCACGTTCGTGGTGGGCCTGCCTTTCACGCACGTTTCACATGCTTCGCGATGACGTTTCACCTTGGGGCCATCCGCGCTTCGTGGTGGGTGTCCATCCTGGGGGCATGCACGACGGACACATCCTCTACCTGGCGGTGGCTGATGGGCGCGGGCACCTCATGCGGGCGCACCTGCTGCGCACGCTCCTGGGCTCGCGGGGTATCGACGTCTCGCTCGTGACACCGTCACGGGAAGGGCAGGCGTTCCTCGCCGCGTTGGGCAGTCCGTCGCGGCTCATCTCGGCCCACTTCCGGCTGGAGCTGGGAGACCGCCATGTCCTGGACGTGCGCCGGACTCGCGCGCGGCTCCTGCGCTACCTGCTGCCGGACCGCTGCGGACGCGACCTCCGGCTCCTGGAAACGTGGGCGCGGGACGCGGACCTCGTGGTCAATGACTCGCTCCATCCGGCGCTGCTGGCGGCCACGCTGGAGCGGCGGATGCGCGTCGTCCACGTCACCGGGGAGAACATCTGGAACACCACCCTGGCCCAGCTGGAGGCCGACTCCAACGGGCCGCTGCGGCGGGCCATGAGCGCGGCGCTCCGGGGCGCGATGACCCGCGCCTTCGGACGCATCTTCCACACGCTGGGCACCGAGTGCGTCAGTGACCGCACGTGGTGGCTGCGTCCCCTCGTCGCCACTCCCTCTCGGAGCCGCGAGCAGGTCCGTGAGGCGCTGGGCGTGGGCTCGCGTCCGCTCGCGGCGGTGTACCTGAATCCCCACTACTCGGCGCCGGAGATCGCCGAGACGCTGGAGCGGGCCCTCGCCGCGCGAGGCGTCGCGCTGTACGGGGTGAGCGAGGCCTTCGGCGGACGGCAGGGCTGGCGGGCACGTGACGCGCGGCTCGCGGAGGTGGTCCATGCCGCCGACCTGTTCATCAGCGGCGCGGGCATGGCCGCGCTGGAGCAATCCCGCGCGTTCGGGGTGCCACTGCTGTCGCTGCTCGGCACGCAGCCGGAGCAACTGTCGAACGTCGCCGAGGTCTCCCAGGGCGGAGATCGCCCACCCTGCGTGCCGGTCCGCGTGGATGCACCGGGGTTCGTCCGCGAGCTGGAGCGTGGGCTCGATGAGCTCCGAGCGTCTCCGAAGCGCTCCGACCACAAGGACGAGCTGCCGCGCATCCAGGAGTCCTGGGTCCGCGCCTTCGAGAGTCTCATCCACACCGCGAGACAGGAGTCACACCATGACAGCGCCTTCCGTCGCACTGGTCATCGAAACGGAGAACCTGCGGGGTACGGGCTCGGCGGACGTTGAGGTCGCGTCGCTCGCACGACTGCTGCGCCACTTGCGCGACCAGACCTTTGGCATGAACCGGCTGACGGAGTGGGTCATCACCCATGAGGGGCTGACCGGGGGCGCGGTCCGGACGCTGGAGGTGGCGGCGGGCCGGAGCCTCACCTTCGTGAAGGTGCCGGAGGGCACGGGCTACTACGGCTCCAAGGACCGGGGCTTCGACGCGACGACGGCGGAGGTGGTGGCCTTTGGTGACTCGGACTGCTGGCCCGCGCCGATGTGGCTGGAACGGCTGGTGTCCCGCTTCGCCGTGCCCGAGGTCCAGGTGGTGGCGGGCCGCACCGTCTACCGCGCGGGCCTGCTCGGCGAGGCGCTCACGCCGGTGGATTTCTCCTACTTCCCCAGCCCGCTCGGTGAGGGCTGTGTCCGGAACTTCTACGCGAACAACGTGGCCTTCCGGCGCGACGTCTTCTCCCGGCTCCGCTACGGCGGGCCGCGCGGCTTCCACCGCGGAGACTGCGGCGTGCTCGGGCTGAGGCTTTTCGCCGCGCGCATCCCGGTGCACTTCGCGCCCGGAGCCCTCACGGCGCACCCGCTGCCGGACACGCTGGGCGGCCACGTGAGGAAGCGGCTCCAGCGCGGCGCGGACATCGTCACGCTGTCGCCGTATCTCGCTGACTCGCTCGCGCCCCGAGTCTTGCGTCCGCTCGCCCGTGTGCCCGGGCTCGTGCCCTCGGCGGTGCTCTCGTCACGGCTGGCCGTGGGGCTCGCGGCGCTGCGCGGCCAGCCCGGCGCCAGGCAGGTGGCCATGGCCGCGGCCATGACCGGCGTCTCCCTGCTCGACGCAGTGGGCGCGGCTGCCTTCCGCCGGGCTCGCTCAGAGCGGTAGCGGGTCTTCGCCCTGCCGGTGGTAACGCCCGTCCTCGAAGCGCCAGCGGACCCGCACCGTTCCCACCGTCTGGACGATGTCCGCGAAGGTGCCTCCGTCACCGGGCTCCATCTTGAAGAAGGCCTCGGCCCGGGGGCGGGGACACGTGGGCTTGTCGAAGCAGTCGCAGGCGTCGCTCGGGGACTCCTCCGGGCAGCAGTCGCAGTCGAGCGCGCCCGTCTCCAGGATGGGGTGCAGGCGCGCGCCATCCTCGCGGAAGAGGAAGAGCTTCTCCGCCTTGCTGGAGTCGAGCTTGTGGAGGTACTCCGCCTTCACCCGCACGCCGAGGGCGCGCTCCCGTGGCGAGAGCCGGTACGCCGCGAGATCGATGCGAGAGAGCGCCTGCTGCCAGTGGGGAGCCTGGGCCCAGGTGAGGGGCACCGGCTCGCTCTTCGCCACGAGCTCGGCGCGCGGGAGCTTCTCCCGTACCAGCGCCACCTGCAGCCGGTAGTTGCCGTTGGCGTGGTACGCGCTCGTCTGCTCATGCGGCGGGCTGAGCAGGATGGCCACGAAGCGCAGGCCCGGCCGCGAGGGCACCCGGCGCGCGAAGGCCTGGATGACCTCGAGCGCGCCGTCCCGCACGGTGCTGCTCCGGTCGTCGAAGTCCGGGTACACCGCGCGCAGGTCCGGCACGGAGGCCGTCTCTCCGAGCGAAGTGCGCGGCCGGGGCCGGGCGGGGTTGGGCTCCCGGCCCCAGGAAGAGGCGGCCAGGAGCAGTCCGGCAAGCAGCACGGCGCGCGCGGAGGTCATGGTCCCCGGTCTACTTGTTCCACTCCGTGTGCACGAAGCCGGCCTCCGGCCTGTCGCGGCGCTGGTACGTGTGCGCGCCGAACGCGTCGCGCTGCGCCTGCGTCAGGTTCTGCGGCAGCTCCGGGCTGCGGTAGCTGTCCAGGTACGCCAGCGTGGCGCTGAACACCGGCACGGGGATGCCCACCTTCGTGGCCGCCGCCACCAGCTTGCGCCACGCCGGGGCCATGCGCTCCAGCACCGGCGCGAAGGCGTCCGACACCACGAGGTTCGGCAGCGTCGGCTGCTTCTCGAAGGACTCACGCAGCGGCGTCAGCAGCTTCGCGCGGATGATGCAGCCACCCCGCCAGATGCGCGCCATCTCCGCCAGCGAGACGTTCCACTTGTACTCGTTGGACGCCGCCTGGATGAGCCGCATGCCCTGCGCGTACGTCACCACCCGCGCCGCGTACAGCGCGTCATGCGCCCACGCCGCCAGCTGCGACGACTCCTCCGGCGTGAGCTGCTCGGCCGAACCCTTCAGCTTCTGGCTCGCCGCCACGCGCTCTTCCTTCATGGACGACAGGTTGCGCGCGTCCAGCGCCGCCGCGATGGAGGGCACCGGGACGCCCAAATCCAGCGCCACCTGGACCGTCCACTTGCCCGTGCCCTTCTGGCCCGCCTTGTCCAGCACCAGGTCCACCAGCGGCTTGCCCGTCTCCGCGTCCTTCTTGCGCAGTACCTGGATGGTGGTCTCCAGGAGGAACGACTCGGCGATGCCCTCGTTCCACTTCGAGAACAGCCTCGCCAGCGAGTCCGCGTCCATCCCCAGGCCCCGGCGGAGCACGTCGTACGTCTCCGCCAGCAGCTGCATGTCCGCGTACTCGATGCCGTTGTGCACCATCTTCACGAAGTGGCCCGCGCCTTCCGGCCCCACGTGCGTCACGCACAGGCCCGACTCGGCGCGCGCGGCGATGGCCTCCAGCACCGGCCGCACCAGCGCGTACGCCTCCTGCGGACCGCCCGGCATGATGGACGGGCCGTGGCGCGCGCCCTCCTCACCGCCCGACACGCCGATGCCCAGGAAGTGCAGCCCCTTCGACTTGCACAGCTCCTCGCGGCGGCGCGTGTCGAGGAACCACGAGTTGCCCGCGTCCATGATGACGTCGCCCGGCGACAGCAGGGGGAACAGGCGCTCCATCATCTGGTCCACCGCCGCGCCCGCCGTCACCATCAGCAGCACCCGGCGCGGGCGCTCCAGCCCCTGCACGAAGTCCTCCAGGGACGAGAAGCCCTTCAGCTTCGCGTGGGGGTTCTTCTTCAGGAGTGCGTCGATGCGCTCCGGATGCCGGTCCCACCCCGCCACCCGGAAACCGTGGTCCGCGATGTTGAGGGCGAGGGCCGCCCCCATGACTCCCATGCCCGCCACGCCGAACTGCGCGCCCGCTGCCTCACTCATGGTTCCTCCGAAGTCCTATCTCGGGCCGCTCACCGTCCGGCGGCGGCCGGGTCCAGCATCCACTGCGTGTTCGTCACCCGCGCCGCGGGCAGGCTCAGGTCTCCCGCCAGCGCCCGCCGCACCGCGTCCGCCTTGCCCGCGCCCGCGACGAGGTTCAGCACCGCGCGCGCCGACAGCAACACCGGCAACGTCAGCGTCATCCGCCACGGCGGCGGCTTGGGCCCCACCACCGACAGCACCCGCCGCTGCTGCTCCTCCAGCGCGGGGTGGCCAGGGAAGAGGCTCGCCGTGTGTCCGTCCGGGCCGATGCCCAGCAGCACCACGTCCAGGACCGGCGGCAGCTTCGCCTCGTAGTCGCGCGCGGCGGCGTCGCGGTCCTCGCGCTCGCCCTCCATGCGGAACACCTGCGAGGAGGGCAGCCGCAGCGGCTTGAGCAGCGTGTCCTCCACCAGCCGGTAGTTGCTGTCCGCGTGGTCCGGCGGCACGAAGCGCTCGTCCACGAAGAAGACGTCCACGCGCTCCCACGGGAGCTTCAGGTCCGCGAGCGCCCGGTACGCCGGGCCCGGCGTGCCGCCGCCGGACAGCGCCAGGCTCGCGCGCGGGCGCGTGGCGAGCGCGTCCTGGAGCGAGCGCGCCATCCACTTCGCGGCCTCCTGCGCCAGTGACTCGGAGGGGACGATGGTCGGGGGCGCGAAGCTCATAGCCGCGTCCACCTCCGGCCGTCGCGGGCCAGCAGGGCGGCGGCGGCGTCCGGACCGGGGCTGCCCGGCGCGTAGGAGTGCACCTGCCCACCCACGCCCGACTCCAGCGCCTGGAGGATGGGCGTCACGTAGGCCCACGCCTGCTCCACGCTGTCCTGCCGCGCGAAGAGGGTGGCGTTGCCGCGCATGCAGTCCAGGAGGAGCCGCTCGTACGCCTCCGGCACCGGCTTCTGGAAGCTCTCCGCGTAGTTGAAGTCCATGGTGACGCCCGCGATGCTGACGTCCTCGCCGGGCACCTTGGACTCGAAGGAGAGGGCGATGCCCTCCTTCGGTTGAATCCGCAGGGTGAGCACGTTGGGCTGCAGCCGCTGGCAGGTGGCGCCCTCGCCGGCGAACAGGCCCACCGGCACCGACTTGAAGTGGATGGACACCTCCGTCACGCGCTCCTTCAGGTGCTTGCCCGCCCGCAGGTAGAAGGGCACGCCCTGCCAGCGCCAGGAGTCCACGTTCATCTTCATGGCCACGTACGTGGGCGTGCGCGAGTCCGGCTTCACGCCCTTTTCCTGGCGGTAGCCCTCGTACTGGCCCACCACCACGGCCTGGGCCACGTCGCGGCCCTCCAGCGGGCGCAGCGCGCGGAAGACCTTGTTCTTCTCGTCGCGGATGTCCTCCGCGCCGAAGGACACCGGTGGCTCCATGGCGCACAGCGCGAGCACCTGGAGGAGGTGGTTCTGCACCATGTCCCGGATGACGCCCGTCTCGTCGTAGAAGCCGCCGCGGCCCTCGACGCCAATCTTCTCCGCCGCGGTGATTTCCACGTGGTCGATGTGCTGCCGGTTCCACAGTGGCTCGAAGATGGCGTTGGCGAAGCGGAAGACGAGGATGTTCTGCACCGTCTCCTTGCCCAGGTAGTGGTCGATGCGGAAGATCTGCCGCTCGTCCATCACCGCGGACAGCTCGCGGTTCAATTCGCGCGCGCTCTCCAGGTCGTGCCCGAAGGGCTTCTCGATGACGAGCCGGCGCCAGGGCTTCTGGTGGGGCTGCTCCTGGCGGGGCAGCAGGCCGGCGCCGGCGAGGCCATGGAGGATTTTCGGGAAGGTGGAGGCGGGGGTGGCCAGGTAGTAGAGCTGGTTGCCCTCCGTCTGGTGGCGTTGGGAGACCTCGTCCAGCTTCTGCTTGAGGCGGGCGAAGGAGGCCGGGTCGTCATAGGCGCCGGAGACGACCTCCAGGCGCGGGGCGAAGCGCTTCCAGGTGTCCTCGTCCAGCGGCTGGGTGCGGGCGAACTTCTGGAGGCCCTTCTTCACGTCCTCGCGGAAGGAGTCCGCGTTGAGCGCGGAGCGGCTGTAGGCGACGACGGAGAAGTGGTCCGGCAGGAGGTTGGCGCGGGCCAGCTCGAAGAGGGCGGGGAACAGCTTGCGCTCGGCGAGGTCTCCGGTGGCGCCGAAGAGGACCACCGTGCACGGGTCCGGCCTCCCGGCGCGCAGCACCGGGTCTCCTTCACGGGGGTGGGTCTCGATGTGCAGGCCCTGCGCGTCCATGCCGCTGCCTCCTCCGGGGTTGAATGGGCGGGCACCATACGCCGCCTTTTTCATTCCCGGGCAAGTCCGAGTGCGTGCAGTGACGTGGGCGTAACGTCCGCTCCTCCCGGGAGGCGACTCGGGCGTCCACCGCGCGGCGCTTCCACGCGAGTTTTCGCCGCTGCTCTAACCGGGAGCCTCCGGACGCGCCACGTCGATGCGGGAATCACCCGCCGGAGGTGTTCAGATACTGGATTGGATGCATTGGACCCACCCTGGTAGGTTGATTCGCGTATGCGAGCATCCCTACCCATCCGGCCTTTCTTGCTGGCCATCCTCTTCACGTCGGCCGTCGCTCGGGCGGGCGAGGCTCGCGACGGGCTCTCGGTTCGTCTCATCCTGCGCTCCGAACATCCTGACGAGGCCACGCATCGCATCTACGTGAAGGGGGAGGTCGTCACGACGCTTCGCTTCGAGAAGAACGTCGACGCGGGCAGGACGAAGATGCTCGGTTGGGAGGGGCGGCTCGAGCCGTTGGCGGTGATTCGCAACAAGGTGGTCCTCGAGCCTGTCCATGACCTCGACAAGGACGAGGCAATTCCCCTGGTCGTGACGCTGACGGATGGCACGGAGGTGTCCTTCCTGGTGAGGGCCGCGGGCCGCAAGACGGGGGAGCGGGCGGACCAGCAAGTCGACGTGTTCGAGGACCGCGAAAGCTACGCGGCCATGCACGCGGCCCTGACGGAAGCACTCAGGCAGAAGAAGTCCCTGGAAGAGGAGGTCGAGCGTTTCCGCGAGCAGGAAACCTCACAGGACCATGCCCTTGCCGCGCTGCTCGCTTCGGGCGCTGTCACGCAGACGCCCTTCAAGGTCGTGGACCGCTATTCCGGCAAGGATGGCGAGACTGACGTGCGTGCACAGGTGTTCAAGGGAAATGGCAAGGTTGCCGTCGTCTTCAACATCAAGAACGTCGCCCCCGAGCAACCGTGGAGCTTGAAGTCAGCTCGGCTCGTGACCCTGGATGGGGGGCGGGAACGGGCGGTCGCTGTTCGTACGACCTCCCGGGAGATTTCTCCCGGCGAGTCCGGAGTGGTGGCTCTCGTCGTGGACGGTAAGGCCTTTCTCGATGAGGGAAAGCTGACCAGCCTATCGCTGGAGCTCTATCGCGAGGACGGGCGGCGGCAGGCCTTCGTCCAGCTAGATCCAACCCTCGTTGCGCGCTAAGAGCGCGAGGCATGGCCTCCAAAACGCTTGCGCTCCTGGGGTGCGTCGTTGTGCTCGTGACAGCCTCAGGGTGTGCGGGAACCGCCACGAGAGGCGTGTCCCTCCGGCCTGATGGGAGCCCGGGGCCAGAAGAGTGCCCGGCGGAGTCGCGCAAGGTGATGAACTACCTGCGGATGTTCGTCGGGGAATCCGCCTGGGTGCAGCTCGACGCGAATCAGACGAGCGTGCGCCCCATCACGCTCTACGACGGGAACATCGAGAGCGTGCTCGAGGAGGACCTGGGGCTGCTCGAAGCGCCGGCCCGTCTCTATGGTCGGGTCTGGACCGGCGGCCCGCAGGTCGCCATCCGTTACTACGCCGCCCAGCCCATGAATGGAGGAGAGCAGATCCCCATCTGCGCGGTGGCGCGGCTCGGACTGGGGCAGCTCAGGAAGCGCGCCGAGTCCAAGCCAGGAACGGCCATCCTCGATGTTCCCCGTGCCGGGGTCTACACCGTGAATGAGTTCCGGTAGCGCCTTCGAGCGCGCGAGGACTCCTCGCCCGGCTGCCCTCCAGCCACGCATGCGGGGCATGCTTCGGACGAAATGAGCGGTCTGTTTTCCTGCGTCGAGCCGGGCGGGCAGGCATCCTCCCAGGCGCCGGGGGCCCCGGAAGATGCTATGCCCGGGGGGCTCTCCCGAACTGGAAGGACCGCCCCCCTCCCACCATGAAGTACGCCGTCACGCTCTGGTTCTGGCTCGTCTTCCTGCTCACCGCCCCCGTGCTCTTCACGCTGGGGGCGTTGCTGCTCGTCGTCACGTACCCGTTCGACCGGGACCGGCGGATGCTGCACACGCTGGTGTGTGGCTGGTGCCACCTGCTGTGGCTGCACGCGTCCCCGGGCTGGCGCACGCGCATCGAGGGCCGCGAGCTGCTGCCGAAGGGGCCCTGCGTGCTGGTCGTCAACCACCAGTCCGCCGCGGACATCCTGGCCGTCATGGGCCTGGGCTATCAGTACAAGTTCGTGGCCAAGGCGTCGTTGTTCTCCATCCCCATCGTCGGGTGGATGATGACGCTGCTGGCGTACGTGCCCATCGTCCGTGGCACCTCCACCGCGCTGAATCAGCTCCTGGACCCGTGCCGGAAGTGGCTGCGCCGGGGCATGCCGGTGCTCATCTTCCCGGAGGGTACCTACTCCACCGGAGGCCAGCTGCTGCCCTTCAAACGGGGCGCCTTCCAGCTCGCGCTGGAGGAGCACGTGCCGGTGGTCCCGGTGGTGGTGGAGGGCACCACGCAGCTTTTGGAAGGTGACGGCCCGTGGATGGGCCCGCGCGCCTCCATCCGCGTGCGGGTGCTGCCGCCGCTCCCGCCCGAGACGTTCGGCCCGGACCCGGCGGCCCTGGCTTCCCGCGTGCGCTCGCTGTACGAGCAGACCCTGTCCGCCGCCGGCTAAAAGCCGGAGCGAAGACCGAAAGGACACCCCATGCGCCTGCCCCTGTTCCAGGTGGATGCCTTCACCTCCCGCGTCTTCGGTGGCAACCCCGCCGCGGTGTGTCCGCTGGACGCGTGGCTGCCCGACGCGGACCTGCAGGCCATCGCCCTGGAGAACAACCTCTCCGAGACGGCCTTCTTCGTGCGCGAGGCGGACGGCTTCCGGCTGCGCTGGTTCACCCCGACGACGGAGGTGGACCTGTGCGGCCACGCCACGCTCGCCGCCGCGTGGGTGCTCTTCAACCGCTGGGAGGTGGGGCTGGAGCGGGTGGAGTTCGCCTCGCGCTCCGGGCCGCTGGTGGTGACGCAGGAGGCGGACGGGTGGCTGGCCATGGACTTCCCCGCGCGGCCGCCCTCGCCGTGCCTGGCGCCCGCCGGGCTGGCGGAGGCGCTGGGCGCGGCGCCTCGCGAGACGTTCGCCTCGCGCGACCTCGTGGCCGTGTTCGACTCCGAGGAGCAGGTGCGCGCGCTGCGGCCGGACATGGCGAAGCTGGCCGCGCTGGACACCTTCGCGGTGGTGCCGACGGCGCCGGGGCGGGACTCGGACTTCGTGTCGCGCTTCTTCGCGCCTCGCGCGGGCGTGCCCGAGGACCCGGTGACGGGCTCCGCGCACTGCTCGCTGGTGCCGTACTGGGCGAAGCGGCTGGGCCGCACGTCGCTCGTGGCGAAGCAGGTGTCCGCGCGCGGCGGGGAGCTGCGCTGCGAGGAGCGGGGCTCGCGCGTGCGCATCGCCGGGCAGGCCGCGCTCTACCTGGAAGGCTTCATTACCTGGTAGGACGCCGCCACCATGGGTTGGGCGCTCTGGACATGCGAGTCGCTGCTGGCCGCGGGTGCGGCCTGGGCCCTCGCGTCCGCGCTCCTGCGAGGGCGCCCCCTCCTGGAGCGATGGATGGCCGCGCTCCTCTTCGCCGCGGCGAGCATCTTCACCTGCGTGCAGGGGCTGGGGCTCGCCGGGCTGCTCACCCGGCCCGCGCTCGCGCTGGCGGGGCTCCTGCTGCACGGCGCGATGCTGGCGTGGGCGGTGCGGAGCGTGGGCGTCGCGGGGCTGCGCGAGCAGGCCCGGGCGGACGTGGAGGCGCCATGGCGGCTGTTGCGTGACATCCACCAGCGCCGGGAGCTGGCCGCGTGGGCGCTGCTCCCCGCGACGTGGGGGCTGGCCGTCTCCAGCATCATCGCCTGGAGCTTCCCGAGCTGGGCGTGGGACGTCGTCTGGTACCACACGCCGAAGACGAACTACGCGGTGCAGACGGGCCACGTCCGCTGGGTGGACACCTCCGTCTGGTACACCAACGGCTACCCCGAGTTCGTGGAGCTGCTGTCCGTCTGGAACGTGCTCTTCCCGATGGACACGCGCCTGGAGGAAATCGCGCAGCTGCCCTTCGCGCTGCTCGGTGCCTTCGCGGTGGCCGCGCTGTGCCGCCGGGCCGGCGCGAGCGCCGCGCTGTCCGCCTCGCTGGGGGCCATGTGGATTGCCCTGCCGGCGGTGGCCCTGCAGCTGCACACCACGCACGCCGACGTGACCGCCGGCTCGCTCTTCATCACCGCGTTCTACTTCCTCACCGAGCGGCACTGGAGCCCCACCGCGCGCGGCCTCACGCTGCTGGCGCTGGGGCTGTACGCGGGCACCAAGGTGACGGGCCTCTTCCACCTGGTGCTCCTGTCGCCGGTGCTGCTGATTCGCATGGTGGGCGTGCTCCGCGCGGAGCCGGCGGCGCGCTGGACGCGGCTGCGGCAGACGGCGCTCGCCCTGGTGCTGCTGGCGTGGCTGGGCGCGCCTCCCTACGTGGAGAACCTGGTGCGCACGGGCAACCCGCTGTGGCCCGCGCGCATGAAGGTGCTGGGGCGCGAGCTGACGGGGCCCATCGCCGCGGAGGACGTGGGCACCCCCGCCTTCTTCCGCGAGAAGGGCTCCTTCCGGAAGATGGTGCGCAACTGGACCGCGCGCGAGGGCATGTACTGGCCGGACGTGCGCGAGCGCGCCTTCGGGTGGCTCTTCCCGTACCTGTTGCTGCCCGCGCTGCTGTGGGTGGGGCTCAGCGGCGTCTTCAGCCGGGAGCGCTTCTTCCGGTTGTCGCTGCTGCTGCTGGCGGGGCTCACCATCCTCGTGCCCGCGGCGTGGTGGGGCCGCTTCACGCTGGGGCTTCCCGCGGCCGGGCTGGCGGCCTTCGCCGTGCTGCACCGTCAGGTGCGCACGCCGTACCTCCAGACGCTGCTGTCGGCCGTGGCGGCGTTCCTCTGCGTCGCGTCCTATGCCAAGGCGAGCGTGGGCTATCAGGTGTTGCCCACGTTCGGGCGGCACGCGGTGGCGGGCGTCACCGATGACATGCGGCTGCGCTCGCGCATGGGCTGGCTGTGGACGCCCGAGGCGGTGCGCCTGCGCGAGCAGGAATTGAAGCCCGGAGACGTGGTGGCCTACGACAACTCCACCGACTTCCTCGGGGAGTACTGGACGCGGGATTTGCGCAACCGCGTGGAATACGTCAACCACGAGGGAGACTCCCCCGCGTACCTCCAGAAGCTGCGTGCCCTGCGGCCCCGCTGGGTGAGCGTGCGCAAGGACAGCTCCGCCGAGCGGCTCCTGCTCGGACAGTCCGGTGCCTTCCAGCGCATCTTCGACTGCCCCACCAGCAGCGCGGTGATGTACCGCGTCACACGTGACGACTGGTAGGCGGGTGTTGTCACGCCACTACAGCAACAGGGGTGGAAAATGCCGGCACGGGTGCGGCCGGGAGAGATAGCCGCGGTCGGTTGACGGACTGATGCAGGGGGACGCGTGCGCTAGCGTCCGGCCCATGCGCACCTTCCTGCTGACGTCGCTGTGTCTGCTGTCCACGCCGGTGTGGGCCGCGGTGCCCGCCGGGTTCGTGGAGACGAGCTATTCCTCCCGGGCCATCTCCCCCGCGACGGGCATGGCGTGGGCGCCGGATGGCTCGGGCCGCCTGTTCGTCACCACCAAGAACGGCGTCGTGCAGGTGCTGTCGATGAAGAACGGCGTTTTGGAGACGCAGCCGGGTACGAGCACGCTGGTGACGAAGGTGTTCGCGACGGAGCCCCAGGTCCACACGAACAGCGAGTGCGGGCTCATCGGCATCGCGTTCGACCCGAACTACGTGGCCAACCGCTACGTCTACTTCTTCGTCACCGTCTCCGCCTCCGAGCAGCGCATCGTCCGGTACACGGACGCCAACAGCGTGGGCACCGCGCGCACCGAGGTCATCCGGGGCCTGCCCACCGCCGGCAACAACCATGACGGTGGCGGCATCGGCTTCGGACCGGATGGGAAGCTCTACTGGGCGATTGGAGACCTGGGCAATGGCACCGGCGTCAATAATGACCTGACGTCGCTCGCGTCCAAGGTGGGGCGCGCCAACCTGGACGGCACGCCCGTCAACGACAACCCCCACTACGACGGCGTCGGTCCGAACAACGAGTACATCTGGGCGCGCGGCTTCCGCAATCCGTTCACCCTCACGTTCCAGCCGTCCACCGGAGCGCTGTGGGTCAACAGCGTCGGCACCAATTACGAGCAGGTCTTCGTCGTCGGCAGGGGCAAAACCGCCGGCTACAACCAGTACGAGAACAACCAGCCGGCGAACCCGGAATACATCGCCCCCGTGGTGAAGTACCGCACCAACGGCATCGACACGCGCAACCTCACCGCGAGCGGAGCGGTGCGCTCGGGCGGCGTCGCCACCTTCACCACCACGGACAGGCACGGCTTCCGGAAGGGGGAGCGACTCACGCTCGAGAATGTGTCGGGCTTCACCGGCGACGTGTACGTCGCCAGCGTCCCCAGTGACACCACCTTCACCGTGGCGCAGCCGGGGCTGCCGGATGCGACGGGCGGCGGCGGCACCGCGAAGACGCAGGCGCTGGGCGGCTCCATCACCGGCGGCACCTTCGTGGACTCCACGCTCTTCGGGCCGGCGTACCGCGGCAACTTCTTCTTCGGGGACTACAACTCCGGGCAGGTGACGCGGGTGACGCTGGCGGGAGACGGCTCGGTGGCCACGGTGGACGAGTGGGGCACGGGCTTCAGCGGCAACGTGGACATGTCCATGGGGCCGGACGGGGCGCTCTACGCCCTCGGCTATACCAACGGCACGCTGCGCCGCATCTCCCCGGCGCAGCCCGGACGGAAGCTGGTGGTGTCCGGGCTCCATCCGCGCGTGGTGGAGGGCGGGCGCGCCTCCTTCACCGTGCGGCTGTCCGAGGCGCCCACCGCGCCTGTCACCGTCCGCGTCGTGCGCGAGGTGGGCGGCTCCGAGGACCTGATCGTCGCCAGCGAGTCGCTCACCTTCGGCCCGACGGATTGGAGCGTGCCCCAGGGGGTGACGCTCTCGGCGGCGGAGGACGAGGACTCGACGCCGGACACCGCCACCTTCCTGGTGACGGCGGAGGGGATGGACACCGTGGAGGTGCTGGCCACGACCATCGACGACAACAGCCCGAGGCTGGTGCTGTCCTCCAACAGCGTCGTCGTTCCCGAGAACGGCACCGTCACCTTCGACGTGTCGCTGTCGAAGCAGCCCTCGGGCAACGTCACCGTCACCGTGGCGCGCACGGAGGGCGACGGCGACATCTCCGTGCGGGAGGGGGCCACGCTCCAGTTCACGCGCGCCAACTGGAGCACGCCGAGGACCGTCACGCTGGCGGCGGCGCCGGACGCGGACAACGTGGATGGCGTGGCCACCGTCACCGTGGCCGCCGCGGGCCTGGATGCGCGCTCGGTGCGGGTCACCGAGGCGGATGACGAGCCGCTGGCTCCCACCATCACCTCCACGCCCGGCCTCGCCGCGGTGGTGGGGGCCCCCTACAGCTACGACGTGGAGGCGCGGGGGCGGCCGACGCCCACGTACGCACTGGTGGAGCCGGTGCCCTCGGGAATGACCATCGACGCGGTATCCGGCCTCATCTCCTGGACGCCCGCCGCGCCGGGGGCGACGGAGGTGAGCGTGAGGGTGGGCAATGGCGAGTCGCCGGACGCGACGCAGACCTTCACCCTCATCACCAAGGCGGATGAGCCGCCGCGCGCCATCCTCACGCGCCCGGAGGCTGGGGAGCGCGTGTCGGGAACGACGGCGGAGTTCTTCGGAGACTGCCAGGATGACGTGGGCTGCACCCGCGCGGAGTTCTACGTGGACGGGGTGCTGCAGTACACGGACCGGCGCACGGACAACCACTTCCACTTCGGTGGCGAGCACAACCGCTGGGACACCACGACGCTGACGCCGGGCCTGCACACGGTGCGGTTCGTCGTGGTGGACTCGGCGGAGATGGAAGGCGAGGTGGAGGTGACGGTGTGCGTCGGCGACAGGTCCTGTGAGCAGGCGGAGCCGGACGCTGGAACGGTCACGCCGGACGCTGGGACGGTCATGCCGGACGCTGGGACGGGCACGCCGGACGCTGGGACGGGCACGCCGGACGCTGGGACGGGTGTTCCCGGGGGCGTGGAGGACGAGAGCGGCTGCGGCTGCGGCGCGGCCCCGGTGGCGCCGCTCGCGTGGATGGCGCTCGCCGCGCTGGCGCTCCGGCGGAGGCGGGCGCGCGGGGAGTGAGGCACGTCCGGGGCGGCGCGCGGTCGCCGCCCTCAGCTCCCCAGTTCCTCGCGCTTGCCGTTCACGGCCTCTTGTAGCGCCGTCGCCAGGCCGAGCGCTGGAGCCAACAGGGCTTCCAGCGCCTCGACGGTGTCTGGGATTCCGCGCTGCTCCGCCTCCAGCAGTCCCGCCTCGATGGAGAAGCGCTTGAATGTCCGGTGCAGCGCCAGCAGCTGCTCGCGCACGCGCGGATTCCGGAGCAGGGCGCGCGTCTCGGGCGTGACGCGCTTCATGTCGAGCGCCGCGTCCAGCTCTTCGTCGCCCACCTCCTCGTCCCCGTGGCCGAAGAGCTTGAGGAACCTGTCCCCAAGGCCCTCGGACTCCACGGTCGGCTCGGGTGGCATCGCGCTGAGCTCGAGCCGCAGCACCGTCGCGACCGCATGCTCGTCCCGGTGACGGCGGCGCTCCGTGAGCAACGAGAGCTGCTGGCCGCGGAAGAGGCCCTGGACCTCCAGCGTGTTCCCGCGCTCGCTGAAGCCCCAGTCGTGCCGGGACGAGAGGGCCTTCCATGCCTGACGCCGCCGCTTCTTCTTGCGCGCGGTATCGAAGCCGGCCATCAGGGACAGCACGACCAGAGCGGCCACGAAGACGTACAGCGTGTAGTCGATGTCGGGCATGGCGGTGGAGCATCCACCACCCGTCTCACGCTGGCCAGTCACCCCGCGCGGAGGAAGTCCTCCATCAGTGCCACGACGCGGTCCGGGCGCTCGGCGAGCAGCTCGTGGCCGCAGTCGGGGAAGCGCTCGAAGCGGACCTGCTCCGGCGGCAGCTGGGAGACCAGCTCCTGGGAGCCCACGAAGGGCAGCACCGGGTCATGCTCTCCGGCGAGGACGAGCGTGGGGCAGCGGATGCGCCCCAGCTCCTTCCGGAAGTCGAACGTGTGCCACTCCCCGCCGATGAAGTGCAGGGCCACGTCGCCGTGGATGATGGGGGCGGGGCTCGGGTGCTTCGCGGGCTGCCGCGAGTAGAGCGGGTAGCAGACCCGCACGTATTGCTGGAAGGCGTCGGGCGTGGGGTCCGTGAAGAAGCGCCGGGCGATGGCGGCGGCCTCCGCGCCTCCGAGCCGCTCGAACATGGGCAGCGAGCGCGTCAGCTCGAAGCGCGCGTTGGTGCTCAGCAGCACCAGCCGGCCCGGGTGCTCCGGGAAGCGCGTCGCGTAGGCCTGGGCGACGAAGCCCCCGAACGAGGCGCCGAGCACCACCGGCTTGTGGATGCCGAGCGCGTCGCAGAAGGCCCGCACGTCCTCGGCCCACGTCGTCAGGTTCCAGCGGTCCGGGGTGCTCCGCTCGCTGCGCCCGTTGCCGCGCAGGTCGAGGTAGACGACCTGCGCCGTCCGCGCGAGGGCCGAGAGCGCCGGCCGGTACATGGAGTGGTCGAGGCCCGGACCGCCATGGATGGCGACGACCGTGGGCCGCTCGCGAAGCTCGGGGCCGTGCTGCTCCAGCGACGGGCCCTCCGTGTCGAAGAAGAGGGAGACACCATTCACGTGGATGCGCATGTCGCGGCGAGCTGTCCACGCCCGGTGGGGGCCCCACAAGCGACGTCTTCCTCCGGCGTTCGCTATCGAAACGCGTTTGACTTCGCGGATGTCCCGTCTTCACTCCACGTCTCGGGGCGCCCACCTCCGCGCGTGGGGTGGGAGGCCAGGACCTGGCGGGAGAGTCCCTTTCGTAACGCCTCGTACTTCCAGGAACTTGCGCGCATGTCAGAGCGAGCGAGTAAGGGAGCAAGCGCCCGCCGCTTGGAGCGGGTGGCTCCCCCAGGGGAGGCTGCCCGCGGCCCGAGCGCCGTGGGGCGAGGGAGGGTGAACGCGGGATGCGCCTGCTGCACACGTCGGACTGGCACCTGGGGCACACGCTGTACGACGTCTCGCGGGAGGCGGAGCATGCCGCCTTCCTCGACTGGCTGCTGGAGACGCTGGAGGCGGAGTCCGTCGACGCGCTGCTGGTGGCCGGCGACATCTTCGACACCGCCAACCCCAGCGCGGAGGCGCAGGCGGCCTGGTACCACTTCGTGGCCCGGGCCCGGCGGCGGCTGCCGCGCCTGGACGTGGTCGTCATCGGTGGCAATCACGACTCGGCGGCGCGGCTGGACGCGCCGGACCCGCTGTTCGCGGCGCTCGGCGTGCGCGTGGTGGGCGGGCTGCCGCGCGCCCGGGGCGAGACGGACGTGGAGCGCCTGCTGGTGCCGCTGCACGACGCGAAGGGGCGGGTGGGCGCGTGG
>NZ_JABBJJ010000095.1 GCF_012933655.1 Pyxidicoccus fallax | reverse complement strand
CTTCCCACCCCGCCCGCCGCCGAGTGCACCAGCACGCTCGCCCCCGGCCGCGGGTGCGCCAGCTCGAACAGCGCGTAGTACGCCGTGAGGAACACCGTCGGAAACCCCGCCGCCTGCTCCATCGTCAGCCCCGACGGCAGCGCGAACACCTGATGACGCGGCACGACAACGTGCGTCGAGTAGCCGCCGAAGCGCGAGACACCGAACACACGCGTCCCCGGAGCCAGGTCCGTCACACCAGGGTCCGTGGAGACCACCGTGCCCGCGAACTCGAAGCCGGGGGTGATGGGCCACCCCACGTACTCCTTCGCGGACGCGTACAGCCCCATGCGGATGACGCAGTCCGCATAGTTCACGCCGATGGCCTCGGTGGCGACGACGACCTCACCGGGCCCAGGTGAAGGCTGATTCAGGTCTTCAACCTGGAGCCGCTCGTACCCACCCGCCTTCGAGATGACGACCTTCCGTGCACGCATGAACACGTGAGTATCACGCGACGCATTGCGACAACGCACATGAACGTCGATTCATCTGACGACGCGTTCATGTCGAGTCATTAGACTGCTCAGCGCGCGCGACGAGACATCGTGTTTCTCCGCGCGCACCCCCCAACAATCCAAGGAGAAGTCCATGCGTCTGCGGCATTCGCTGTTCATCGCGGGCTCGCTGCTGCTCGGTTCCATCACCGGCTGCGGCGAGGGCGTCGACGTCGAGTCGCCTCTTCCGGAGTCCCCCGCCGTCGAAGCGCCCGCGGGCGAGGACATCGGCACCGCCGAGTCCGCCGCCGTCTCCTCCACCGGCGTCACCGCGCACTTCCGCCAGTGGCTCACGGACAACGGCTACAGCAGCTACGACTTCGTGCGCGCGGACCTGTCCGGCGGCAGCTACGGCGGCAGGGCCAGCAGCACGGACACCGTGGTGAACCAGCCCGTCATCTTCATCCACGGCAACTCGGACAAGGCGGTGGGCACCGGCACCCTTGGCCAGACGGGCTGGAACGCCTCCATCGAGTACTTCCACTCGAAGGGCTACAAGACGAGCGAGCTGTATGCGACGACGTGGGGCCCGGCCAACGCGGCGATGTCCGCGTACCAGTACCACTCGAAGACGAACGTCATGAAGGTGCGCAAGTTCATCGAGGCGGTGCTGCTCTACACCGGCGCCAGTCAGGTGGACATCGTCACCCACTCCATGGGCGTGACGCTGACGCGCAAGGCCATCCTGGGCGGCTGGGCGAACGACTCCGCCAACGGTGGTGACTACTACGTGGGCGCGCCCATCAAGGGCTCGGTGGACACCTTCGTCGGAATCGCCGGCGCCAACCTCGGCCTGACGTCCTGCTACCAGACGGGGCCGGGCACGCCCACCTGCGGCTCCACCAACGGCCTGTACCCGGGCTACCTGTACCTCGGCGTCGTGGTGGGCCGCTCGGCGTACCTCAACGACCTGCGCGCCTCCAGCGGCTACGAGGGCACGTACCGCTACACCATCTACTCCACCGCGGACGAGGTCATCGGCTACGGCGGCATCGTCTACGGCGAGTACACCTCCCGCATCCCCGGCCAGACGGGCGAGAAGGTGTACTCGGGCTACCCGTACGGGCACTTCAACTCGAAGGACCTGACGGCCGCCGTGCAGTACAGCATGGTGCGCAGCCACGTCATCCCGTAGCCGGCCGCACCAACGAAGAAGCCCCACCCTCGCGGCGAAGCGAAGGTGGGGCCTCACGCCCTCGACGGGAAACCTCACCCTCGCGGCGAAGCGAAGGTGGGGCCTTGCTTCTTCACCGTGTCACGGGCGCGGAGCGTCCGCGGGAGCCGGAGCCCCCTCCTGTCCCGGCGTCGCCGGAGGCACGCTCTCCGGCGTCGTCGGACCGGAGGCCGGCGTGGACGGCGCCACGGGCGTCGGGGCCTCCTCCTTCGGCGGGGTGCCCTCGGGAACGGCAATCTGCCCCTGCGCCACGGCGCTCACGAACGGGAGCACCGCCTCGTTGAAGCGCGCCGGGCAGTCGAGCTGCACGGTGTGCCCGCAGCCCTTCAGCGGCACCAGCTTCGCGCCCGGAATCCGCGAGGCGCCGTACTCCATGATGTCGCGCGCCTCGCCGCCGTGGAGGAACGGGTTGGGGATGAGCCGGTCATCCGTGCCGTAGACGATGAGCGTGGGCACGGTGACGTGGTGCAGGTTGTCGCGCACGAAGTCGTTGTGCGCCAGGCCCCGCACCGTGCGGACGTTGGCGTAGGCGTAGGAGTCGAACTCGGGCGACCTCGCCAGCCGCACGCGCTCTTCAATCAGCCACTCCAGCTCCGGCCGCCAGGTCATGAAGTTGCCCTGGCGCACGCTGCCCCAGATGGCGGACTCCGGCGCGGTCTTGATGAACTCGGTGCTCATCACCCGCTCGAACCAGGCCTTCTCCTTCCAGGAGAACTTCTCGAAGCCGGCGGGCGACACCAGCACCAGCCCGCTCAGCGCGTCCGGGTAGCGGATGGCGTAGGAGAGCGACGTCTGCCCGCCCATGGAGTGCCCGGCGAGGATGGGCTTGTCCAGGCCGAGCGCGTTCACCAACTCGCGCACCACGTCGGCCATGGCCTCCATGGTGTACGGGAAGGTGCCCGGCTTGTCGGACTTGCCGTAGCCCGGCAGGTCCACGGCGATGACGCGGTAGCCCTGCTGGTGGAAGACGTCGAGCTGCGAGCGCCAGAACTTCAGGTACGAGCCGAGCCCGTGGATGAAGACCACCGTCTTCGCCTCCGGGGTGGCCCCGGGCAGGTCCACGTAGGCCACCTCGGGCACGGTGGCGGTGTTGTACTGGAGCGCAATCTCCTTCAGCGGCAGCCGCTTCACGGGCCACGGCTGCTTCGTGGACTCGGAGGTGTAGTCCAGGTCCTGGAAGGAGATGGCGGACTGGCCAGCGTACGAACGAGCGCAGCCGGCGGAGGACAGCCCCGCCGCGAGGAGCAGGGCGGTAAAGGCGCGGGAGGTGCTCATGGTCAGAACGCGTACCAGGTGAAGGTGGAGAACACGGCGAACGGGTCCGAGCGCACGGTGGTGGAGCCGTCGTAGAAGCTGCCGCGGAACATGTAGCCGGCGTGCAGACCGGCCGTCATGAGGTAGCGGATGTGGTAGCGCAGCTCGGCGTTGACCTCGGCGCCGATGAAGCGCCCGCGGCGGACGTCCGGGCTCCACCGCGCCGGCGTGGCGCCGGAGTTGGCGATGCCCGTGGCCAGCTTGAGGTTGAGCTTGTTGGGGACGATGTCCCACGCCGCGGAGGCGATACCGGCGCGCAGGCCGTAGCCCTGGTTGGAGATGTCCGTCACCGCGCCCGTGTAGTTGTTCACCGTGCTGGTGAACGGGAACAGGATGAGCATCTTGTGGTTGAACCAGACGGCGCCGGGCAGGCCGTACTGGTTGAGCGTGAAGGCGCCGGTGTAGCGGTCATCGGCGAGGTTGTTGTCGCCGGTGGTGAACATGCCCTCCAGCGTGACGACGTCCGCGGGGCCGCGGCCCCACTGGTACATCAGCTCCAGGTTGGCGGAGAGGCCGGAGATGGTCAGCGTGTCCAGCGCGGAGCGCTCGGGGTCGTCGCTGGTGTACTCGCCGCCGTTGTACATGACGAAGCCGGACGCGCCGAGCCGGCCCATGCGGAAGTCGATGTTGTGGTTGAAGTTGGCGCCCACCCAGAAGACGGTGCCCTCGGGCCGCTCGATGGGGAAGCGCGCGGTGCCCGTGAAGCTGTTGAGGCCCGTGGAGGACGGGCCGCTCTTCACGAGGCCGTCGAAGGCGTAGGCGTCGCCCTTGGTGGCGTCGTTGAGCGCCCACGCGGACACGCCCACGTTGGTGTTGGGACGCACCGGGTAGGTGTAGTCCGCCATGGCCAGCCAGATGTACTTGAGGCGCGGGTCACCCCGGGTGGCCTTGTCCGCCTGGGCGGTGCCCAGCGGCAGCAGGCTCAGCCTCGCGTGGCCCTTGTAGCTGCTGAAGATGGACAGGCCCGTCGCGTCGCTGCCGAGGAAGGCCAGCTTGTAACCGGTGCGGGTGATGTCGGCCAGCGGCGTGCGCGTGGGGTCGTAGAGGGAGTCGTAGACGGGCTGGGTGCCGATGAGCAGCGTGAGCTGGCTCGGCTTGCGCGTCGGGTAGATGGCGACGTTGACGTTCTTGGTCTGGATGTTGACCTGGTCCGCGTTGAAGCCACCGCCCTCGTTCTGCTGCACGGCGTTGGCCGAGCGGCCCCACAGGAAGTCCACCTCGAACTGGGCGCGGAAGGAGGCCAGCCCGTCCACGAAGTGGGGGCTGTACTCGATGACGGGAATCCAGCGCTGCTCGACGAAGTACGCCGACTGCGACGGCTCCACGCGCACCGCGCTGCCCGCCAGCGCGCCGATGGGCCCCAACGACACGCCGCGCAGGCCCGCCGGGTCACCCACCTCGTTCGTCAACGAGAGGCGGGTGAAGAAGTAGTTGATGAGGATGAACTCGCGAGGCTTCGCATCCTCGTCGCGGTTCTTCTCCTCGTACCACTCGCCGTAATACAGGCCCGGGACGGGCGTGCTCTGCGCCGCCGCCGGGAGCGAGGCGCCCGCGAGCGCCAGGGCGACGAGCCCCGCGGCCCGCCGCGCCGTCCTGCATGTCTCAGACAGCCACCACCATGCCATACGCACCTCGGCCCCCGGAGAGGGGCACTCCCGGCACACGGGCCGGGCTCGGGATGTCACCGCTCTCTTGATGCCGTGTGTCACCGGCCCTCCAGACACCTCGGGACAGAGGGGGACGGGCCGTCACATGACGCTGCTGCTCCCACGGGCGCCGGGGGAAGTCCTCCCACCCGGCCACCTCACGGAAGGAGGGAGGGAGCGCGCCCTCCTTCCGGAAACGGCGAGGCGTACCGCTACTGGATGACGTACTTCTGCACCGCGTTGCCGGGGAACGGGTAGCTCTGGCCATTGGCCACGAGGTTGATGGTCTTCGAGCCCACCGGACCGGCCTCGCAATTGGCGCCCGTCGCGGCGTTCTCGAAGAAGATCTCGAGGTTCAGCGTCTTGCCGTCCGCGGAGAAGCCGCCGCGGCCCACCTGCTTGAAGCTGGGGTAGGTGAAGACGACGTTGAAGCAGCTGCCGTCCGCCGCCACGTTCTCGATGAGGACGTTGCGGGAAGTGAAGCTCAGCGCGTTCTTCGGGAGCGTCTTGTTGCAGGTACCCGGGGTGGTCTGCGTCCCGCCCTCGATGGTGCCGGGGATGCTGTCCACCGTGAAGTTGCCCGCCTGAACGGACATGGTGACCTTCTGGTAGCACTGCGAGGCGGCGCCGAAGTCCAGACCCTCGTTGACGCCGTTCGGGTGGCTGGGGATGTTCGCCCCTTCCATGACCATCCGCTTGCCCTCGACGTAGGTCATGATGCCCTGCTGGCTGTCGAGCTTGGGCGGGTTGTTGGTGGGCGCCGGGTCGGAGTCATCGCCACAGCCCATCAGGCCCACCGTGCACAGCACCACCGCGGAAAGCAGCTTCGTCTTCATGGGGTTGCTCCTCTTACTCCGGTGGCACCGGCCGCCGGGATGTCGTCACAGGTGATGGCGGAAGGGCCCAAGGACGGGCCCCTCCGGGAGGCTCGAACTCAGCCCGGCGCACCGGCGCGGTCCGCGGCGATGGCCGCCTCGCGCAGCTCGCGCTTGAGAATCTTCCCCGCCGCGGACACCGGCAGGCGCTCCACCAGCTCCACCCGCTTGGGGACCTTGAAGCGTGCCACCCGACCACGCAGGTGCTCCAGCAGCGCCTCGGAGGACGCCTGCTCGCCCGGCTTCAGCACCACGAAGGCCCGGCCGACCTCGCCCCACTTCGCGTCGGGCACGCCCACCACCGCGCACTGCTGCACGGCGGGGTGCTCGTAGAGGGCGGACTCCAGCTCCAGCGGGTACACGTTCTCCCCGCCGGAGATGAACATGTCCTTCTTGCGCCCGGCGATGAAGTAGAAGCCGTCCGCGTCCCGGTGCGCCAGGTCGCCCGTGTGCAGCCACCCGTCCGAGTCGATGGCCTCCTCGGTGGCGGCCGTGTCCTCGAAGTAGCCGGAGCACATGGACGGGCCCTTGAGCACCAGCTCACCCACCTCGCCCACCGGCACCTCGCGGCCGTCGTCGTCCACCAGCTTCGCGGCGATGAAGTAGTTGGGCCGACCGATGGAGCCCGCCTTCGACACGGCGAACTCCGGGCCCATGCTGAACAGGCCGGGGCCGAACTCCGTCATGCCGAAGCCCTGCTTGAAGGGCACCGGGTGGACGGCCTGCCATGCCTGGATGAGGGGCACCGGCATGGCCGCGCCGCCGCTCGTCATGAAGCGCACGGAGGAGAAGTCCGTGGACTTGAAGCGCGGCGAGTCATGCAGCTGCTGGTACTGCGTGGGCACCGCGAAGAAGAGCGTCACCTTCTCGCGGGGGATGAGCGTGAGCAGCTCCTCCGGGTCCCACCGCCGCATGAGGACGACGGTGCCGCCCACGGTGAGCAGCGGCACCGTGTACACGAGCAGCCCGCCCGTGTGGAACATGGGCGTGTGCGTCACCGTGACGTCGCCCGGGCGCACCTCGTGGACGAGCGTGTTGAGCGTGTTCCACGCCACCATGCGGTAGCTGATGCGCGCGCCCTTGCTGCGTCCGGTGGTGCCACCCGTGAAGAGCAGGCAGAGGATGTCCTCCTCGGCCACCACGTCGTTCTTCACCGGCGCCTGGGGCACGTGCGCCAGCGCCGTCGCGTACGCGTCCGCGCCGGGCAGCCCCTGGGACTCCAGGGCCACCAGCCGCAAGCTGTCACCCACGCGCTCGCGCACCTGGGCCACGGCGTCGCGGAACTCGTCGCCGAACAGGAGCACGCCGGGGCGGATGGAGCGGACGAGGTCCGTCAGCTCGGAGGCATGCAGGCGCCAGTTGTAGGGGACGAGGATGGCGCCAATCTTCCCGCAGGCGAAGAGCGCGTCGAGGTACTCAACGCCGTTGTGGGCCACGAGGCCCACGCGGTCGCCGCGCTTCACACCGGCCACGTCGCGCAGCCAGCCGCCCAGCGCCTCGGCGCGCGCGTTGAGTGCGCGGTACGTGAAGCGCCCGGCCTCGCCCTTCGCGGTGTCCACCACCGCGACGGCGTCCGGCCAGTACAGGGCGCCCCGGCCCATCCAGTCTCCGATGAACATGCGCGTCCCCTCCCTCACGCGTGTGGCTCAAGCCGTCCAGCGGTAGAGCGCGGAGGCCATCGCCAGCCCGCCGCCGCTGGCGCAGAAGGCCACGAGGTCACCGCGGCGCACCTTGCCCTGCACCACCGCATCGTCCAGCGTCATGGGGATGCAGGCCGAGCCCGTGTAGCCCCACTTGTCCATCGTGTAGTGCGCCTTCTCCATGGGCTGGTTCAGCACCTTCATGGTGGCTTCGATGGTGCGCAGGTTGAGCTGGGTGAAGACGAAGAGCTTCACGTCGTCCAGCGTCTGGTTCTGCCGCTTGAGGAGCTGGTCCAGCAGCATGGGCCAGCGCTCGGTGTTGAAGGTCGCGGGGAACTTGCGGACGAACTGCACGGCGGGCTTGCCGTTGGTGAGCTGGAGCGACTCGGCGGTGGCCGGGCGGTGCGTGCCGCCGGTGTAGATGCCGAGCGCGTCGTGGTACTCGCCGTTGGCCAGCAGCTTCGCGCCCATGAAGCCGGGCTTGTCACCGGCGCCCAGCACCACCGCGCCCGCGCCGTCCGCGAACAGGGTGCAGGTCTTCTTGTCCTTCCAGTTCACGTAGCGCGTCATGCCGTACGCGCCCACCACGAGGATGCGGCGGTAGCTGTCATCCGCGGCGATGGTCTTCGAGCCCACGTCCAGCGCCGTCACCCACCCGGCGCACGCGCAGTTGAGGTCGTACGTGCCGGCGTTGGGCGCGTTCAGCTTGGCCTGCACCACGGAGGCGGTGGCGGGGCTCAAGTAGTCCGGCGTGTCGGTGGCGACGATGATGAGGTCCAGCTCCTCCGGCTTCGTGCCCGAGCGCTCCAGGGCCTGGCGCGCGGCGGCCACGCACAAGTCACTGGTGGCCTGGTCATCCGCCATGACATGGCGCTCGCGGATGCCCACGTTCTGCTGGAGCCACTCGTCCACCTTCTCGCCGAGGATGTTCTCGATGTCGGCGTTGGTGAGGACCTTCTCGGGGACGTAGCGGCCGGTGGAGAGGATCTGCGCGTATCGCATGGGTTTTCTTCAGCTCCGGGCGCCCCGCGCCGGACGGCGCGCGGGACGCAGGGTGTTCTTCTTCTTCGAGGCGGGGGCGGCCTTGACGCTGTTGCGCGCCGGAGCGGCCCCGGAGTCCAGCCCGTGCTGGATGAGGTTCATCGCGGTGTCGAGCACGCGCTCCATCCCCGGGTTGTCCTCCCAGAGAATCCACCGCATGCCGAGGAAGTCACCGATGCCCATCAGGCAATAGGCGAGCGCCTCCGGGTCCATGCGGCGCACCTCGCCATCGTCCATGGCCTGGGTGAGGCCGCGGACATAGCCCTTGGCGAAGCGGTCGTAATAGCGGCGGTAGCAGGCCTCGTCCACGAACTCGGCCTGGCGCACGATGCGGTAGAGGTTGGGGTGCTGGCGCACGAACTGGAAGAAGGTGCGCAGGCCCTCGCGCTCCACCTCCATGCGGTTGGCGCAGCCGGCGGTGGACTCGCCGATGAGACGGCGCAGGCGCGTGCCCAGCTCGTCCACCACTTCCACGAAGATGGACTGCTTGTCCGGGAAGTACACGTAGAAGGTGCCCAGCGCCACGCCACCCTTGCGGGTGATGTCGGCGATGGAGGCGCGCTCGTAGCCCTTCTCTCCGAACACGGACTCGGCGGCCTTCAGCAACTTCGCGCGCGTCCGCTGCCCTCGCGGCGTCACGGGCCCGGCGCGGTCTGGAGAAGTTGAAGGCCGATTCATGTTTCACCTAGCGGTAGCATTCGGTTGGAGGGGTTGTCAAAGCGCGGGCCATGGCTCCGCGCGTCAAACCTGGAACGCGACGCGGGGCGTCAGCGACATTGCGTCGCGAGGGAGATCAGCCTACCGCGAAAGCCGAGGCGGCGTGCTCACGCAGGGGGGCGAAGGCCTGGAGCGCGTCGGGGCGCCACTCGCCGAGGGCGCGGGACAGGCGCCCGAGGCGCTCACGCTCGGTGCGCTCGCGGGTCGCTCGCAGGGTGACGTCGAGCACGGCCTCCAGGGCGCGCTGGGGTGGCAGGCGCGGGGCCCGGGCCAGTTCCTCGCGGGTGAGGGCGAGGAGCCACTGCTCCTGGGTGTAGTCGGCGTCACGGAGCCAGGCGTGCTGGCGCGTGGGGAGGAGGCCGGGAGGCTCGGTGGAGAGGGAGGCCAGGGCGGAGCGGATGAAGCGCGAGTCCGCGAGGAGGCGCTGTCCCTCCACGCGCACCACGTGCATGGGCGCGGGCCCCTGGGTCAGGAAGCGCGCATCCCGGGGTCCGGCCTGACAACAGACGAGCGCGTCCGCGAGGCAGGAGAAGGCCCAGAGCACACAGCCGCCGGCCTTGCGGTGCTCCTCGGCCACGCGCAGGCCGCGGGCCTCGTAGACGGAGAGCCTTCCCGTGCGCTCCAGCTCGCGCCGCAGCTGTGCCAGCGCCTCCGCCGGCAGGCCCGTCACCGCCCCGGACGGGAGCTCCTCGGGGAGCAGCAGGAAGTGTTCCTCCATGGGCCCATGCTGCGCGGACTGGCGGTCCGGGTTCCAGCGCCGTGACGAAGTCGTGGATGGGTGATCGGCCTTCAGAGGAGGAGCGTGCGCCGCGGTGCCGGTGTGGGGCAAGGCGCTACCCGTCGGCGTGGGTTTGGACACGTAATGTGGAGGTCTCCCCCGGGTGGAAGGGCTCTCCATGACAGCGCGTCGGGCCGGTGCCGTCCTGCTGATACTGCTGACTGCTTGCGGCGGCACCCCGCGTGTCACGCGCGCGGCGGAGGACGCGTGGGAGGTCGGCCCCGAGGTGGCGCGGTACGGGCTGAGCGTCGTCTCGCCGCGAACCATGCCCGTGGAGCCCGTGGAAGTGGACGCGGAGGACTTCACGGAGGCCGTGACGCGGCTGGCCCGTGACGTGAGGTCGGAGGCGCGCCCCCAGGCGGCGGCGCGGCGACTGTTCGAGGAGGCGCGGGACGGTGGGGATGGGCACGTCATCCGGCTGGCGCCCGTGACGGTGAGCGGCGCCGCCTCCGCCTCCGAGGTGGCGCTGACGCGCGAGTACCTGCGCTGGTGCGAGCGGACGCAGGGCGGTGGGGACTGTCTGCGCCTGCTGGTGGACGGGCCCACCGTGCGGGGCGAGGACCGGTACGCGCTGGCGCTGGCCATCTCGCTGGGCTCGGTGCTGGCGGAGACGCGGCACGCGCTCCGGGGCATGGTGGAGCCGTCCGCCGTGCTGTCCATGCTGGTGTGGACGGCGACCGTGTACCTGATGCTGTGGGCGCTGCCCGACCCGGTCTCGAAAGGGGTCGCGGCCGGACTGACGGTGGCCCTGCTGGCCTGGCTGGGCGTGGACACGGTGTGGAGCCTGGCGCGGGGCTGGGTGCGGCTGGTGGAGGACGCCAACCGGGCCACCTCCTTCGACGAGTTGAGCCGCGCCGGAGAGTCGTTCGGCCGGGTGCTGGGGGAGAACACCGCACGCGCCCTGGTGATGCTGGCCACGGCGGCGCTGGGCGGCGCGGTGAAGCCGCTGGCGAAGAAGGTGCCCCAGCTGCCCGGTTTCCAGCAGGCGGCGGTGCAGGCGGAGGCGCAGGGCGGCATCCGGCTCGCGGCGATGGCCGAGGTGGAGACGGTGGCGGCCTCGTCCGAAGGCACCTTCGCCGTGCTGATGAAGAGCCCCGGGAGTGCGGCGAGCACGGCGCCCGCGACTACCCGCGCGGTGGCCACCATCATCCGGCACCAGGGAGGAAACCGGCAGGTGGTCATCGACGGCCAGCGCTGGCACGTGCCCGCGAACAAGTCTCTCAAGGACGTTCCAGCGACGGACCCTGTTGGAGATGCGCTCCAGGCAGCAGCGGCTCAGGCTGCACAGCGCTGGGGACCGCACCTGCTCAGGGCGCAGGAGCGAGAAGCCATCAAAACGGCTGCCTCTCGAGGCGACCATTGGTTGGCACAGCTTCTGGAACGACAGGCCCGGGGCCGCTACGTGGAGAACCGCCTGAGCGAACAGTTTCTGGAGCTGAGGTGGAACAAGAAGGGAGTTGATGCAATTGACCCCGTCACCGGCTGTAGGTACGAGGTGCTCTCCGGCACGGACTCGAACCTGGCATTGCACGGCCAGCGCATGGCGGGTGAGCTCTTCCGCATGATCACCTTCTGACCAGGACGAGGCTTCCAAACTCCATGATTCAGTTCCGCGACCAGGAAATCACAGGCGAACGCCTCGAGCTCAACAGCAAGACGGAGCTCTATTACCTGGGTCACCACCTGACGCTGAAGAACTGCACACTCGTCATCCAAGTGGCTGCGAGGGCGTTGGTCATCAGCAAGACACAACTCGTTGACTGCGTCATCGACGTGAAGAGGGAGCTGAAGGGCTTTCGTTGGAACGGCGTGGTCTTGAAGGGCTGCACATTCACGGGAGCGCTCAGCGGTTGCGAGTTCGGTCGCTGGCCATACGCGGAGGAGCCAGATTTCGGCAGCATTGAGGCCTGTGACTTCTCCAAGGCACGACTGGAGGCCTGTGTCTTCATGGGATGCGACGCCCGCACCCTGAAGTTCCCCTCCTGGCCCTGCTTCACCATCCTCGACCCCGTCCGCCGCAAGGACGAGCTGCTCGCCCTCCCGTGGCCCGGCACCATGCGCATCACCGTGGAGTCCTTCACGGAGGGCCCGCTCGAAACGGCGGCCGTGACGTACTTCGCCCCGGCCGTGGCGAAGCGCACCGGCACCACGGTCGAAGCCATCCGCGCCGCCCTCGACACCCTCGACGGCGTGATTCTCTGACGCCCCACCCGCACCCCGAGCACCTCGACTCCGCCGCCGGCCCGGTGGTTCGATGCGCCGGCCACCCCTGGGGGAACCCCACGCCATGAAGCGCCTGTCCCTGCTCTCATCCCTGCTCCTCACCGCGCTGCTCGGTGTGGGCTGCGCCTCCACGCCCGCTCCGGCGAAGCCGTATGCCCCCACCGACACGGGCAACGCCTTCCTCTGGGAGGTGAAGGACGGCAGCGGACGCGGCGGCACCGCCTACATCGTCGGCTCCATCCACATGGGCCGCGAGGGCGAGCTGACGCTGCCCCCCGCCATGGAGACCGCCTTCGCGAAGTCCGACGCGCTCGTCGTCGAGGTCGACGTGGGCAAGGTGGACCCCGCCGTCATGCAGAAGCTCGTCATGGAGCTGGGCCGCTTCCCCGAGGGCCAGCGCCTGTCCCAGCGGCTCGACCCCGTCACCATGACGCTGCTCGGCCGCGCCACCGAGCGCATGGGCGTGCCCGTCTCCAGCTTCGAGCCCCTGCGCCCCTGGCTCGTGAGCATGGTCCTCAGCATCACCGAGCTGCAGAAGGCCGGCTACCAGCAGGGCCACGGCGTGGACCGCGCCTTCCTCGACCGCGCCCAGGCCGCCAACAAGCCCGTCCTCGAGCTGGAGACCGCCGAGGGCCAGCTGCGCATGCTCGCCGGCACCCCGGACGCCCTCCAGGACCTCATGCTCCGCGACCAGCTCCGCCGCACCCGCGAGGCCGGCGAGGTCCTCCACCAGCTCATCTCCGCCTGGAAGGCCGGTGACGCCGACGGCATGGCCACGCTCCTCCTCGAGGGAGCCGCCGACCCCACCTACCGCCCCGTCTACGAGCGCATCTTCTTCGAGCGCAACGTCCAGATGGCCACCGGCGTGGACGCCCTGCTCGGTCAGCCGAAGACGCACTTCGTCGTCGTCGGCGCCGGCCACGTCGTCGGCCCCGAGGGTCTCGTCGCCCTCCTCCAGAAGAAGGGCCACGCCGTGCGCCAGCTCCCGCGCGCCGCCGCCGAGTAGTCCCCTCCCCCCGGACACGCGCCCGCCCGCTCGCTCCCGCGGGCGCGCTGTCCACCCGCGCACACCGAGAGGCACCGACTTCGCCCCACCGGGCAGAGCCACGGTCCGCGGTGGCGCCTTCCTTTCCCACTCCCCTTCCGAAAACCCTCGCCCGGGCCGTCCGCGTGACGCGCCCGCGACGGCATCGTCCGTGCAATCAGCCCCCGGGCAACCTCTGGGCACCCGCCAACACGGCCGGGAATGCCCAGTTGCATCCTTGGAACATCAAATTTAAATTAACTGCCTGAACGTCGCCGCACTTATAAAAATAAGGTCCCCCTTCCCCATGCCCCTGGACGAGCTCGACCACCGCCTCATCGACCTGCTGCAGCGCGACGGCCGCGCCACGCAGCTGGAGCTGTCGCGCGCGGTGGGGCTGTCGCAGCCCGCGGTGGCCGAGCGCATCCGCAAACTGGAGGACCGGGGCGTCATCACCGGCTACACGGCGCGGGTGGACGCGTCGAAGCTGGGCAAGGACATCACCGCGTTCATCGGCGTGAACATCGAGCACCCGAAGTACTTCGACGGCTTCGCCAAGAAGGTGCTCGCGCTGCCGGACGTCCTGGAGTGCCACCGCGTGGCCGGCCAGGACTCGTACATCCTCAAGGTCAAGACGGCGAACACGAAGACGCTGGACTCGCTCCTCGTCGAGACGCTGCGCACCATCGCGGGCGTCACCCGTACGCAGACCACCATCGTCCTGTCATCCATCAAGGAGGACACGCACGTGCGTGTCCCTCCCGAGCAGCTGAAAGGAGAGTGAGTCATGAGCGCCGACGCAATGAGCGCACCCCTTCCCCCTCCGCCGGTATGGCGGCTGGCCCAGCGGATGTCCCGCATCAAGACGTCCGCGGTGCGTGAAATCCTCAAGGTCGCCGAGCGGCCGGACATCCTCTCCTTCGCGGGAGGCCTGCCGGCTCCGGAGCTCTTCCCGCTGGAGGCCATCGCCGAGGCGCACGCCGAGGTGCTCGCCACCGAGGGGCGCGCCGCGCTCCAGTACAGCACCACCGAGGGCTACGGCCCCCTGCGCGAGTGGATCTGCGGCCACCTGCAGAAGCGCGGCCGCGTGGCGAACCCCAACGAGGTGCTCATCACCAGCGGCTCGCAGCAGGGCATCGACCTCGTCGCCAAGGTGCTGCTGGACCCGGGTGACCTCGTGGTGGTCGAGAGCCCCAGCTACCTGGCGGCCCTGCAGACCTTCGGCGCCTACGAGGCGCAGTTCGCCACCGTGGGCAGCGACGACCACGGCATGCGCACCGACGACCTGGAGCGCCTGCTGGCCACGCACAAGCCGAAGCTGGTCTACGTCGTCGCCAACTTCCAGAACCCCAAGGGCACCACCCTGGCGCTGGAGCGTCGGCGCGAGCTGGTGCGGCTGGCCCAGAAGCACCGCTTCCTCATCCTCGAGGACGACCCGTACGGCGAGCTGCGCTTCACCGGCAACCACCTGCCGTCCATGGCCGCCTTCGACGACGAGGGCGTCGTCGTGTCGCTGGGCACCTTCTCCAAGACGCTCGCCCCGGGCCTGCGCATCGCCTGGGTGGTGGGCCCGCGCGACTTCGTGCGCAGCCTCACCATCGCCAAGCAGTCCACGGACCTGCACACCGCCACGCTGGCCCAGCGCGCGGTGGCCAAGCTGCTCACCCGCTTCGACTACAACGCCCACCTGGAGACCCTGAAGCCCGTCTACGGCGAGCGCGCCAACGCGATGATGGACGCCCTCAAGCTCCACATGCCCGCCGGCACGAAGTGGACGACGCCCGAGGGCGGCATGTTCCTGTGGGTGGAGCTGCCCGCGGGCCTGAGCGGCGACGCCCTGCTGCCCAAGGCCGTGGAGCAGAAGGTGGCCTTCGTGCCCGGCAGCCCCTTCTTCGCCAACAACCCGCGCGCGGAGTTCCTGCGCCTCAACTACTCCAACCGCCCGCCCGAGCTGATTACCGAGGGCATGCGCCGCCTGGGCGCCGTCATCGCCGCGTCGATGTAGGCTGGAGGCGTACCGCGCCGGGAGTGTACCGGCGCGGTGGCCACCTTCTCCGAAGTTGAAGGCCGATTCAGGTTTCAGGTGTCTCACCGCTGGCCAGCGCGGCCCCGGTTGCGTAGCCTGCGCCCACTTTTCCGGTGGCGCGGGACTCCAACCGGGGCACCGCGCCGCCTCAACTCGCGGAGAGACACATGCAGCTCAAGGACCTCAAGATCATCGTCACCGGCGGCGCCCAGGGCATGGGTGCGCACTTCGCGCAGCGCCTGCAGGAGGCGGGTGCCCAGGTGGCCGTGGGCGACGTCAACGAGGAGCGCCTCGCCGCGCTGCCCGCCGGCATCCACCGGCGCAAGCTGGACGTGTCCTCCGAGGCGGACATCACCGCCTTCGTCGAGTGGGCGCACGACGCCATGGGCGGCCTCAACGGCCTCATCAACAACGCGGGCATCCTGCGTGACGCGCTGCTGGTGAAGAAGGACAAGGCCACCGGGCAGGTGAAGAAGCTGTCCACGGCGGACTGGAACGCCGTCATCGGCGTCAACCTCACCGGCGCCACCCTCATGGTGCGCGAGGTGGTGGCGAAGATGGTGGAGAAGGAGGCCAAGCCCGGCGTCATCGTGAACATGTCGTCCATCGCCCGGCACGGCAACCGCGGTCAGTCCAACTACGTGTCCGCCAAGGCCGCGCTGGCCGCCAACACCGTCACCTGGTCGCGCGAGTTCGCCCCGTTCGGCATCCGCGTGGGCTCGGTGGCCCCGGGCATGATTGAAACGCCGATGACGCAGGGCATGAACCAGAAGGCCCGCGACACCCTGGTGGCCTCCATTCCGGTGGGCCGCATCGGCGTGCCCGAGGACATCTGGGTCGCCGTGAAGTTCATCATCGAGTGCGACTACTTCAACGGCCGCACCATCGACGTGGACGGCGGCCTCAACTTCTGAGGCGGCCCCGTGGCGGGGCCGGTGTGCACGGCCCCGTCCCCCATTCCCCGCCGCTCCGGAGTGCTGGCATCCTTCCCGCTGGCACTTCCGCCCTGTCCGCCGAGGTCCGCATGGACAAGGACATCCACCCGGGGAATCTGGATTACATCCAATCGAAGGAGCTGCGCGAGGCGGCCTCCCAGGAGCTGGCGGCCGGGCGGAGCGTCCGGTTCCACGTGCGCCCGGCCGTCAACGCGTTCTACGGCTTCGTGGAGACCCTGGTGGTCGATGGTACCCGTGCGGCGCAGTCCTCCGACGTCGACCCTCGCGTCTGGTGGGGAAGATGGGACGCGGGCTCGGAGACGCTGGGCCTGGGCGGTGAATGGTGGGGCCTCCAGGGTGAGCGCCGCGAGGCGCCGACGCCGCGGGAGCCGACCCGGGATGCGGTTCAAGCTCCCGTGTCCGACTCGCGAGACGCCGGGGAGGAGGCGCGGGCCCGTGTGTCCTCCTATCGCGGCATCGAGGAGGAAGTGCGGGCGCTCGTGTCCCGCTCGCGCGACCTGGAGGAGCTGTTCATGGCGGTGCGCCGGAACGTCTCCCTCATCGCCAACCTGAGCAACGAGGAGCGCCGGCGGCTGCTGCCCACGTTCGGCAACAGCGAGCCGCCCTGGAACCTGGAGCACGTCTGGAGCTGGAGCACGTCGCAGGTCCTCGTGAACCTGCCGGGCCATGACGGCCCGGAAATCGTCGGCCGCCAGCTCTGGGACCACTGACGGCTTCAGCGCACGCTGACGTCGTCCACGCGGAGGTTGCGCAGCACGGCGGGCTCGTTCGCGTAGAGGAGCTTGTAGGCGCTGTAGCTGCCGAGCACCTTCTTCACGTAGTCGCGCGTCTCGTCGAAGGTGATGTGCTCCACCCACTCGTCCAGCTCGGCCTGGGGCAGCGCGTGCCGCCAGCGCTCCACCGCGCGAGGGCCCGCGTTGTAGGCCGCCACCGCGTAGGCCACGTTGCCCCCGAAGTGCTTCACGAGCTGGCCGAGATAGGCCGCGCCCAGGCGGACGTTGTCCGCGGGCTGGAGGAGCGCGGCCTCGCTCACCGTGGGCAGGTCCAGTGAGTCCGCCACCTGCCGCGCCGTGGCAGGCATGAGCTGGGCGAGGCCCAGCGCTCCGGTGGACGAGCGCGCCCTCGGGTTGAAGCGGCTCTCCTCGCGGATGAGCCCCTGCAGCAGGTCGGGGTCCACGCGGTGGGCGCGGGCATAGCGCTCGATGAGGTTGCGGTAGGCGCGCGGCCAGGTGGCCTCCCAGATGGGGCGAGACTCGGCGTTCAGCGGGCCGTGGATCTCCTGGCGCAGGGCGGAGCGGGCCACGTGCCTCGCGGCCTTGCGACGGCCCGTGCGCAACACCGTCTGGTAGAGCAGCCGCGCCGGGGCCTCTGGCAGCGCGCGGGTGTCCACCGCGAGGAACTCCTCCACGGCGCCGGGCAGCCCCATCCGCAGCAACTCCACGCCCGCCGCGAAGCGCGCGTCCTTCTGGAGCGGACCGGGAGGAAGCGGCCAGACCTCGACGGGCTCACCCGGCTCGACGGCGACGGCCTTGGCGACACCTCCGGCCTGCTTCACGGGCTTGCCGGACGTCGAGGCGAGGGTCGCGACAGGACTCCCCGTCCCCGCTCGCGACCCCTGCGCCCCGGGCAGCGCGGCGGCGGCACCGGTCGTGGAGACGGCCGTGAGGGTCTCCGAAAGAGCGCCGCTGCCCGGATTGCCGGCCGACGCGGTGGTCCCGACGCTCCCACCGGGCTTTCCGGCCGCGGCGACCAACTCGACAGTCCCATCCGACTTGCCGGAGCCGCCCGTGCCCTCCACCGAGGAGCGCGCACGCGCGAGCCGCTCCGGAGCGAGCATCGCCAGCCGTGAGCGGGCCAGCAGCCCGTACCACGCGGCCGGGCGCTCGGCGGCGAGGAGTTCGTACGCGGCGAACGCCTCCGCCGCGTTGGGCCCTCCCTCCTGCATGCGCGCCGTCCAGTACCGCGCGCGCCAGAGCGCCTCATCCGTCCGCGCCGCCTCGGGGAGTTGCTCCACCGCCTTCAGCGCGGCCAGCGCGGCCTCGGGCTCATCGCGGCGCGTGTGCAGCCAGAACGCGCGGAACAGCGCTTCCGACGCGAAGTTGCCACCGGGGTAGCGACGGGCCGTCTCCTCGTAGCGCGCCATCGCGGCGTCCGTGTCGCCGGTGCGCTGGAGGAACCACGCCGAGAAGAAGAGCGCGTCATCCGCGTAGCCATGCTCCGGGTAGTCGCGCGCGAGCGTGGCATACGTGGTGATGGCCGACTTCGGGTCCACCACCGACTGCGAGTAGCCCAGCACGTAGAGCGCCTGGGGCCGGTACTCCGGCGAGTTGCACTGCTCCACCATGGGCGCCAGCATCTGGATGGCCCGGCGGTGCTGCCGCTCCTTGCGCAGCGCCCGGCCGTAGGTGAGGTGCGCGCGGCACGCCAGCTCGTCCGGCAGGTCCACGCTGCGCAGCACCCCGCTCAGCATGTCCATGCCCGCGTGGTTGCGGTGCAGCTCCACCAGCGCCTCGGCGCGGCGCACCCGCCACTTGAGGGGCAGCGGCAGCCCCTTCAGCCGCTGCGCGGCGCGCTGCGCCTCGACGGACAGCGGGCTCGTCGCCCAGACCTCCAGCAGCGCGCGGTGCTCGGCGTTGTACTGCCCCTGCGCGCGAGCCAGGTCGCAGATGGCCAGCAGCGCCTTCATGCGCAGCGCGTCCGGCCCGCGCGACTGGCGGCTGTCGATGAGCTCCTGGAGCGCGGCCAGCGCGCCAGGGATGTCCCCGCGCCGCTGGAGCACGCGCGACAGGCTGAAGCGCGCCTCCGGGTAGAGCGGCGAGCCCGGGCTCACCTCGCGGTAATGCCCGGCGGCCAGCTCCCACCTGCGCAGCTTCTCGTGGGCCTGGGCCGCCCGCAGCAGGCAGTGGTCCTTCAGGGGCGCGTAGTCGTTGGCCAGCGCGGCGAACTCCTCGGCCGCGACGGCGTAGTCCCTGGCGAGCAGCGCGCTCTGCGCCTTCAGGAAGCGCACCGGGGGTGTCTGCTCCTCCCCGGCCAGCAGGGCGCGGGCGCGCGCGTAGCGGCCCCAGTCGAACTGCGCCTTGGCCTTGGCCAGGTTCCCTTCCGCGAAGTACGGCGCGAGCTGCTCGGGCCCGAAGGACGGCGTGGACAGCGCGTCACTCTCCGGCTGCGCCGTGGGTGAGTCGAGCAGCGCCTCCAGCGCCTCCTCCGAGAGGACCCCTTCCGGTCCCTCCTCCGCGGGCTCCTGCGCCCATGTGGGGCCTGCTCCCAGCACGCTCGCGCATGCGAGGAACACCACTGCTCCCGCTCGAAGCCCGTCCATTGCCGCCCTCGTGTGGAAAACTGGGGCGCCAATGCATTGTCACGCTCGGTGCGAACGGGACTGGGTCATCGCCTGCTCCCCTGCTCGCACGTCGACCATGCGATACCGGCGCGGGCTCATGCCCCGCGCCGTTGCACGAAATCCAACGGGAGCCCAGGGCGCGTGAGTAGGCGACGCTGCGAGCGGGTGGCGGTTGCAACCACCCCCGACATGCTAGCGTCCCGCGCTCCGCGTGTGGCCCGGGCCGCCGCGACGAGCCGAGGACGTAATGAACACCCTGAGGGGGAAGTGTAGGGGCACGAGCCTGCTCGTGCTGGGCCTGTCGCTCATCCTGTCGAGCGCGTGCAGCGAGGAGGTCCGCCTGACGGTGGAGCCCTCCAGCCTGAGCTTCGAGGCGACGGAAGGAGACTACAGCGAGCCCGCGCCGAAGCTGCTCACCGGACAGCTGCTGAACCTCGGGGAGGACCAGCGCGTCTTCCTCTCGCTGGTCCACACCAACAATGGTCTGCAGCGGGTGGAAGCGCCCCTGACCAACCCGTCTCCCATCAAGGTCTATCCGAAGCAGCCCACCCGCGGCGGTGACACCCATCAAGACGTGGTGGTCATCGCCGCTTGTGAGGACGCGGACTGCAAGCACCACTTCCCAGGCAGTCCGGCGACCATCCCCGTCACCTACTCCATCAAGGGTCGCCTCCGGATTGACAACGGCATCCCCCACGATCGGACCTTCCATCAGGTCGTCGGAGACGTCCCCCCTCCCGCCGTTCCCATCGAGCTTCAGGGTTTCGAGAGGAGCTGGAAGGCAGAGACGAACCAGAAGTGGCTCAAGCTCAGCGCCAGCAGCGGCCAGACGCCGGCCACCCTCATGCTGAGCGTGGAGCCCAACACGCTCCCCGAGGGCACTCACCTCGCCGACGTCTTCATCTCCGATGCCGAGACACTCCAGACCTGGCCCGTCCACGTGAGGCTCACGAAGAGCCTGCCGTACCTCCAGGTGGCCGGCGAGGAGCTGCGCTTCGCCGACAAGGTCGACGGCGTCCACCCGCGCCGGCAGCTCTTCGTCACGATGCCAGTGGCCACCGCCTCCCCGTGGACCGCCACCATCGACCATGGCGACGGGCCCCGGTGGCTGAAGCTGAGCGCGATGGCGGGCACCACCCAACCCAATCCCACGGCGCCGCTGGAAGCCTTCGTGGACGAGACCGACCTTCCCCCTGGCGAGTACCGGGCCACCGTCACCTTCACCGCCACGGTGGAGGGCCAGACGCTCACCCAGGTGCGCCAGGCCGAGCTGCGGCACCACCTGAACCAGTTGCGGGTGAACAGGTACGGCGTGGCCCTGATGCGCACTCCGTCCCGGAGCCGGCTCTCGGAGTCGATTCCCATCCTGGAGGGCAGCGGCTCGAAGACGACCACCTGGACCGCGAGCGCCAACCAGGACTGGCTGTCCGTCACTCCACGAGGGACCACGGGAAGCAACCTGACGCTGACGGCCAACCCCGCCGGGCTTGCGCCCGATATCGTCCATGTGGCGACCGTCACCGTCCGCTCCCTCGAAACGGTGAATGAGCACACCCTCCAGGTGGGCTTCTGGGTGGGCGCGAGCGACGCGGTCAACCCCGTCACCGTGCCTTCCGTCTTCCGGGCCGTCGAGGTCGACCCCATCCGGCCCTACGCCTACGTGCACGACGGCGCCACGCTCTTCGTCCACAACCTCTACACAGGCGCCCGGGTCGCCACGCTGGACGGCCTTGGCACCGCGTCGGGTGGCCTGGGCCTGGGCGGGATGGCGGTGAGCAGCGATGGCTCCGTGTTGTATGTCGTCGACGGGGACGCCCGTCAGGTGGTGCCCATCCGCCTGAGCACACTCACCCCGGGGACGCGGTGGGGCCTCGACACAGGCACCTCCCAGAACCTCACCTACGTTCGACCGAGCGGAGTGGGGCTCCTCATCGCGGGAGATGGACACATCTACGACGCGGACACCGGAGCGCGGCTGCCCACCAGCTCCCCCTTCGCGGCTCGGGATACGCTGAGCGCCTCCCTGAACCCCTACACGTTCTGCACCCTGGGTGCCTGTACCCAGGATTCCTGTGGTCCGTCCCGCTGCTACTTCCTGGGGTTCTTCAGCCACGACGACCTGAGCGTCATCCCGCACGAGGAGCTGAGCGCGGACGCAACCGCCGTGGCCGTCAACCCGAGCGGCACCCGCATCTACGTGGCGTCGGGTCCTCCGTACGAGTTCCAGGTCCTCAACAGGGGACCCGAGGGTCCGCTGCCGAGCCTTCACGCGGGCGCACCGCCCAACGGGCTGGTCATCGACGTGGACGAGCGCGTCTATGGCAGCGCGTACACGCGGACCGGGCCGGCGGATGTCTGGATATATGACCGCGACGGCGCGGCGCTCGGCACGCTCCGCCTGGGGAACAGCACCGCGGGCATCCGCGACGGTCAGCTCAAGGTGTCCGGTGACGGCAGGCGCCTGGTGGCGCTCACCGAGGACAGCCTGAAGATTGTCTCTACTCCGTAACAGCGTTTCGAGATTCTGAGGCCGTCACGGATTTCCAAGAGGGTCCTCGCGCCCAGGTGCCCGAATTCCTTCGCGCGAGCCCCCGGCATCCGTCGTGCTCATCCGCCGCGGGCAACACCTGACCTCCTGGAGGAACGATGACCCGAAGTTGGAAGGATGCGGCCCTGGCGCTGGCGGCGGTGGGACTCCTGGCTTGCGGCGAGACGCAGCAGGCTCCGGCTTCCGCGGAAGCCCCCGGCGAGCGCGTGGCGAGCTCCCTGGCGCGCAGCACGGACGCGGCTCCGCGCGCGGACCTCGATGCGGCGGTGCTCGGCCATACGCAATTCGCGCTCGACCTCTACAAGAAGGTGGCCCCTCCTGGCGGGGACGATGTCTTCCTGTCGCCGTACAGCATCTCCAGCGCGCTCTCGATGACGTACGCGGGCGCCGTTGGCGAAACGAAAGAGGCCTTCGAGCAGACGCTGAACATCTCGCTCGCGCCGGACGCGTTCCACCGGGCCATGAACCACCTGGACCGCGAGCTGGGCCGCCATGAGGAGCTCACCAGCACCCAGCAGCTCTTCGTGCAGACGGGGCTCGGGATGGAGACACCCTTCCTGGACGTCATGGCCCGCGAGTACGGCGCCGACGTGCGGCTGCTGGACTTCGCCCGGGAACACGAGCGCTCACGGCAGGAAATCAACCGCTGGGTCGACACCCGCACGGAGCACCGCATCCCGGAGCTGCTGTCGGAGCAGGACATCGACGCGTCGGTCCGGGTCGTCCTGGTGAATGCCCTGTCCTTCAAGGCCTCCTGGAAGCAGGCGTTCGACGAGAAGCTCACCGCCGACCGCCCGTTCCACGGCGCCGACGGGACGCAGACGCTGGTGCGCACCCTGCGCTCCCCGGAAATGGAGCTGCGCGCGGCCCGGCTGAACGGCGTGGACGTGGTCGAGCTGCCGTATGACGGTGACGCGCTGTCCATGGTGATTCTCGCGCCGCCCGCCGGACAGCTCGCGGCCTTCGAGGCCTCGCTCGACGCGGACCTCCTCGCGAACGCCATCGCCTCGCTCTCCGACGACAAGGTCTCGCTGTCGATGCCGGCCTTCGAGATTCGGGGCAATGCCAACCTCGACAGGCCCCTGCAGGAGCTCGGCCTGGCCAAGGCCTACGGTGACGCGGACTTCTCGGCCATGACGAAGGAGGCCGCCCTGCAAATCAAGACGGTGGTCCACCAGGCCTTCATCCACGTGGACGAGAAGGGCACCGAGGCGCAGGCCGCGACGGCGGTGGTGCTCGGTGAGCGGGCCGCCTCGTCCGAGCTGAACCTGGACCGCCCCTTCGTCTTCCTCATCCGCGACCGCGCCACCGGCGCCATCCTGTTCCTGGGCCGCCTCGTCACGCCCTGACGGTTCCTTCCAGAGCGGGCGCGGAGGCCAGCCGCTTCCGCGCCCACGCTGCGAGCCCCACCGCGCTCAGCACCGTGAGCACCACCGTCGCCCACAGGCCCAGGGAGCCGCCACCTCCCGCCACCACGCCCGCCGCTCCATGCCCCAGCAGGAGGAAGAGCATCGTGGCCGGCAGGCTCCCCACCGCCGTGCCCGCGAGGAACGCGGCCGGGCTCACGCGCGTGAGGCCCAGCGCGTAGTTGAGCGCGCCATAGGGGGCCAGCGGTGACAGGCGCAGCAGGCACACCGCGAGGAAGCCGCCCTTCCCCAGCGCCTCGTCGAGCCGGGCCAGCCCCGGGAAGCGCTCCTTCAGGCGCGCGAAGGGCCCCCGCCCGAGGCGGGCGAGGTAGAAGGCCACGAGGTCCACGCCGAGGCTGAGCAGCATCAGCAGCGCCGCGCCGCCCCACGGGCCGTAGAGCACTCCGGCCACGACGGTGAAGGGCGTGGTGGGCAGGAGCAGCAGCGTGGCCACGCTGTACACGAGGCTGAACAGCACCGCCCCCTGTGGCCCCGAGGCGCGCACCGTCTCGAGCGCCGGCAGCGCTCCCGTCGCGAGCGGTCGCAACATCAGCAGCGTCGCCACCAGTCCCAGCACCATGAGCACCGTCGGCAGGTGACGCTTCATGCGTGCTCCTTGAAGGGGTGGCGGGCGGTCCACTTCGGCTGCACCAGCGGCAGGAGGCTCCGGGCCAGAGGGACCAGCAGCGGCTCGCGATGACGGGTGAAGAGGTTCAGGTCCAGCGGCTCGGCGCCCAGCGCGCTCTTGCGCTCCAGGGACGTGCGGCCCATCTGGATGCGGCGCGCGCCGGTGAGGATGCCGTGCTCCACGTCGTCCAGGAGCGCGTTGAAGTAGAGCGCCAGCCGCTCGTTGTGCGCGTAGTCCAGGCCCAGGTAGTAGCCCTCCAGCTCATCGCCCGAGCGCAGGCGCGTGTTGAAGGCGCGCAGCTCTCCGCCCTCGAAGTAGCCCATGAAGTCGAAGGCCTCGCCCAGCGCCTCCTTGAGGTGCACGAAGTAGGACGCGCTCACGCGCGAGGGACGCAGCGGCGAGCGCTGGTGGACCGCGCCGTAGAGCGCCTCCACCCGGGGCGCGAGCGCGGCGATGTCACCCGCGCTCAGGGACCTGCGCTCCACGCCCTCGAACTGGCGCCGCGCCCGGCGGGCCTGCGCGCGGTACTTCGTCGTGAGGTCTCCGAGGTAGTCCTCGAACCGCTTCCACGAGGGCCGCACCGGCAGCACCATCGTGGGCTCCACCCGCACCCGCTCCAGCCCCGCGCGTTCCAGGGCCCGCGTGGCGCCCAGTGCCTCGGGCGCCAGGTCCTTCACGAGCACCATCTTCGCCCGCTCGCGCGCCTGGAGGACGTCCACTGCTTCCGCCAGCGCGGCCCACGCACGCTCCGCGTCGACCTCCGGCCGGTGCGCGAAGCCATGCGGCCCGCACACGAAGAGGTTGCCGCAGATGAGCACGCGCACCCGCATGTGCCCCAGCACGCGCTTGAGCTGCGCGCGCACGAAGTGGGACGTCCCTGGCGCGTCATCCTCCGGCACCAGGTTGGGTCCGAAGCAGTCCATGCCGAAGTCCACGCACTGGAAGCTCGCCACCGCCACTGGACGTCCTGCTTCCCGGAAGAGCGCGTAGCAGAACGTCATGCGCTCGGGCCGGCTGCGCTCCAGCGCTCGCAGGTACGCGGGCTGGAGGAAGACGTGCTCGGCATCCACCACCGCGCGCCAGTCCGCGTCCGGCAGGGTGTCGGCCGAGGAGAACAGCTCGAAGTGCAGACCACTCGCGCCGGGGATGCCGCCAGGGGTCCGCGCATACCTTGCTACCGTGGAAGACCTCATCGCCGTGTGCATGGAGGGGCTCCAACGCAACCTCCGTGCCTCGCCGCGTCGAAGCGCCAGGTGCGCGGTTTTCCTGGGGATGCCCCACGGAGTGTGACTTCACGCGTGTGCAGCGGAGCGCACAGTGCGCGGCGCGGGTGGCGGTCACCGGGTGCACGGTTGTCAGTGCCGCGGGGGCTCCGGGTACAGCTCCGCTTCCGGGCACTTCAACGTGAGGTGGTCCGCCTGTTCTGGAGTCTCGACGGCGTCCGGGTGGAAGCGCTCCAGCTCCTCGACGCGTGACTTCTTCGCGGCCATGACGCCGGAGCATCCTCCCGGGAGCTTCGGGTTGTCACCGCGTGCCTTGCTCGGCGAGCCACTCTTCGTAGAGCGTTCGAGCCTTGTGCCGCTCCAGCTTCCCGCTGGAGGTCCGCGGAATCCGCCCACGCTCCACCAGCACCACGTCCTTCGGTGAGATGCCGAGCGTCGACGACACCGTTTCGCGCACGGTGGCCACCAGCTTCTTGCGCGGCGCCTCGTCCCGCTCGCGCGTCTCCACCAGCACCACCAGCCCCTCCGTGCCCTCCAGTTGCACGCCCACCGCCAGGGCCTCGCGCACGCCGGGCACCTGTCGCGCCACGGCCTCCACGTCGGTGGCGTAGTAGTTGTTGCCGTTGAAGATGATGACTTCCTTCTGGCGGCCCACCACGTACAGCCGTCCCTCGTGCAGGAAGCCCAGGTCCCCCGTGGCCAGCCAGCCGTCGCGGAAGGCCGCGCCGCTGGCATCCGGGTTCCGGTCATACCCCTGCATCACACTGCCGCCCCGGACGTGAATCTCCCCCACCCTTCCCGCCTCCGCGTCCTCGCCCCGCGCGTCCAGCACCCGCACCTGCGTGTCGTGGACGGGCGTGCCCACGGACACCACCTCGCGTGCATCCGGGTGGCCCGGCTGCATCGGCTCCACCACGCCCTGGCCGAGCTCCGTGCGAGCCACCGACAGCGTGCGCAGCGGCGTGTCCAGCTCGCTGAACGTCACCGCGAGCGACGCCTCCGCCAGCCCGTACACGGGCATCACCGACTCCGGACGGAAGCCGGCGGGCGCGAAGTGCTCGCAGAAGCGCCTCACCGTCACGGGGTCCACCGCCTCCGCGCCCATCAGCGCCAGCCGCCACGAGGACAGGTCCAGCCTCTTCACCGCCTCCGCGCCCACCTTCTTCACGCAGTGCAGGTAGCCCGCGTTCGGCGCCGGGGCGATGGTCCCCTTGTACCGGCCGAAGAGCTCCAGCCACCCCTCCGGGTCCAGCACGAAGTTCTCCGGCGACGTCATCACCAGGTGGATGCCCACGTAGACGGACGCCAGCAGGCAGCCGATGAGCCCCATGTCATGGAAGAGCGGCAGCCACACGCACCCCACGTCCTTCGAGGTCATCCGCAGCCCGCGCCGAATCGCCTCCACGTTGGACAGCAGGTTGCGATGCGTGAGCACCGCGCCCTTCGGCGCCGTGGTGCTGCCGGACGTGTACTGGATGAGCGCCGGAGCGTCCGTTGACACGCTCTGCCACGTGGGCGTCGACTCCATCAGTGGCTCCAGCGTGCGCGTGCGCACCCCGTCGCCCATGTCTCCCCGCAGCATCTCCAGGAAGCCCTCGTGAGAGGAGGGCCCCAGCAGCAGGCGGATGTCGGAGCGCGCCATGGCTCCGCGCGTGCGCTCCAGGTAGCGCTCCGGGTTGGAGAAGGGCATCGGCGGCGGTAGCGGTACCGGCACGGCGCCCGCGGCCAGCACGCCGAACAGGCCCCGGATGCTCTCGCCCGACGTGGGCAGCAGCAGCGCCACCCTGTCTCCAGGCCTCACGCCCGCCTCGTTCAGCAGGCCCGTCGCCAGCCGCCCCGCGTCCAGGTACAGCTGTTCGAGCGGCAGCCATTCCACCTCCTCGCCCCCGCTCAGCAGGCGGATGCCCGCCTCGGGGTGGGCCAGGGCGGACTGGCGCAACATCTCCACCAGGGTGTCACCCCGCTGGAGCGGGACGGAGAAGTTCTCGGCGCGCGGAGTCGTCATTGGCGTTCCACCTCGGAGCCCTAGCTGGCCTTCTGGAGCGGCGCCGCGAGCGACTCGACCAGCTCGGTGAACTGCCCCACCGTCTCCAGCCGGAAGGTGGCGTCGTCCGGAATCTCGATGCCGAACCGCTTCTCCACCTTGAGGATGATGGAGAGCACCTTCATGGAGTCCATCCCCGCGACGCCCCGCAGGTGCACGTCCTGCGTCAGCTCCTCGCCGGGCATGCCCAGCTCCGCACTCAGAATCTGGATGATGTCGTCCCGCATCACGTCACCTCGCGCATGTAGCGTTTGAAGCTCTCAAGGGTTTCTTCCGGCAGCCCCTGCCGGGCCGCGTCCATCCGCGCCGGATCCAGGAGCATGAACGTCGCGTCCGCGACGGCGACGAGACCGTCCGTCGCGCTCTCCAGCCGCCCCGTCAGGCGTACCAGGTCGCCGTCTCGCGACTGCACCTCGGCGATGGCCACGTACGGCTGGCCCGTCCTCGTCGCCTTCACGTAGCGAAGGCGCAGACCCACCGTCATCGACGGCAGGCGGCACGCATGGAGCGAGGCGCGGGCCAGCACCTCGTCCAGCACGGTGGCGACGATGCCGCCGTGGATGATGCCGGGGAACGACTCGAAGTCCCGCCCCAGGCACACGTCGGTGGAGATGCGTCCCGCCTCGTCGTGGCGGAACGTCAGGCGCAGGCCGCGCACGTTGCCCGGAGCGCAGCCGAAGCAGTTGCCGTACGCGGCGGGGTCCGGCGGCGGCGCGCGGTGGGAGTCACCGTCCATGTCAGACGAGCTCCCGCAGCGTGCGCTTCAAGTCCTTCACCGTGCGCAGGCCCGCGTCGCCGGTGAGCCCGCGCAGCATGGCGAAGACGCGCGCGTCCGCGCGGTCCGTCACTCCCTGGTGAGACTTCTCCACCTGGCGCAGCCCCGTGGCGGAGGTCGAGTGCGGATAGAAGTGGCCGGCCGGGTGCTTCACGCCGTCGCTCCGGTCCGCGAGCCACACGTACGCCATCCGCAGCGCCGCGTTCAGGTGCGAGCGGTCCAGCTCGCACAGCTCCTTGCAGAAGACGAGGAAGGCGCGCGCGTGGCGGCCCTCGTCACGGCCGAGAATCGTCCAGATGTCGCGCAGCACGGGCTCGCGCGTCTGGCTGGCCAGCGTCTTGTAGTACTCGGCGGCGCGAGCCTCGGAGATGATGTTCATCATCAGCGTGCCCGCTCGGTCCTTCCCCATGGGATAGGGCTCGCGCTTGTACATGGCGTGCTTGGCCGGCACGGAGATGCCCAGCGCCTCCAGGTAGCGACACTGCACCAGCGAGTGCCGCGACTCCTCCGCGCCCCACGACAGCGCCCACGACGAGAAGCTGTACTCGTCGCCCCACTCGCGCAGGAAGTTGTGCGCGCCCGGCAGCGTGCCGAACTCGATGATGGCGGACTCCTTCAGGAGCTCGATTTCCTCGTCGCTCAGCAGCGAGCGGTCCACCTTCGAGAAGTCCCCCAGGTCGGACCACGTCCAGCGGGTGTTCTCGAACCAGTCGAAGACCTTGTTGAAGGTGGCGTTGAGATAGAAGCGCGGAATCAGCGGGTTGGAGCCCAGCGCCCGGTGCGCGCGCAGCCCCTGCTCCACCGCCCGCGCCAGGCCCCCGGCGCCGAGCGACTCCGCGTCGATGACGGCCTCCACGTCCAGGTCGCCCAGCCCTCCCGCCGACAAGAGGCGCGGGCTCGTCCCCAAGAGGAAGATGCGCGTGCGCTCGAAGCGCGGGTCATCGCGCAACAGCCGCAGCGGCGCCGAGGGCTGCCCGTCCGCGGGCTCGTCCAGGAAGGCTACCACCAGCGCATCCTCGCTGGCGCGCGTGAGGTACTCCCGCGCGCGCTCGGGCGCGACGGCATCCAGCGCCAGCCGCGTTCCGTCGGCCAGCGACACTTCGCTCGTCCCACCGGGCAGGGCTCGCGAGGCGAGCCAGACGGCTCGGAGGCTGGGGGCCGGTGTCATCAGGGATGGAGGAACCTGCGCGGCGGACAGGCCGCTGCTCGTCGCGTGAACGCTCATGATGCCCTCTGGAAAGGAACCGAACGGATAGAGGGCCGAAGTACGTTCTGTGACTGGAGAGCCCCCTCGCCGATGTGAACGGGGGCGGCCGCAAATCTTCTCGGCCCCCGGATTCTTGGGTCATCCCGTGGGGAAGGATGGCGGCCTCGCGCGTTCTGTTTACTGTTCTCTCAACGCACGCCGGAGCCTCCCGGATGAATGCCTACTCCCTCCTCAAGAAGCCCTTCTTCAGCCGCTACCAGAAGCCCTGGGTCTGGCCCGCGGAGGCCGAATCGGAGCAGGCGTCCTGGCGGCGCGTGGACCTGGACAACGGGCGGGGCGGGACGCTCGTGGGGCTGTATGGAGAATCCCTCTCCGGACCCGCGCGCGGCACGGTGGTGTGCGCGCACCCGATGGGCGTGGAGGCCAAGGGCTTCTACCTGAGGCACGGCCACGCGCGGATGCTGCGCGAGGGCGGCCTCAACGTGCTGCTCTTCGACTTCAACGGCTTCGGCGAGAGCCCGGACGCGGACCTGCTCTACCCGGAGGACGTGCTCGCGGCGGCGCGAGGCGCGCGGAAGCTGGCGCCGGGGCTGCCGGTGGCGGGGCTCGGCGTGTCCTTCGGCGCGGCCTGGGTGGTGTGCGCGCTGAGCCACGAGGGCCATGGCCTGTCCGCGGCGGTGCTGGAGTGCCCCTTCACCACGCTGGATGAGTACTGGCACCGCTACAAGGTGGCGTTCGCCGTGCTGAAGGCGAGCAACGTGCTCATGCCCCGGCTGCTGGCGAAGCTGCGCCCGGTGGCGCGCGCCCGCGACATCCAGGGGACCCACGCGGTGCTGCTCATCTACGGCACGAAGGACTCCATCACCCCGTCCTCCATGGGCGAGCGCCTCATGGCCGCGTGCCCGCTGCCGAGGGAGCAGTGCTCGCTGTGGGTGGTACCGGAGGCGAAGCACACGCGCGCCCTGGCCGCCGCGCCGGAGGAGTACCGCGCGCGGGTGCTGGGGCTGCTCGATGCGGCCTTCTCGCGGGCGGCGCCCCGGGAGGAGCCGCAGCCCCACGGCTGAGGAGGCGCCCGGGCCGGGACTCCGCTATCACTCGGGCGCACCGAACCGAGGAGGAGCCCGCCCATGACGTCGCCGAAGCATCAGCCCATCGTCGCGCCCAACCTGCCCAAGCCCGTGGGCCCCTACTCACCCGGCATGCAGCTGGACCGGCTGCTCTTCATCTCCGGGCAGGCCGCCACGGACCCCGCCACCGGCAAGCAGGCCGAGGGCATCGAGGCGCAGACGGAGCAGGTGCTGCGCAACCTGGAGCGCATCCTCGTGGCCGGCGGCTCCAGCCTCCAGCACGTCCTGCGCTGCGGCGTCTTCCTCACGGACATGAAGGAGTTCCCCCGGATGAACGCCGTCTACGAGCGCGTCTTCGCCGGGCACCGCCCCGCGCGCACCACCGTCCAGGTCTCCGCGCTGCCCGAGGAAGGCCTGCGCGTGGAAATCGACTGCATCGCCTACGTGCCCTGAGCACGCGGGTGGGACCGGTGCTCACCCGGGCACCGGTGCTCCCGCCGCCCCCCGTGGCCCATCCTTCGCCGCCCGTGCGCTCCCACCACCCTCCGCGTCAGAGGGAGCAAGAGCCAAATCCAGCCCTTTCCGCACGCGGTGTCGACCCCTGAACGGCCACCTCCGACTCCACGGCAGTGGCCAGTTGGCGGGACAATCCCGAGTTTCTAAGTTAATCAGGAAGAAGCGGACCTGACGTCGGTTCACCGTGGCGGGAACGACGGGGCGGGACCGCTTCGAACGGGCGGCGCGAAGAGCGCCGCCGAGAGGTGGCCGCGAAGCCACCCGGGCAGCCCTCCCTACGCTCGGAGGGGGGCCCAGACCAGGGGTGCATGGCGAGGGGCACCCACCGCTTAGATGAGCTTGAGGGGCATCATGGTGCCCGCCTCGAACTCCGGCGCACGGCGCAGCTGGTCCAGCACGCGCGGGGCGCAGCGCAGGTGGAGCATGGGCAATGAGCCCGGCTCACTCACCGAGCGCACGGAGCCCAGGAGGTGCCGCTCCTCGAGCCATCGCATGAAGCTCTGGTGGAAGCGCGCGCTCTCGGCCAGACCGGACTGGTGTATCTCCGCCCTGGAGCGGACCACCGGCCTGGGAGAGGTGCGCCCGCGCGGCGACACGGGTGCCTCACGGGGCATGACCGTGACGTCAATCCACTCGGGCTGCATCTCCAAGCTCGCGGCGCCCGGGAGCGGACGCACGCTCGAGGACAGCCGGGGCACACCTTCGGCGAAGTCGTTCCCCAGCTCGCCATTCTTCCTGCTCATGGCCTCATCCTCCCCCGGGTCCGGCGCTCATCTGGCGCCGACCCCGGCATCAACCCACCACCGTCACCTGAACACGGCCAGGCCCTTGCCCGTCCGGTGTGTCGCCGAGCGAGGGAGCTTGACCGCATTGGCCAGGATCAAATCCCGCACCTCGAGCGCCGTCAAGTCAGGGGCACGGCAACGATACAACGCTGCAATACCCGCTACATAAGGCGCCGCCATGCTCGTGCCACTCATTCGCTCGTAGAACGCCTGGTTGTTGCAGCGACGCTCTGTGGACGAATACACGTTTACCCCGTAACCCATGACGTCGGGGACGATGCGCCTACCCACCGCCCCGCTCGCGGAGAAAGTGGCCACGTTGCGCTCGAAGTCGACTGCGCCAACGGCGAGTGACTCCGGAAAGGCGGCTGGATAACCAACCGTGTCCGGTCCACTGTTGCCTGCCGCGACAACAGGCAGGACGTTGCTGTCGAGCAGGCGACGAATCATGGTCTGCAGGGCGCGCAGGTTGAGGTTGTAGTCGGCCTCGGAAATGCCCGGCGGCGGGTTGAGCGGGAAGCCCAGCGACAGGTTCACCACGGCGGGCCGGGTGGAGTTTTCAGGGCGGCTGAACTGATGCAGCAGCCACTCCATGCCGGCGGCGACGCGGCCGAGGCTGGTGCGGATGGTCTCCGATTCGATGACGGAGGCGACATAGAGGTCGACCTCCGGGGCGACGCCGTGGTGCACACCCGCGGCGATGCCGCACACGTGGGTGCCGTGGCCGTCCGGGTCGAAGCCGCGGATGTCACGGGCCGGATTGTGCGGCGAGTTGGGGAACAGCGAGACGTAGCGGAACTGGATGACGCGGGCGGCGTGCTCGGGGTGGTCCGCGTCCACGCCGGTGTCCAGGATGCCGAGCATGACGCCGGCGCCGCGGATGCCCTGGGCATGGGCCAGGGGCACGCCGCACTCGTCGGGCCACTCACGCTCGGCGAGCGAGGACATGCCGCGGTTGCGCGGCCCCGTCTGTCCGGCGGACACCGGTCCGGGGAAGGAGAGGGGCACGATGTCGGGGATGAACTCGAAGTCGCGCTCCAGCTCGCCGCGGGCCTGCTTCTCGGCGGCGTCCTCGTAGAAGTGGGCCATGGTGGCGCCGATGAGCGGCATGAACCGGTAGCTGCCCGGCTCCGCGCCCGTCTGCTCCGCCACGGTGGCGCCCGGCATGGGCATGGTGGACGAGTCCGCCCCGCGCGTGCCGGCCTTGACGCCCTTCTCCATCTTCGCGCCCTTCTTCTTTCCGCGCGCGCGGTCTTCCTTCCCGCTCACCTGCGGGCGCATGCCGGGCAGCGTGGCCGAGCGCAGGCCGAGCGCCGACAGCGTGTCGGGGGCCTTGTTCGCCACGGCGAAGCGCAGCGCGGTGGTGCGCGGCAGCACGCGCTCGCCCTGCTCCGTGCCGCGCGGCCCCACGCGCGCCTGCGTCTCGATGGATTCCTTTGGAACCAACAGGTAGGACTTCATGGGTGGTGTACTCCTTGGACTACCTCGCAACGCCGGACGCGAGAGGCGAGGGCCTCCGGCACCAGTTCAGCGCCCGCCGCGCGCGGTGCCTCTCGCGAGCGGCGGGGACAATGGGAGCGCGCTCGTGGCGACGTGCTCCCGACAGGGGTGGACCGCGCCCGTGGCGGCGCGCCCACCGTGGTGGGTGAGGCTGACAGCCGCGCGGGGACACACACCGCCCCCGCGCACCCAGGCGCGTCCGGTGTGTGGTGGCTTTCCCCTAGCCGCGTCATGCCATCACCTCGTTCTCCGAAGTCCCGGCCCACAGTGCGATTGGACAGGAGGGGCCTGACAAAAAACCAAGGATTTCCTGTAGTAGACGCGTGGGACCCCCTGATTCGTTCTTCCCGGGTCTTCCCCGAACGTCCGGAAGTGGCTGTGATTCCCTCCCAGGTACGAGAAGAGTGCCAGGAGGCACACAAGGAGGGTGTCCTCCACCGGACCCGCGGAGTGGGAGGGACGCGGCGGGGACGGGAAAGTCCGCGTCCCCACAATTGTTCGCCACCGTCCCTCTGCCCGGATAAAGGGGGGGACGTTCGCCCGTTCTGGAGCCTTCCGCCGTGATTCCCTATTGGAAACCGCCCTCCATCCACCTGGGGCCCGTCACCATCGAGCCCTTCGGCATCTTCGTGGCACTGGGCATCCTGCTGGCCGCTCGCCTGCTCGTCCGCGCGGCGGAGCGGGAGAAGCTGGACCCGACGCCGCTGGCCGACTACGCGATGTGGGGCGTGCTCACCGGTGTCGTCGTCGGACACCTGGTGCACCTGCTCTTCTACCACCCGGAGGAGATGTCCAAGAGCCCCTTCCAGCTGCTGAAGGTGTGGGACGGGCTGTCGTCCTTCGGCGGACTGGTTGGCGGCATCCTGGCGGCGGTGGTGTTCTTCCGCATCCGGAAGCTGCGCTTCAACGACTACGCGGACTGCTTCGCGCTGGGGGTGGCGCCCGGCTGGGCGGTGGCCCGCCTGGGCTGCTTCGCGGTGCATGACCACCCGGGCGTGCTGACGGACTTCTTCCTCGCGGTGAACTTCCCCGGCGGGGCGCGGCACGACCTGGGCCTGTACGACGCCATTGCCCTCTTCGCCATCAGCGGGCTGCTGTACGCCCTGCGCAACGCGGGGAAGCTGCAGGGCCGGCTGCTGCCGCTGACGGCGCTCCTGTACGCCGTCTGCCGCTTCTACTTCGACAGGCTGCGCGCCCAGGACATGTCCTACGTGGACGCGCGCTACTTCAACCTCACCCCGGCGCAGTACGGGTGCATCGCGCTGGTGGCCTACGGCATCTGGGGCCTGGTGCGGCGCGTGCCCGCGCGGACCGCGCCGATGCCGCCGTCGTCCTCGGGCGGCAGCACCAAGCCCGTCGGCGCGGCGCGGTAGCGCACGGAGCGGGGCATGAAGGCGCTCGCGTATGACGCGGTGATGGCCCCGCTCGGGTGGCTCGGGCTCACGGAGGCCCGGAGGAAGCTGGTGCGCGGCCTGTCCGGCCGCGTGCTGGAGGTAGGCACGGGCACCGGGCTGGCGCTGCCGGGCTACCCGGCCACCGTGACGTCCGTCACCGCCATCGACGTGGACGCCGAGGCGCTCGAGCGCGCCCGGCGGCGGCGCCCGGAGGCGGAGCTGCTTCACGCCAGCGTGGAGGCGCTCCCCTTCCCCGACATGTCCTTCGACGGGGTGGTGTCCAGCCTCGTCTTCTGCAGCGTGGACGCGCCGGCGCGAGCGCTGGCCGAGGTGTTCCGCGTGCTGCGCCCCGGCGGCGAGCTGCGCATGCTGGAGCACGTGCGCGCGCCGACGGCGGGGCTCGCCACCACGCAGGACCTGCTCACCCCCGCGTGGAAGCGGGTGACGGGAGGGTGCCGCCTCAACCGGGAGACGCACCTGCTCGTGCAGCAGACCGGCTTCGAGGTCGTGCGCCGGGTACAGCGGCTGCGGGGCATGAGCGAGCTCATCATCGCCCGCCGTCCTCCTCACTGAGCGCGGGCATGCGCAGGCCCTCGAGCTTGCGGGGCGTGAGCACCGAGTTGATTTGCGTGATGCGCCCGTCCGCCGCCAGCGCCCCCCACATCACCATGCGCGTGGGCATCAGGGGGTCCTTCGGGTCCTCCGGATACGTCGCCACCAGCGCGGGCAGTCCGTTGAGCAGCTGGACCTCCGCCGCCATCGGCGGGCCGCGCAGCTCCATGAGCCGGGTGAGGAAGGTGAGCACGCGCCGCGCGCCCACCACCGGCACATGGGCCGCACGCACCTGGCCGTTGCCGTCCGTCACAGCGCGCACGTCGTCGGACAGCAGCGCCTCCGCCGCCGCCACGTCGCCCGACATCAGCGCGCCCATGAAAGCCTCCAGCGCCGCGCGCGTGCGCTCCTGCAAGTCTCTCGTGGGGACACAGCGGGCCCGGTCGTACTCCGCCATGGCCGCGCGGGCGCGGTGGTGCACCACCTTCACATGGACCTCGGACATGTTCAGCGCCTCGGCCACCTCGCGCACCGAGTAGTCGAACACGTCGCGCAGCAGCAGCACCGCCCGCTGCTTCGGCGCCAGCGCCTCCAGCGCCAGGAGGAAGGCAAAGGAGACGCTCTCCAGCAGCTCGTAGCGGCCCTCCGTCGAGCCACCTCCCGGCAGCCGCGCTTCCACTCCCGGCGGCGGCTCGGTGTCGCTCGTGTCCACGGGAGACGGGAGCCACGGGCCCACGTAGTCCTCGCGCTTGCGGCGGCGCAGGTGGTCCCTCGCCAGGTTCACCGCCACCCGCGTCAGCCAGGGGCGCAGCTCTTCCTTCCGCTCCGGGGGTGAGGCCAGCGCCCGCGCGTACGTCTCCTGCACGAGGTCGTCCGCGTCCGCCGCCACGCCCGTCATCCGGTAGCAGAGTCCCCAGAGGAAGCGCTCATGCGCCCGCGCCGCCGCCTCCACCGCTCCGTGCCCCGCGTCCACCATTCGCTATGCCCCCACCGCGCGCCGGGTCTCCGACTGCTGGCCCTGGAGGACGGAGCGCGCCACGGACTCGGCGCTGGCGAAGGACGCGTCGGCGAGCATGCCCTCGTCCCCCACCCAATCTCCCACCCGGTACAGGCCGCTCACGTGCGGCACCTCCGCGGCGGGGCGTCCCGACAGGCCGCCCATCCTCGCCGTCGGCAGCAGGTGGCTCACCCCCAGCGTGGGCCGGAAGCGCCGGGCCACCACGTGCATCCTCCAGCCGGGCTGCAGCACATCCATCACCGCCTCCAGGTCCGCCTCGCTCGCGCGGGCGTCCGCGCCGGTCAGGTACTTCATCACGTGCACCATCGCGCCGCCTCCGGGCGCCAGCTTCGCGGACGCCGAGTGCACCGACACGTACCATGGCCCGTCCACCCCGAGCGCGAACAGCGCGTCCGGCCTCGGCAGTTCCGACAGGCCGAGTTCCAGGGTCGCGGCCTTCACGGGCACCGCGTCCGCCGCCTCGCGCGCGAGCACCGCGTCCCCGGGCACCAGCGCCGCCACGTCGCCGGGGCTCCCCGTCATCACCACCACGTCCGCCGCGCGCACGGTGCCATCCGCGAGCCGCAGGCCCTCCACGTGCGCACCCGGTCCGTGGCCGCTGAGAACCACCGCTTCGACGCGCGAGGAGGTCTCCAGCCGGACGCCCGCCTCGCGGGCCCGGGCCTCCAGCGCTTCCACCAGCGTGCTCCAGCCACCGTCCACGTAGAGCACGTTGTCGGCGAGCGCCATCTGGAGCTGCGACACCGCGACCTCCGCGCTCAGCGCATCGAGGTCCGCGCAATAGGACGACACCCGCGTCAGCGCGCCGACGAGCGCCCGGGCATCCTCGCGGGACAGGCGGGAGTCCAGCCACTCGCGCATCGACATGCGCGCCAGCGCCCGCGCGTCCACGCGGCCAATCCCGGCGAGCAGACGCGCCAATTCCAGCTTGCCGGCGAGCGAGAGCACGTCCGTCGTCATCAGCGACACGGGGCCGCGAGGCAGCGTGTGCAGCCGGCCCGCGCGCAGGGCGAAGGAGCCCGTGCCCCCAGGAATGCCGCCCGTGGGCTTCACGCCCAGCCCGGTGAGCACCCGCATCGCCGCTCCGCCGCGGTACAGCGCGTGCGGGCCGAGGTTGAAGCGGAAGCCCTCCACGTCCGAGGTCTGCGCCCGGCCTCCGAAGTGCTTCGCGCGCTCGTACACCGTCACCGCGCAGCCTCCACGCGCCAGCAGCGCCGCCACCGCCAGCCCGCCCAGCCCGCCTCCCACGACTG
>NZ_JABBJJ010000094.1 GCF_012933655.1 Pyxidicoccus fallax | reverse complement strand
CGCCCGCAGTCGCAGCCCCCTGGGAGGCCACCGCCCACCTGCCTGCCCGCCGCCGGGCGAGCGACAGGGCGGCCAGCACCGCGCCCCAGGCCAGGGGGCCCGGCGCCGCGGCGCAGCCGGTACCCCGGCCCTCGGCCCGCACGGCGATGCCCGCCTCCGGGTCCCCGAAGCACTGGGTGGGCGGCAGGCCCCGCGGGTAGATGGAGCAGAAGCCAGCGGCGGAGCCCGGGTCGATGACGCGCTTGGCGGTCTCTCCCGGCGGCGCCGTCTGTTCCATGGTGGAGCCCGGCACGAACACGTGGTCCAGCCCCACCACGTGGCCAATCTCGTGCGTCATGGTGTTCTCCAGGTCCGTGGCCACGCAGTCCGTGCTGGGCTCGCCCGTGCACGGCGGGCCGTCCACCGTGGTGAAGAGGAAGGTGGCGCTGTTCAGCTCGATGTCCGAGTCCAGCACGCGGCCGTCGCGCAGGACGTAGGCGGACGAGGTCAGGCCGATGGTGGCGCTGCCATGCTGCCAGCACTCGTACGCGTTGCCGCAGCTCTCGTCGTCCCAGCACGCGTCGTCCGCGGGGACCACTTCGGAGCAGTCCCGCTCGCGGAAGGTGATGATGTTGTAGTTGTTGTAGCGCTGCTCATCGTTGTGGCCCACCTTCACCGGCAGCGTCCAGTCCTCGCCCCGGCGGAAGGCGTAGTCGCTGCACGTGGCGGACAGCGCCCGCCACGAGTCGAACGACTTCTCGATGGCGGCCACCTCGGTGTCGCCCGGCGTGCGCGCGCTGCCCCTCGCGTCCAGGTGGTAGACATAGTCACGCCCCGGCCACAGCAGACACACCGGATTCCCCCGCGACAGGGTGCGCCGGAAGGTCCACTCCACCGGCTCCTCGTCCTGCGCCAGCGCGGGGGTGGCGAGCAACACGGCCGCGAACGCCAGGAGCCCCTTCACCGGACACCTTCCTGGCGGCGGCGGCGCGACAGCCACAGCGCCCACGCGGCGAGCGCGGGCAGCGCGGCCAGCGAGCCCGCGGCGGCGCAGCCCGTGTCCGCCTGGGGCCCCAGCTCCGACTCCACCACCGGATGCAGGCAGGCCTGGCTGGGCGCGCCCTGGCGGTACACCGTGCAGACGAAGTCACGCGAGCCGCTGTCGATGGTGCGCTTGGACAGCTCGCCCGGCTGCGCGCTGGGGTTCATGGTGGAGCCCACCGCGTTCGTGTGGTCCAGGCCCACGAAGTGGCCAATCTCGTGCGTGGCCGTGTTCTGCACGTCCGTGGCCACGCAGTTGTTCGTCACCGGCGGGAAGCAGGTGCCGCCGCCGCTCGTGGTGGTGAAGTCGAAGCGCGCCGCGTTGAAGGAGATGTCCGAGTCGTAGATGATGCCCGAGCGCTCGTCGTACGTGGTGAGGGTGATGGCAATGGTGTTGTCATTGTCCTCCCAGCAGTCGTACGTGTTGGCGCACGTGTCTTCCGCCCAGCACGCGTCAGTCGAGTCCACCACCGCGCTGCAGTCGCGGTCGCGGAAGAGCACCAGGTTGCGGTTCCCCCCCTGCCGCGCGTAGCCCACCGTCCGGTCATTGACGCGGGGGCCCTCCTGCAGCGTGAGGTTGCCGCAGGCGGCGAAGATGTCCTGCCAGCTCTGGAAGGCGCGGCTCATCGCCTCGAACTCGGTCTCCCCGGGCGTGGCCGGGTTGCCGTAGGTGCTCTGGTGCCAGGTGACGCGCTCGGCCGTCCAGAAGAGGCACTGGGTGCGCGGGTCGCCCGCGTCCACGCGGCTGCGCACGTAGGGCGCGGTCGACGTCTGCGCCAGCGCCAGCGCCACCAGGAGGGAGGCGATGGACGTCACGGCTTCTGCTCCTTCGGCGCGAGCGCGGCGCGGATGGCCGCCTTCAACTCCTCGAGCGTCATCGTCCGGAGCGAGCTCGCGGTGGGCTTGCGGGTGACGGGGTCCAGCAGCAGCGCCTCCGACGGCTCCGGCACCGCCAGGGCCTTCTTGCCGTCACCTTCGCGCTTCACCTGGAACTTGCCCTGCGCCAGGGAGGACACGCGGAAGGCGCGCGCGCCGCGCTTCTCCAGGAAGACCACCACCTCCTCGCCGGTGCGGAAGGACGCGAGGCCGTGCACCACCTGGCCGATGTCCCCCACCTGACCGCCGGGCTGGGTGACGAGCACCGTGCTGCCCGGCTGCCCCTTCAGGGACTCCGTCACCTGGATTTCCACGTCGGTGACGATGCGCATCTTGTCGCCGCTCCAGCGGCTCTCCATCCGCCGGACGACACCGTGAACGACGGTGTCCGCGTCCTGGGCGAGCTCGGGCAGGTCCACCTTGAGCTGGGTGGTGGCGCCCGCCGGCAGGGTCCCCAGGAGGGCCGCCAGCATCCACGTGCGAAATACCTGACGAATCGACATACGCGTTCTCCCTGCCGTCAGCTTACCCCACCCCTCCCGGTCCGTCCGTACCGTCGTTGACCCCCCACCCTCTCCCTGCTAATCCGCGCGCCCGTATGCCCTCTGCTCCCCGCGTCCGCTTCGCTCCCTCGCCCACCGGCTATCTGCACATCGGTGGGGCCCGTACCGCGTTGATGAACTACCTGCAGGCGCGGCGCTACGGCGGCACCTTCATCCTGCGCATGGAGGACACCGACCAGGTCCGCTCCACGCCGGAGTCCGTGCAGGCCATCCTCGACGGCCTGAACTGGCTGGGCCTGGAGTGGGACGAGGGCCCGGGCAAGGAGGGCCCCCACGCCCCCTACTTCCAGACGCAGCGGCTGGACACCTACCGCGAGCACGCGGACCGGCTGCTCGCCGAGGGCAAGGCCTTCCGGTGCTACTGCACCCGCGAGGAGCTGGACGCGCAGCGCCAGGTCGCGGAGAAGGCCGGCGGCGCCTTCAAGTACCCGGGCACCTGCCGCGAGCTGAAGGCCCCGCCCCCGGGCAAGCGCGCCGAGGACGCCGTCATCCGCTTCAAGATGCCGTCGGGCGACGGCTCCGTCTCCTTCGACGACAAGGCGCTGGGGAAGATCACCAAGCCCTACTCGGACCTGGATGACTGGGTGATGCTGCGCGCGGACGGCATCCCCCTCTACAACTACGGCTGCGTCATCGACGACCACCTGATGGAGATCACCCTGGTCGCCCGCGGCCAGGAGCACGTCAACTCCACCTTCCCGCAGCTCATGCTGTACCAGGCGCTGGGCTGGCAGCCGCCGGAGTTCGCCCACCTGCCGCTCATCCTCGGCCCGGACCGCGAGAAGCTGTCCAAGCGCAAGCACCCCGAGGCGGACGTCATGCTGCACAAGCGCAACGGCATCATGCCGGAGGCGCTGCTCAACTTCGTCATCCGCCTGGGCTGGAGCCACGGCAACGACGAGGTCATCTCCCGCGAGCAGATGCTCCAGTGGTTCGACTTCTCCGACGTGGGCACCACCTCCGGTGTGTGGGACCCGAAGAAGCTGCTGTGGCTCAACCAGCAGTGGCTGAAGCTGCTCCCCGAGGCCACCGTCGCCGAGCGGCTGCTGCCCTTCCTGGAGGCCAAGGGCATCCAGGCCCGGGGTGACGCGCGCCTGGAGCCGCTGGTGCGCGCGCTGCGCGAGCGCTCCAACACGCTCGAGGAGATGGCCACCACCGCCGCCAACGTCTACTTCCGCTCCGGCATCACCCTGGACGAGAAGGCCGCCGCCAAGCACCTCACCGGTGACTCGCTGGGCCTGTTGCGCCAGGCGCGCGAGGCGCTCGCGGCCCTGCCCGAGTGGAAGGTGGAGCCGCTGGACGGCGTGGTGAAGACGGTGAGCGAGGCGGCCAGCGTGGGCATGGGCAAGGTGGCCCAGCCCATCCGCGTCGCCGTCACCGGCAACACCACCAGCCCGGGCATCGGCGAGACGCTGCTGCTCGTGGGGCGCGACGAGGCCCTGCGCCGCATCGACGCCGCGCTCGCCCGCGGCTGAACGTCAGGCCCACGAAGCGGTGGACGTCAGCGGATGTGGAACCTATCTTTCGGCCCCATGACGACGCGCACTCTTGACACCCCGAGTCGGCATTTCTATAAGGCGCGCCTGCTCGGGGCGGCGCTGGTGGCCCTCTGGGTGTCGGTGGCGGACGCCGAGGTGGTCAGCGGCGCGCAGCTCCCGGACGGCTCGCAGAAGGTCGGCGAGAACCGCTACCGGGCGCCACGCGACTTCGAGGGGACGCTCGAGTACTACCGTGCGGTGTACTCGACGTCGAGCTACCCTCGCCGGCAGATCGTCAACCAGCCGGGCGTCAAGGCAGTCCACATCAGCAATCCCTCGGGGAAGAACTTCGCGGGCTTGAACATTTACGAGGCGAACGACGAGGTTCGCATCTACATCGTCCCGGTCGAGCAGGCATCCAAGCCCGCGAAAAAGCCCGAGACGAAGCCGAGCAGGAAGAAGTAACCACCGCTTCGAAGTTGTTGCAGTCCTGAAGCGGTGTTGGTAGAGAAGCGCCGCAGTTTTTGGGGAATCGTCTAACGGCAGGACAGCAGACTCTGACTCTGCTTATCTAGGTTCGAATCCTAGTTCCCCAGCTCGCAGCACCCGGAAGTCCGAAGCAACCAGCTGATAAAAAGATGGTTGACGAGGACAGACGGAAAACGGTAGAAATCATCGGCAGTTAGCAGCGGTTGAAGCAAGAAACAAACGGCCCTGTCGTCTAGCGGTTAGGACGGTGCCCTCTCACGGCACAAACTCGGGTTCGAATCCCGGCAGGGTCACTGAGACGCCCACCTTCGGAAACGAAGGTGGGCGTTTCGCTTTGCGGGCTTCGGCGTCCCAGACGGACGGGCCGCGAGGCGGCTCACGGCTCGCCTCGCTCCCTCCCCTCTCGGTGACTGACGACAGTCCCTGCCCGGGCGCTTCAGGCCGGGGACACGGGGATGCTCTGGCGGAAGGTGGCGAGCGCGGCGGCGAGCCGGTCCTGCGCCCGCTCGACGCCCCGGCGCAGCAGCACCATCCGCACCTTCTCGGGCAGCGCGCTGGCGCCCTGGGTGCTGCCAAAGCCCACCAGCTCCATGCGCAGCGTAATCGCCTCCAGCAGGTCGCCCAGGTCCGCCTGGGGGCTGGCCAGCAGCAGCACATCCGGCGTCCGGCGCTGGAGCCGCTCGGCCAGCGTGCGCCACTGCGGGTCGCCCGTCTCCACGATGACGACGTCCACGGCGTCCAGCTCGGGGGCGTACGGCGGCACCTCGCGCGCGTCGAAGCCGTGCGCCTTCAGCACATTCACCGCCTCGGTGCTGCCCACCACCGCCACCCGGCCATTCAGGCCGATGCGCACGGCCTCCTCGTAGGCGCGCAGCTCCTCCTCCAGCGCCACGTGGGCGGGCTCGGGCGCGTCCTGGCCGGCGGCCAGCAGCACGGCGGCCTCGCGGGCCACCTCCCTCGCCTGCTCGCGCACCCGCATCCCCGAGGCCCGGCGCTCCAGGGCGGCGCGCACCTTCGCGCGCAGCACCCGCAAGTCATCGAAGGGCTTGAGGATGTAGTCGCTGGCGCCGGCGGCGAAGGCGGCGATGACGGACTCGGAGCTGGCGTAGGCGGTAATCATCAGCGCCTCCATGGAGGGCTGCAGCCGTCGCGCCTCGGCGATGAGCTCCACCCCGCCCATGCCGGGCAGGTTCTTGTCCGTCACCAGCACGTCGAAGCGCTGCTCCGCGAGCAGCGGCAGGGCTTCCTCGGCGCTCTGCGCCAGCGTCACCGCCAGGTCCGGCTCGCGCTCCAACAGGCGGGCGCAGATGTCCAGGACGACGGGCTCGTCATCCACCACCAGTACCGTCGAGGCGAGCGTTCCCCCCTCGCCACCCTCGCCGTCCCCGGTCTCGAACGGGAGATCCATGACGGCGGAGATTCTCACAGCTCTCTTCCAACCGCGAGGCTCGCCTGTCGGGGCCGCTATGCTGGCGGCGTGGCGAGCTTCGAAGACGCGCTGCTGGACAACCGTGTACCCGGACGGCTGGGGGACGTGAGGCTGCGCTATGACGGCGGCCGGCTGGTGGGCGAGTCCCTGCCTCCCCCCTGGGAGCGGCGGCTCCTGCCCGGACTGTGTGTGGGGGTGGCACTCGGCTGCACCGTGGGGGCGGCCCTGATGGTGGGCCTGGAGCGCGGGGCGGTGCCGGCCGCCTCCGTGGGGCTGGCCGTGCTCGCGGGGGCCCTCATCGCCCTGGCGCTGTGGCTGGAGTCCCGGCTGGGCCGGCGGCGCTTCGTGCTGCACTTCCGCTCGGAGTCACTCCGGGTGGAGCGGCTGGCGTGGACGCCCGGGGCCACCCGCGCGGAGCTGGTGCCCTTCGACGCCGTGAAGGCCGTGCACGTGGTGGAGCGCCCCGGCCCCCGCTACGCGCTGGTGGTGGAGTACGCCCTGGAGGAGGACGGCCCATCGCGCCGCGCGGTGCTGGTGGAGAACGTGCGCCCCGCCGAGGGCGAGACGCTGCACCGCGTGTGGCGCATGTTGAGCAACGCCTTCGGGCTCAGGGGTGCGGGGCTCGCCGGAGGGTGATTTCGATTTCCGTGCCCTCGCCGGGCGTGGAGGACAGCCGCAGCGTCCCGCCGAACTGCGTCACCAGCTCCTTGCAGATGGACAGGCCCAGGCCGGTGCCCACGCCCACCGGCTTGGTGGTGAAGAGCGGCTGGAAGACGCGGTCCTGCAGCTCCAGGGGAATGCCGCAGCCGTTGTCCGCCACGGTGAGCACCACGTCGTCCGGGCGCACCGTCCACCGCACTTCAATCAGGCCCTGCCGGCCCGTGCCCCCCATGGCCTGCGACGCGTTGACGATGAGGTTGAGCACCACCTGGCACAGCTTCACCGGACCGAAGGTGACACGCACCGCGTCGCCGTTGCTCGTCAGCCGCGCCCGGTCTCGCACCTCGGCGCGCGCCAGCTTCACCGCGAAGGACACCACCTCGGCCACGTCCGCGGTGGCCTCCAGGTCCTCGCCTCGCGCCTGCGCGCGCAGCCCCAGCGCCACCTGCCGCAGGTGGTCGGCGCCGTCCGACAAGTCCTTGATGAGCGCGGGCAGGTCCTCAATCGTCTCCGCCACCAGCGGGTTCGGGTCCGTCTGCAGGTGGCGCGACACGTACTGGATGACGCCGGCCAGGTCGCGCTGCAGCGACACCACGTTCTGCGAGAGGTAGCCCACCGGCCCCATCAGCTCGTGGGCGATGCCCGCCGTCACCTGTCCCAGCGTCGCCAGGCGCTCGGACTTCATCATCCGCCCTTCCACCTCGCGGATGCGCAGCTCCAGCCGGGCAATCTTCAGCGCGTCGTCCAGCGCCGCCTGCAGCTCCGCGCGGTCCCACGGCTTGACGAAGTAGCGCGTCACCTGGCCGCGGTTCACCGCGTCGATGACGGCCTGCATGTCCGCGTACGCCGTCACCAGCATGCGCTTGGCGTCCGGCGCAATCGTGCGCGCGCGCTCCAGCAGCTCCACGCCCGTCATGCCCGGCATGCGCTGGTCGGAGAGGATGACGCCAATCTCGCCCCGGCGCTGCTCCAGGAGCGCCAGCGCCTCGTTGGGAGACGCGCTGCGGAAGATGCGGAAGCGCTGTCCGAAGTTCGCGTCGAAGACCCGCAGGTTCAGGGCGTCATCATCGACGTAGAGCACCGCGGGGAGTTCAGACGGGTTCATGACGCTCCTCCTGGCCAGGGTGTCCCGAAGGGGGCCAGGCTGGTAGGGCCTAGGATAGCGCCTCCTCCCGCTTCCATTCTCCGGGTGCGGCGCGCCCCCAGCATACGAGGAGAGCCTGACACGTCACATCCCCCCTCCCCTCCCAGCCGGAGCGGATCACGAGGAAACCCCGTAGTGACTGCGAAGGCAGCAGCACTCGCGGGAATTACGAGGCTGTCAGTGCCGCGCGTGACGCGAGCGCTCAGCGGCCGTCTTCCAGGGCCACGGCGACTGCATCCAGGGAGGCGAAACGACCCCGGGGGAGGCCACCCAGCAGCGAGAGCACGACGGGGGGCGCCTCGTTCTCCCGGGCCACCCACGTCAGCTCCTCGGCGGTGAGGGGGAACACCGCACCCAGGAGGGCCTCGTGCAGGGACTGCGCAAGGGGCAGTGGCTGACCCACCCGGGATTCCAACTCCGACACACCCTGGGCAAGCCGTTCGCGTGTCATGTCGTCGTTCATTGGGACGAAGTTAAGCAGCGAACCGGCTCGGCTGCCGTCCTTTTTCGTCATGCCCGCCCAGCAAGCGTGGGAGCGAGCCGTACCGCCTGCTCGCGGGTGGCCAGCCGGCGGGAGGCGTCCCACCGTTACCGCCACGGAAGCAAGCCGCAATCCATTCCAGTGAGGGAGGACAGCGCCATGGCGAAGAGGGACGAGAAGGAGCAGCAGAAGCGCGACGCGGGCGGCGAGACGGGCTACGCCGAGGACATCAAGCACGTGCAGGCCACGCGGCCGGACCCGTGGCCCGGCATCGAGGGCCGCTCCAAGGGCGAGGAGGATGACCTTCCCACGGGCACCCCGCGCGAGGAGCAGGCGGACGTGACGCAGGCCCAGCGCCAGCTCGAGAAGGACATGGACGGAGTGATGGAGGAGCCGACGCGCGAGTAGCGCGCCGGCCCCTTCCGGCCCGCCTCCGTGTGCCCTCTTGGAAGAGGGAACACGGGGGCGGAAGGCACGGCCTAGAAGAGCAGCCGCGTGGGGTGCTCGAGCAGGCCGCGCAGCTCGCGCAGGAACTCCGCGCCGATGGCGCCGTCGATGACGCGGTGGTCACACGACAGCGTGGCCGTCATCATCTTGCGCACCGCGAGCTGCCCGTTGATGACCACCGCCTTGTCGGCCACCGCGCCCACCGCGAGGATGGATGCCTGCGGCGGGTTGATGACGGCGACGAACTGGTCGATGCCGTACATGCCCAGGTTGCTGACGGTGATGGAGCCGCCCGTGTACTCGTCCGGCTTGAGGGCCCGCTTGCGGGCGCGCTCGGCCAGCTCGCGCACCTCGGTGGAGATGGCCTGCAGCCCCTTCTGGTCCGCGTCCTTGAGGATGGGGGTGATGAGCCCCTCCTCCAGCGCCACCGCGATGCCCACGTCCACGGTGCTGTACTGGACGACGTGGTCACCCTGCAGCGAGACGTTGATCTTCGGGTAGCGGCGCACCGCCATGGCCACGGCCTTCACGATGAGGTCGTTGACGGAGACCTTGAGGTCCATCGCCTTGGCCTCTTCGCGGACCTTCACCGCGGCGTCCATGTCCACCTCGATGGTGAGGTAGAAGTGCGGCACGCCGGGCTTCACCTCGGTCATCCGCTGCGCGATGACCTTGCGCATGGACGTGAGGGGCACCACCTGCGGCTCGGGCCGGACGCCCGCGGCCGGACGCGCACCGGGCGCCGGGGCCTTCTTCGCCGCCGGAGCCGAGACGCCCTTCGTCAGCGCCTCCTCGATGTCGCGCTTCACGATGCGGCCGGACGGACCGGAGCCGCGCACCTGGTTGATGTCCAGGCCGCGCTCGCGGGCAATCTTCTTCGCCAGCGGGCTGGCGCGCAGCCGGCGCCCTCCCGCCGCGGCGGGCTCCTCGCGGCGCAGCGGCACCACCTGGCCACCGCCCGAGGCCTGAGCCGGGGCGGAAGGAGCAGGAGCGGCCGGGGCCGGAGCAGCCGGAGCGGGGGCTGGAGCCGCGGCCGCGGCCTTGCCACCCTTGGCGGTGAGGTACGCGATGGGCGCGCCCACCTCGGCCGTCTGGTTCTCTCCGACGACAATCTCGGCGAGGGTGCCGTCGTCGTAGGCTTCAATCTCGAGGTTGGACTTGTCCGTCTCCAGCTCGGCGATGGCATCGCCGGAGGAGACCTTGTCGCCCACCTTCTTGAGCCACTTGACGATCTTCCCCTCCTTCATCGTGGGGGAGAGCGACGGCATGGCCACGGCGATGCGGCCACCGCCGCCACCACCGGCCGCGGGCGCGGCGGGAGGCGGAGCAGCAGCGGGCTTCGCGGCGGGGGCCGGAGGCGGCGGAGGCTTCGCGGCGGAGGGGGCCTCGGCGGGCTTCGCGGCGGACTTGCCGGCGTCCACCTTCTCGCCCTTGGCGCCGAGGAACGCGATGGGCGCGCCCACGGCGGCCATCTGGTCCTCGCCCACGACAATCTGGAGCAGGTAGCCGTCGTCGAAGGCTTCAATCTCGAGGTTGGACTTGTCCGTCTCCACCTCGGCGACTGCTTCACCGGAGGAGACCTTGTCGCCCACCTTCTTGAGCCACTTGACGATCTTCCCCTCCTTCATGGTCGGGGAAAGGCTGGGCATCTGGATGGGAGTGGCCATACGGGTTCAGGCTCCCTCGCGGTAGAGCACCTTCTTCACCGCCGCGATGATCTTGGGCGCGTCCGGCTGGGTCGCGTTCTCCAGGTTCGCCGCGTAGGACATGTTCACGTCGAGCCCCGTCACGCGCTCCACCGGCGCGTCCAGGTCGTCGAACGCCTTCGACTGGATGATGTCCACCACCGAGGCGCCGACACCCGCCAGGGCCCAGCCCTCCTCGACGATGACCACGCGGTTGGTCTTCCGCACGCTGGCGAGGATGGCCTCCTCGTCCAGCGGCCTCAGCGTGCGCAGGTCCAGCACCTCCGCGGAGATGCCCTCCTTCGCCAGCTGCTCGGCCGCCTCCATGCAGAAGTAGTACATGCGCGACCAGGTGATGATGGTGACGTCCGTGCCCTCACGCTTCACGTCCGCCTTGCCGATGGGCACCACGTGCTCGCCCTCGGGCACCTCGCCCTTGAGCGCGTAGAGCCGCTCGCCCTCGAACATGATGACGGGGTTCTCGTCCCGGATGGCCGACTTGAGCAGGCCCTTGGCGTCCGCCGGGGTGGCCGGGGCAATCACCTTCAGGCCCGGGAAGTGGGCGTAGTTGGCCTCCAGCGCCTGGCTGTGCTGGCTGGACAGGCGGCCGCCCGCGCCACCGGGGCCACGGAAGACAATCGGGCAGCGCAGCTGGCCGCCGGACATGTGCCGCAGCTTGGCCGCGTTGTTGACGATCTGGTCCATCGCGAGAATCGCGAAGTTCCAGGTCATCATCTCCACCACGGGACGCAGGCCCACCATGGCCGCGCCCACGCTCATGCCGGCGAAGCCCAGCTCGGAGATGGGCGCGTCGATGATGCGCGCGCTCCCGAACCGGTCCAGCAGTCCCTGCGACACCTTGAAGGCGCCGTTGTAGCGGCCCACTTCCTCGCCAATCAGGAAGACGTTGGCGTCGCGCTCCATCTCCTCGGCGAGCGCCTGGTTCAGCGCCTCGCGGTACATCAACTCGGGCATCGTCAGCTCCGAAGGGAAATCAAAAAAGGGTTGGGTTCCAGGGCGACGGAGCGCTAGCGGCTCAGGCCCGCCTTCTTGTCAGCCTGCTCGGCCTGCTCGCGGGGCTCGAGGTCCCACGTCACCTTCAGCTCCTGGCCGCTCGGGTACTTCGGCCAGTTGGTCACCTTCATGCCCAGCACGCGCTCGCGCGGGCGCACGTCCTCCTCGCCCTCCGCGACGATGGTGTCGCGCCACAGCTCGTCGAGGCTGGGCTCCGGGGACTCGTCCGCGAACTTCACCGCGGCGTCCACCTGCGCCTTCACTTCCTCCTCGATGGCGTCGAACTGCGCGTCCTCGGCCAGCTTCTGCTTGAGGGCGTAGTCGCGCAGCTTGGGGATGGGGTCGTTCTTCCGCTCCTCCTCCACCTCCTGCTTGGTGCGGTAGTTGGCGGGGTCCGCCATGGAGTGGCCGCGGAAGCGGTAGGTGTTGGCCTCGAGCAGCACGGGGCCCTTGCCCGCGCGGCAGTACGCGGCGGCGTCCTTCACCGCCTCGTACATCTTCAGGCAGTCCATGCCGTCCACCGGCTCGCCGCGCATGCCGTAGGCGGCGGCGCGCTTGTAGATTTCGGGCACCGCGGAGGTGCGCGAGATGGCCGTGCCCATGCCGTAGCGGTTGTTCTCGCAGATGTAGATGACCGGCAGCTTCCACTTGGACGCCATGTTGAACGTCTCGTGGAAGGCGCCCTGGTTGGCGGCCGCGTCGCCGAAGTAGCACACCGTGACGCGGTCCTCGTTCCGGTAGCGGCTGGCGAAGGCCATGCCCGCGGCGAGCGGAATCTGCCCGCCGACGATGCCGTAGCCGCCGTAGAAGTGGTGCTCGATGTCGAAGATGTGCATCGAGCCGCCCTTGCCCTTGCTGTAGCCGGTGCCGCGGCCGAACAGCTCCGCCATCACCATGCCCGCGTCGCTGCCACGGGCCAGCGGCTGGCCGTGGTCGCGGTACGCGCTCAGCATGTAGTCATCCGGACGGATGGCCTCGTTGGGGCCCACCGCCACGGCCTCCTGGCCGATGTAGAGGTGGCAGAAACCGGCAATCTTCCCCAGCGTGTACTGCTGACCCGCACGCTCCTCGAAGCGGCGGATGAGGTACATCTTCCGGTACATCGTCAACAGCAGTTCCTTCGAGTACGGGCTGGCCACCGCGGGATGCCTCCATGCAGGCCGCCCCGTCATCCCCGGGGCGGCGAATGCCGTGCGCCTCATAGCGCGCGGCTGTGGGACTTCAAAGCGTTACAAACCATTCCTCGCCGCGACTGTCTTTCAGGCGCGGTGCGTCACGAATCCAGTGCGAAGTGCGGGACGGAAATGACGCCGTCCAGCAGCTCCACCGGCCGGCCCGAGTGGTCCGTGGCCAGGTGGATGACGGTGGCGTCTGGAAACTTCCGCCGGTAGTCGTTGGCGTGGGTGGGCTCGTTGTCGAAGGCGGCCACCACGGTGCCCAGCCGGCCCAGCCTCGCGTGGGCGTCGCGCTTGAAGGCGTCATCGTCCTCCTGGAGGGTGGGCTTCATGAAGAGGTGCACCTGCTTCTCGTCGGGGAGCGCCAGGCCGTGCCTCTCCATGCAGGAGACGGAGCCCGCCCGCATGCCCTCGTGCCGGCCGGTGACGTAGACGAGCAGCGCCCCGGTGGCCACCACGGCGTGGGTGAAGGGGGCGGCGCCGTCGATGGCGATGTCGTCCACGCAGTAGTCGCTGGTGAAGAAGCGCTCCACCCAGAAGCGGCGGGCCTCGGGGAAGTGGGCTTCAATCTGCGCGTCGTCCAGGCCGCAGGCCTTCATGGCCTCCTTCATGTCCCAGCCGGTGTTCCAGTGGTGGGGCTCGCAGGTGGACAGGGCGGCCAGCGAGCGCGCGGCGCCATACTCGCGGAGGATGCGGGCCTGCCGGGGGCGGTTGTCGAAGAGGGTGGAGTCGAGGTCGAACGCCAGCACCGCCCGGGGACCGAGCGAGCGGGCCCTCGTGAGGATGCCGCGCAGGGTGTCTCGCCAGTCGTCGCGGACGCGCTTCTTGAAGTCGTCGTAGGCCATGAGCGCGGGGGAGATTACCCGCGCCCGCGCGACGGCGCCGCCGAAACCGTGCCCCTCAGGCGGCCGACCGCCAGGGCACGTTGCCAGGGGGCGTGCTCGGCGACGGCTCGGAGAAGCGCTGCATGCGCTGGATGCCATTGCGGTCCAGCACCAGTCTGACGAACTGCGTCGTCTCCTCGCGGCGGTCCGTCTCCTCCTCCTCCACGGTGAAGCGGAAGACGACGTCCACCGGGTAGCGCTTGGCGCCGCGGATGTGGCCCACGGACAGGTCCGCCAGGTCCACGTACTCCAGCGCCAGCTCCGGCTCGTCCATGTCGCGCAGGAAGCGGCCCACGTTCAGCCGGAGGATGTCCGTCACCCCGGACAGGCCCCGCTCCGAGCGCGGCAACAGGCGCGCGTCCAGGTCGATGCGCTTGCGGTAGCGGATGACCGTCTCCGTCAATTCACCCTGGGTGGCGGTGAGGAAGTCGTCGCGGTGGCGCAGCGCCGCGACGGACTCGGGCACCTTCACGGCGGAGCCGTAGTCCACCCGCTCCTCGCACGTGCCGATGGCGCGCCCCGTCACCGGGTCCACCAGGTCCGCCGTCCGGTCCGCCAGGTGCGTGGCGGCCACGCGGCTGAGCATCCGCCGCAGGCCCTCCTTGATGCGGTCCTTCACCATGTAGCCGACGACGAGGATGAGGAAGAAGTTGAGGCTCGCCTGGGCGAACCGCGCCTGCGCCCAGAAGGCCACCGCGGTGGCGAACGTCATCGCCACGCCCGCCGCCATCGCGAAGAGCACCTCCTCGAAGCCCTGCCGCTTCTGCTTCCGCTTCGACGACAGGAACAGCACGTTCATGCAGAACTTCTTCAGGAAGCCCAGCCGCTGCAGGTACTCCTCGTTGTCCCCGGTGGGGCTCAGCACGCTGCGCAGCTGGTGCTCCTTGCGGTAGGCCTCCTCGCGCAGCACCGCCTCCATCAACCCCTTGCGCAGGCCCATCCACGGCTCCTCGCGCGGCAGCGCCTTCATGTCCGCCACCGCCCGCCGGAAGCCGCCCTCCACCAGGAGGCTGACGTACTCGTCCACCAGGCGCAGCGCCGCCCGCGGGCGCTCCTGCAGCCCCAGCTCCCCCACCGCGCGCAGCCACCGGCGGAAGCGCTCCAGCACCTCCGTCACCCCGGCCTGCATGGCCCGCACGTCCGCCTCCAGCACCGCGCACGCGTCCTGGGGCACCGGAACCTTGCCCTCGCACCGGGACTCCACGCCCACCGCGAAGCGGCGCAGCGCCCCGCGCAGCACGCAGGACAGGAGCTTCGCCTGGTAGACGATGTCCCGCTCCGGCCCCAGCCCCGTGCGCAGCCACGACTCCAGCTTCACCAGCGGAGACGCGTCCGACGTGAGCAGCTCCGCCACCCCCATCACCGGCGTCTTGAAGCGCACGTAGTTGTGGATGTCCGCGTAGAAGTCCGCGCGCGGGTACGTCTCCGCGTCGATGTTCAGGCTTCCCGGCAGGAAGAGGTACGCATCCACGAGGTAGCGCGTCTCGTCCGCCCCGGAGGGCTGGTACTCGAGCTTGATTTCGAACTGCTTCCGGTCGTGGACCTCGAAGCGGCTCTGCAGGGATGCGGGGGCCTGGGACACACCCGCACTCTACGTTACCTGTCTGTCACGCGGGAGTGACCCCGCCGTGACATGGGCCCATCCTGTCCGGGACTGGGCGGGACGGGCCCTTGGAACACAGAACGGTTGCCCCCGGGGACGGGGTGGGCTCAGCCCCCCGTGCCCGTGCGGGAGGCCTGGGAGGGCGCGGCGGAGGGCACCGCGGCCACGGGCACCGGCGTGGACTTCGGCTGGGGCCTGGCGTTCCACACCCGGGTGGCCAGGAGCAGGCCCGCGAAGGACAGCGGCAGCATGGCCAGCGGCCAGTTGCCCCAGTTGGACGGGCTCTTCGCCAGCTCGCCCGCGGGAAGGATGGAGCCCAGCAGAATCGACTGGAGGGCGGTGCCCGCGTACACGGCGCCGTCGATGATGCCCACCGCGAGGCCCGCGTTCTTCTTGCCGCCGAAGTCCATGCTCGCCGTGCCGGACAGCATGCCGTGCACGCCGATGACGCACAGGGACATGAAGATGACCGTCCAGCCCAGCGCCACGCTGTTGAGCAGGAACAGGGTGGCCACCGCGCCCACGGACATGCCCGCGTAGAGCACGAAGGACACGGGCCCGCGGCGCGAGTCGAAGATGCGGTCGCTGATGACGCCGGCGAACATGCCGCCGGTGATGCCCGCCACGCACAGCAGCATGCCCCAGTTGGCCGCGACGAAGGACTCACCGATGCCGGTGGACTTCGCGAACTTGGGGTACCACTGCATGATGGCGTTGCGCATGAAGCCGCTGCAGAACTCGATGCAGAGGATGACGATGATGGTGGGGTTCGTAATCATCCGCTTGAACACCGCCATCACCCCCAGCTGAGGCCCGGTGTCCCCCGAGGACGCGTCCGCGGTGTCGAAGTCCGGGTGGCCCGCGTGGCTCGGCGTGTCGCGGATGACGAAGTAGTCCAGCACCACGAAGGCCGCGAGGATGGCGGCCGGCACGAAGAAGGCCCAGTACGTGGGCGCCGCCTTCACGATGATGCGGCTCCAGTCGTACGCGAAGTAGACGCCCAGCGAGATGAGGATGCCGAACACGCCGCCCAGCAGGCCGCGCTCGCGCACGTGGAACCACGCCGCGTTCACCTTGACGATGGAGACCGCGCCGAAGCTCTGGAAGTACATGTTGACGGCGTAGAGGAACGACAGCGTCGCCACGAGGCCGCCCGGCGGCTGCCAGTCGCTCGTCAGCACCGCGTACACCACGCCGCCCATGGCGATGTTGGCCACGGACGAGCCGGCCGCCGACATGAGGATGGTCTTCCGCCCTCCGAGCTTGTCCGTCAGCGGGCCATTGAGGAGGAAGGCGAAGCCGTAGACCAGCGTGCCCCAGAAGAAGATGGTGCCGAAGTCCGCGTTGGTGGTGCGGCCGCCCAGCGCGCTGGTGGCCACGTTGACGTTGTAGCGCCCCATGTAGAGGAACGCGTACGTCATGCCCAGCGGGAACCAGTTGAAGAACCGGCGCCGGCGGAAGGCGTCCGTGTGCCCCAGCTCCACCTTGGGCAGGCGCGCCAGGACGAGGGCGATGGCCCCCAGCAGGATGAGGATGGGCAGCAGCTGGGCCAGCCAGGGGGGCAGCGACGACATGCAGCGACCTCAATGGTGGGTGACGGAAGGGACGCCGCGCACCCTACCCCGCCGCGCGGCCCGGCGAAACCCGGGCCCACGTCCCGGGTCGCGTCAGGCCTGGCGGGCAAGCAGCCGCGTCAGGGCCACCTCCGTCTTCGCATCCGGGATGTCCCCCCGCCGGCACGCCTCCAGCACCTCCTGGATGGGCCGCCAGTGCAGCTGCGTGCCCTCCTCCAATGGCGAGCCGTCCCCTTCCGGCTCCACCGGCGAGAGGGCCGTGACGTCCACCGCCGCCGGAAACACCTTCTCCGACAGGATGCCCGGCGCGAGGAAGAACGAGCCACCCAGCAGCTGGATGTCCTCGGGCTTCACCGCGTAGCCGGCCTCCTCCCGCACCTCCTCCGCCGCGCGCCGCTTGAGGCCCTCCTCGCCCTTGTCCTCCGGCTCCAGCAGCCCCGCGACGATTTCCTCCACCCGCAGGTAGCCCGCCGCCGGGTCCGGCACCGTCATCGCCCCCCGGTTGTCCTTCCGGAAGTACGCCGCCGGCCGCAGGTTCATCCGCGTCAGCACCTCCAGGCCCGACGCGCCGCGTCGATAGACGAGCACCGCCACCGCGTCCAGCCGGGGCCGGTCCACCACGTCCACCCGGTACACCGGCGAGGAGCTCCCGTCCGAGCGCCGGTTGCGGCACCGCAGCCGCCGCACCCGCAGGAACCCCTCGTCACAACGGGCGGTAGACGAGAAATCCTCGATGATCTCGATATCAGTGACACTGGAATGGCTCTGCTTCATGCCTGCCTGCTCTCCTGGGGAGTAGGAACGCCACCGTGACAGGTTAGGAATGCGCTGGCCGCGTTGCTTGCCCGACAGTGCCTGATCCCGTACGGTGCGCCGGCTTTACCGTTGTCCTCCCCCTGAAACACGGAATCTCTCCTGATGCGTCGCGTCCTGCTCGGCCTCTCCTGCGCCCTGGCTACGGCTTCGTGCATGCCGGTGGTGGAAGGCCAGGATTACCACCTCGAGGGGCAGCAGGTCCGCCTGACGCTCCTCCATACCTCGGACATCCACTCGCGCCTCATCCCCTACGACTTCGCCCCGCTGCGGACGGACCAGGACCTGGGCATCATCCCGGAGGCCGGTCCCTTCGGCGGCGCGACGCGCATGGCGGCGCTGCTCAAGCGCGAGCGCTCGAAGGGCGAGCGCGTCATCCACCTGGACTCGGGTGACTGCTTCCAGGGCGCGCCCATCTTCAACATCAATACCGGCGAGGCGGAGTTCAAGTTCCTCTCGCAGGCGCGGCTGGACGCGGCGGTGGTGGGCAACCACGAGTTCGACGCCGGCGCGCTCAACTTCACCCAGCGGGCGCGCGACAACGCCACCTTCCCCCTGCTGGCCGCCAACTACATCTGGAGCGACTGGCGCCAGGTGGGCAGCAACCAGACGGCGCTGGAGACCGAGCCGTACACCATCCGCAACGTCAAGGGCGTGCGGGTGGGCATCATCGGCATGGCCAACATCTCCTCGCTCAACTCCATCGTCGAGGGCGGCAACAGCCTGCAGGCCACCCCGCTGGAGCAGAACGAGGTGGTGCGCGCGTACGTGGAGCTCCTGCGCCCGGTGACGGACCTCGTCGTCATCGTCAGCCACCTGGGCCTCCACGAGGACCAGGACGTCATCCAGGGCTACGAGGCCTACTACGAGTACGGCCGCATCAAGAACTTCATCAACCGCACCAAGGAGCCCTGGGAGGTGCTGGAGTGGTTCGGCCCCCAGGGTGACGAGAAGTCGGTGGTGATGGTGCGCGTCCCCGGCGTGACGGGCGTGGACGTGGTGCTGGGCGGCCACCTGCACGTGGTGCTCAACCCGCCGCAGCTGCTCTCGGACCCCAGCGGCCGCAAGGTGGTGCTCGCGCACTCCGGCGCGTTCGCCAAGTACGTGGGCCGGCTGGAGCTGGTGGTGCAGATGCCCCAGCAGCTGGGCGACGGCGAGGGCGCCGAGGTCGTCACCCAGGACTACCGCGCGTTCCCCCTGGACGCGCTCTGGTGCGACGACACCATGCGCCGCTACCGCTATGACCCGGGCAAGTTCTGGGAGGCCGGCCAGTTCATCCAGGACCCGGGCGTGCGCGCGGCCATCGAGAACTGCAAGCTGCAGGAGGACCGCGACACCACGCAGCTGCTCCAGCCCTACATCATCGGCATGGACATGAAGCTGCAGCTCACCAACATCTTCTCCTACGCCCCGCGCGACGTGCAGCGCCGCAACAACTCGTCGGGCGGTGACTCGCCGCTGGGCAACATCGCCGCGGACTCCATGCGCAAGCGCCGCCGCGTCGAGGCGGAGATGGCCCTCACCAACTCGCTGGGCATCCGCGACAACCTCTACGCGGGCGTGGTGACGCAGGAGTCGATGTTCAACGTGTTCCCCTTCGAGAACACCATCAACATCATGTACCTCTCCGGCAAGGAGATGCAGGAGATGTTCAACTTCGTGGCCGAGCGCTCCAGCGAGCGCGGCTGCGTGAGCCAGGCCCAGATTTCCGGCGCCCGCTTCACCATGGACTGCGCCCAGGTGCAGCTCAACGACCTGCGCGTCTCCTGCGACCGCGCCCAGGGCGGCAAGGACTGCCCCCAGGACAACCGCGCGGGCCACGCGCCCTGGCAGTGCATCGAGGACGAGACCTCCGCGTCGGGCGCGGGCCGCTGCTATGCCAACCCGGGCACGGACATCGTCATCAACGGCAACCCGCTGGACCCGAACGGCACGTACAAGATCGCCGTCAACGACTACATCGCCAAGGGTGGCTCGGGCTTCAACGTGCTCAAGCGCAACACCACGCGCATCGAGACGGGCATCTCCCTGCGTGACTCGCTCATCGGCTACATGCAGAGCTTCTGCACCTGCGAGGACATCCTCGCCGGCAAGGAGACGTCCGCGACGGGCACCCGCTGCGGCAACCTCATCAACGGCCGCTGGACGGTGGACGACCAGGTCGTGGGCTACTGCCGCGCGGCGAGGGACTTCAAGGACGAACTCGATGTGAAGGTGGGTGACTGCGCGTGCGGTGACCTCCTCCAGCGCGGGTTCGACCTCAAGGGCTGCAACGCGCCGGAGGGCATCGCCACGCCCGACGATGCCCGGAAGGCCTGCATCGACGGGAAGAAGGTCAGCGAGAACCAGCTCCCCACGGGGGAGGCGTGCACCTGCGGGACGCTCGCGACGCGGGAGTACAACCCCCAGGGCTGCGCGCCGCCGCCCGAGCATGACACCGTCGCCGAGGTGAAGGCCTACTGCTCGCCGCTCGCCGGCCCCTACACCGGCCGTTGCACCTGCCGGGACGTGCTGGCCGGAGGCAACCCGGTGTGCGGCAACGTGACGCCGCAGCTGCGCAACTTCTGTGAGAACCCCACCTCCATGTCCATCGCCGACGCGGTGGAAGACGGCCGTATCGGCCGCAGGGTGAAGTGAGATGAAGCGACTCTTGCTCCTGTCGGCCGTCGCCGCGGCCGGCTGCTACACCGAAGAGACGAAGCAGCCCGAGGGCATCGGCACCTTCCAGGTGGAGGTGAAGGGCCTGTACACCACCACCACCCCGCGCGCCCTGCTGTCGGTGGACAACGCCTGCGCCACCCAGCACGGCGGCCAGGGCAGCGTTCCCGCCGAGGTGCGTGGCACCCCCAACTGCCGCTACCTCATTCCCCGGGGCGCGGTGGACATCGACATCGACATCACCGCCGTGGACGTGAAGGGCCAGGCGCTGGAGTCCTTCAACGGCCCGGTGTCCTTCCGCGTGGTGCCGGGCAACCTCACCGGCGAGTACAAGTACCGCTGGGTGAACCTCACCAACGGCAAGGCCACGGCCACCGTGCGCGCCGGGCAGCTCTACGGCGAGATGCACGTGTGGGTGCAGGACGAGCCCCCCCAGGTGGACTACTCCGACGGCGGCGTGGTGGGCGGAGACCTGCCCCCCGAGCCGGCGACGCGCACCTACGCCACGGGCCTGTCCCGGTCGCTGCACTTCGAGGAGCCCTCCATCGCCTCGGTGCAGACGCCGCAGAACGGCAACCAGGAAACGGCCTACGTGGGCACGTTCATGCGCATCGGCCGCAGCCCGGAGGCCGGGCCGGCGCTGCGCCAGAGCTGCGCCGAGGGCGACCCGAACAACGGCCAGCCCGTCACCCTGCTCGTCACCGGCACGGACCCGGGCGGCTTCTTCGTGACGGACCTCACCTCCTGCCGCGTGCGGGAGCAGGGCATCCAGGGCGCCAACATCCAGACGCCCGAGCCGTCCGGCTTCCTGCCGGGCCGCTTCAACTCGCTCTACATCTACAACTACTCCTTCCCGGAGGGGCTGGACCCGGGTGACCTGCTGTGGGCGGTGGCCGGCTCGGTGCAGGAGTTCACCGCCACCACGCAGCTCACCTTCCCCTCGTGGACGGTGCGCGAGCGCGTGCGCCTGCTGCCGCAGGCCGAGTGGGACAAGTACCTGAAGCTGGTGCCGCCGGTGGAAATCAACGGCCGGCTGTGCGGCTACAGCGGCTCGCCGTACATCACCGACCCGCTGTGCGGCTACAGCTACGGCAACTACAAGATGGAGAGCCTGGAGTCGTCGCTGGTGAAGATTCGCCGGGTGAAGTTCCCGCGCGTCATCCACAACTGCGACGCCAACGGCAACGGCACCGTGCCCTTCTTCTGCGCGGACACGCGCGCCTCCACCTGGGGCGGCTGCGGTGGCACGGACAACCCCAGCGACCCGGACCTGCCCGAGCGCCAGTGCAACATCGACTGCACGCTGGGCATCGGCCAGTTCGCCGGCCAACTGTGCAGCGAGCGCCACACCTTCGAGACCTTCGGCCAGTTCGTGGTGGAGATGAACCCCACGGGCGCGCCCGAGGCGGGCCTGGACGGCTCGGTGGCCGCGCGCGTGAAGTCCGTCACCGCGCCGGTGGACGGCAAGCCGGAGACGCCCCCCTCGTGGGCCAGCACCGACGAGCTGGACACCAACATGCTGACTCGCATCTGGTGCGACAAGGCGGCCAACCTGCGCTTCGGCGGCAGCAACCTGCCCAACACGCCGGATGTGCCGCTGGCGGCGAGCACCGTGCTGGAGCACCGGCTGACGGCCTCGCAGGGCTTCGTGTGGGCCTCCGCTCAGAACGAGGCCGATGGCGCCGTCACCTGCCAGGTGGGCCAGGACTCGCGCACCCGCATCAACGTGGTGACGAAGGACGCGGTGCCGGACCTCGTGGTGGACTGCCGCGAGGACGACCCGGACGCCACCCGCGCCCAGCAGTGCCGCTTCCTGCGCGCGGCCACCTTCGACGTCACCGGTCACCTGCGCCAGGTCAGCGCCGCGCGTCCGCGGTGGATGGTGCTGCCTCGCGACCAGGACGACATCTGCTGCAACCCGGGCCCGGACATGCAGTGCCCGAAGCCCATCCAGCCTTGCGCCAACCCGTAGCCGTCATCGTTCGAAAGTAGTTCGCGCCCCGGTGAGAGCCGGGGCGCGGGGAGGAGCGGTTCCCCCCGGGCCGCTTCGTGGAGAGGGACATTGAAAACGCTGCAGACGCTGGCCCTGACCGGGCTGCTATCCCTGAGTGCGCCCGCCTGGGCCAGTGACTTCGTCGACACGCGCCTGTCGTTCGTCTTCGCGGACGACAACGTGCTTGCGGGCGCGGGTGAGACGACGCCCAACAGCCCCAACGCACGCTTCGGCGCGGGCAACCAGAACACCCAGTTCTACGACAACTTCAACACCCGCTTCTCGGGCTTCGAGTCGCTGTCGAACGTGGTGCTCTACACGCGTGCTCCCTCGTTCTTCGAGGGGCTCACCACCGAGGCGGCGCTGACGCTGCTCGTGCTGGAGCGGCCGTCGGGTGGCGTCGACATCCGCGACAACTCCAGCTACATCCGCCTCAACTACCAGCCGCCGGGCTGGGGCGAGAAGGAAGGCCTCTCGCTCGTCGGCTTCCCGGTGTCCGCGGACCGCTTCCGTCTGGGCTACGCGTACCGCATCTCCTGGGGCGGCAGCAGCGTGTTCACCACCCGCTCGCAGGCCAACGGCGTGCCGGGCGTGAAGCTGCAGCTGACGCGGAACAACTGGTACGCGTACCTGGGCGGCAAGACGGCGCTCGTGCAGAACGAGCTCATCCTCGAGGAGGAGACGCTCTACGGCGCGATGGCCGGCGCCGGCGTGGACATCCTGGAGACGCTGCGCGTGGAGGCCGGCGCGGGCTACTTCCAGAAGGGCCTCGTGCCCGGCCTGGCCACCCTCGGCATCGAAGCGCCCGTGAATGCCGTGGGCGTGTCCGGTCAAGTCGTCTACCACGTGGGCGTGCCCGTCGGCACCAGCGTGGACTTCCGCCTCTACAAGAACGACCCGGAAATCTACCAGCGCTTCTTCGCGCCGGAGCAGTACCCGGGTGGCCTGTCCTACTCGGTGTCGCTCGAGGGCAGCTACCTGTCGCAGACGCTGGAGAAGCCGGACGAGTTCGGCGCCACCGAGCCGCAGGGCGCCACCGCGGTGGCCCTGCAGGCCCGCGCGAAGTGGAACTACCTGCGCGTCAGCCTCCTGGGCCTGTACCGCAGCCTCTCGTACATCCAGTTCGACGTGCCGGGCTTCCCCCCGTTCCAGGACTTCCCCGAGGGCACGGAGCTGAACCCGGAGATGTTCCTGGCGCTGGGCGCGGACTACCACTTCCCGGAGATGCACTTCACGCCGGGCTTCATCGTCGGCGTGCAGCAGCCGGCCTCGTTCCGCAGCCCCACCCCGCTGCTGGGCGGCAACAACCCGCCGGAGAACCTCATCGGCACGCGCACCGTGGTGGTGCGTGACGTGAATCAGCTCAGCATCCTGCCGGAGCGCTGCGGCGGCAGCATCTGCGAGGCGGAGCCCATCCTCTCCGCGAAGGCCACCTTCCGCTGGGACCTGTCCGAGTCCGTGGCCGCGGTGGGCGAGGTCTACTACACGTACGACAACAACCGGACCACGTTCCGGGATGACGTCACCGGCGTGGCCCAGCCCAACTTCGAGGAGCCGCACGCGCTGGGCTTCAACACCCTGCTGCAGGCGCGCTTCTAGTCCGCGGGGCTCCCCACGGGGCCCTGTCGGAAGGAGTACTCCGGCCCGGCTTCCTCTCTCCGAGGAGCCGGGCCGTTGCCTTTCTCAGGCGGACGTCATGCGCACCACCTCGTCGAAGGCGGTGAGGCCCTGGGCCAGCTTGCGCACGGCGGCCTCGCGCAGGGTGCGCATGCCCGAGCGCCGGGCCGCCGCCACCAGCGCGTCATAGGGCGCCTCGCGGGAGATGAGGTCCCTCAGCTCGCCGCCGCAGGTGACGATTTCGAAGACGCCGGTGCGGCCCACGAAGCCGGTGCCCCGGCAGCGCACGCAGCCGGCGCCCTTGAGCAGCCGCACCCCGCCCGGCAACAGCGGCAGCGGCGCCTGGAGCGCCAGCAGCTCGTCCGGGGTGAGCGTCGCCTCCTGCGCGCAGTGGCTGCACACCCGCCGCAACAGGCGCTGGGCCATGACGCCCAGCATGCTCTGCGCCAGGAGGAAGGACGGCACGCCCAAATCCCTCATGCGCGCCACCGCGCCCAGCGCGTCGTTGGTATGCAGCGTGGAGAGCACGAGGTGGCCGGTGAGCGCGGCCTGGATGGCGTTCTCCGCCGTCTCGCCGTCGCGAATCTCGCCCACCATGATGACGTCCGGGTCCTGGCGCAGGATGTGGCGCAGCGCCCCCGCGAAGTCGAGCCCCACCTTGGGCTGCACCTGCACCTGGTTGAAGGCGTCCCACACCATTTCGATGGGGTCTTCGATGGTGGTGACGTTGATGTCCGGGCCCGCCAACGCCTTGAGCGCGGAGTAGAGCGTCGTCGTCTTGCCGCTGCCCGTGGGGCCAGTGACGAGGATGAGGCCGTGGGGCCTGTCAATCCACGACTCGAAGGAGGACTTCTCGTCCTCCTCGAAGCCCAGCTGGGCGATGTCCTGCACCAGCGTCTCCGGGTCGAAGATACGGATGACCACCTTCTCGCCGAAGGCGGTGGGCAGCGTGGACACGCGAAGCTCCACCTCGCGGCCCTCGCGCTCCGTCTTGATGCGGCCGTCCTGGGGCTTGCGCTTCTCGGAGATGTCGATGCGCGCCAGCATCTTCACGCGCGAGACGATGGGCGCGTGCACCTGCGCCGGCAGCGAGTACACCGGGTGCAGCACGCCGTCGATGCGCAGGCGCACCAGGCTGGTGCCGCGCTTGGGCTCCACGTGGATGTCCGAGGCGCGGTTGTCGAAGGCGTAGCGCAAGAGGTAGTCCACCGCCTGCACCACCGGCCGGTCCGACGCCTCCAGCTCCTGCGTGCCGCTGAGCGACACGAGCTGCTCGAAGTTGGAGACCTGCACCCCGGCGTCGGCGCCGAAGTCGTCCGCGGCGCGCGCCAGCGTCTTGTTGAACCCGTAGATGTGGGAAATGGACCTGAGGATGTCCGACTTGGCGCTGAGCACCGGCTCCACGGGCAGCCCGGTGAGGCGGTGGAAGCTCTCGAAGAGCTCGCGGTCGAACGGGTTGGCCACCGCCACCCGGAGGATGCCCTGCTCGGTGCGCTCCAACGGCAGCAGCACATGCTTCTGCGCGTAGGGCCGGGACACGACGCGCGTGGCCAGCGCCATGTCCAACTTGAGCGGGTCGATTTTCAGGTAGGCGATGCCGGCGGCGCGCGCGGCGGCCTCGCTGATGCGGTCCTCGTCCAGGACGCCCCGGCCGTTGACCAGGGGCACCTGGAAGGCGGCCACCAGCTCCACGGGCGACACGACGTAGCGCGCCGCCTCCTTGCCGGTGCTGCCCTGCGCCTTGAGGACGCGGGCACGCGCGGCCGGCTCGCGGGCGAGGATTTCCTGGGCCTGCTGGGGTGACAACAGCTTCTGGGCGACCAGCGCCTCCAGCACGAAGAGGAGGGTGAAGTCGTCCCGGCTCTTCGTGGGAGTGGGAGCCCCACCCGCGCCGCTCACTGCCTGTGCCACGTGCGTCTCCTTCCAGCCATCCACGGCGGCCCCACCCGTCCGACGAGGCACGCCGCCGCGGACACCGGAGCGCCCTGGCAGTCCGGGCTGGCGGACGGAGCGTAGCAGGCGCCCCCGCCGCCACGGAGCATGTTGGCGGGCTGTCCTGGCTGGTCCGGCTGGCCGGCGGGCAGGCCACGCCCCAGCGGGCGGGGCGTCTAGCCGCGAACCGCCCGGACGGCGGCATCCACCAGCGCCTCGGGCGTGGGGCGCTCCGCCACGGCGGCGGGCGGCAACCCCAGGCGCTCCAGGGCCGCGGCCGTGGTGGGGCCAATGGCCACCACCTTCGCGGCGCCGAGGCGCTCGCGGCCCACGGCCTCCAGGAAGGCCTCCGCGGTGCGCGGCGACGCGAAGAGCGCCACGTCCGGGGGCGTGGCCTCCAGCTGCGTCAGGGCGTCCTCCGGCAGCGGCGCGGGCGTGGAGCGGTAGGCCGTCACGCGGGTGACGAACACGCCCAGCTCGCGCAGCCCTTCCTCCAATTCGCGCCGGCCTTCCTCGGCGGCGGGCAGCAGCACCTCGTCGCCGTGCTGGAGCGAGTCCTTGATGAGGTGGAAGAGCGCCTCGCCCGTGCCCTCCTCGGGCTCGGCGGCCACCTCCAGGCCGAAGCCCTCGGCGGTGCGCGCGGTGCGCGGGCCCACGGCGGCCACCTTCACGCGGCGCAGCCGCTCCACCGTGCCCGCCTCGCGCAGGGCCTCCATCAGCGCCTCCACTCCGGAGGGGCTGGCGAACACCACCCAGCGGTAGCGCTGGATGTGCTCCGCCGCGGATGCCAGCGGACGCGGGTCCTCCGGGGGCCGCAGCTCCAAGAGGGGCACGCTGAGCACCTCCGCGCCCTCGTCCTCCAGGAGAAAGCACAGCTCCTCGGCCCGCTCACGCGGGCGCGTCACCAAGACTCGGATGCCTTCCAGTCGCCGTTCCACGCGGCGGCACTCTAGGACTCCCGGGCCTCCGCGCGGCGAGCGAAATCTCGCAGGATGTCCGCGGCGCCACGCCCCAGCAGGTCATCCGCCAGGGACTCGCCCAGCTCCCGGGCCTTCTCCACCGGGCCGCGCACCTCGCCCCGCACCACCCGTGTGCCGTCCGGCCGGCCCACGAGTCCGCGCAGGTGCACGGTGCCGCCGTCCACGGTGGCGTGGCCGGCCAGCGGCACGGTGCAGCCGCCCTCCAGCTTCGCCAGGAGCGCGCGCTCGGCCGTCACCGCGACGCGGGTGGTGGCGTCCTCCAGCGGCGCCAGCAGCCCGCGCACGTCCGCGTCCGCCGTGCGGCACTGAATCGCCAGCACGCCCTGCCCCACCGCCGGCAGGCTGAAGTCGGTGGGAATCACCTGGGTGATGACGCCCTCCAGGCCCAGCCGCTTGAGGCCCGCGTACGCGAGCACCGCGCCGGCCAGCCCCAGCTCCTTCGTCCTGGCCAGACGCGTCTGCACGTTGCCGCGCAGGCTGACGATTTCCAGGTCCGGCCGCGCCGAGCGCAGGATGCAGCTGCGGCGCAGCGACGACGTGCCCACGCGCGCGCCCTTCGGCAGCGTGTCCAGCGTCAGCCCGGCCAGCCCGCAGAAGGCGTCGCGAGGGTCCTCGCGCGTGGGCACCGCCGCGAGCATCAGCCCCTCGGGCAGCACCGACGTCATGTCCTTCAGGCTGTGCACCGCGATGTCCGCGCGGCCGTCGAGCAGCGCCTGCTCGATTTCCTTCACGAACAGCCCCTTGCCGCCCACGGCGGACAGGGGCGCGGACAGGAAGCGGTCCCCCTCGGTGGTCATCTCCACCAGGGACACCTCGAGGCCGGGGTGGCGCGCCGTCAGCAGCGCGGCCACGTGACGGGCCTGCCAGAGCGCCAGCGGGCTCTGGCGGGTGGCGATTCGCACGACCTTCATCGCTTGGCTCCGGTGGCGGCCTGCGCGGGCGCGGCGGCGACGGGGACGGCCTTCTCGGACGCCGCGTCCTCCAGCTCCAGCAGGCCGAACAGCTCCGCGGCGGCACCGGCCAGCCGGTTGCCCTCGCCCTCCGGGCCCACGGCGCGCAGCCGCGAGGTGGGCTCGTGCAGGAGCTTGTTGACGATGGCGCGGCCCATGGCCTCGATGCTCTTGCGCTGCTTGTCGTTGAGGCTGTCGCCCAGCGCGCCCAGCGTGCGCTCCACCTCGGCGCGGGCAATGGCCTCCGCGCGCTGGCGCAGGCGGGCCAGCACCGGCGTGCCCTCGCGCAGGGCGCGCTCCTTGACGAAGCGGGCCACCTCCTGCGCCACCAGCACGCCCGCCTTCTGCGCCTCCTCGGCGCGGGCGGCGGCGTTGTCCGCGACGAACTTCTGGATGTCGTCCACGTCGTAGGCGTGCACCCAGTCCAGCGAGCCCACGCCCGGGTCGATGTCGCGCGGCACCGCCAGGTCCACCATGAACAGCGGCCGGCCCTTGCGCGCCCTGCCCACCGAGCCGACGTTCTCCTTGGTGAAGAGGGGCACCGGGGACGCCGTGCTGCACACCACCACGTCCGCCGCGGCCAGCAGCGCGAACAGCTCGTCGAAGGGGCGCGCCGTGCCGCCCACCTCGGCCGCCAGCCCTTCAGCACGGGCCAGGGTGCGGTTGGTGATGAACAGCTTCGTGGCGCCCGCGCCCTTCAGGTGGCGCGCCGCCAATTCGCCCATCTCGCCCGCGCCCACCACCAGCACCGTCTTGTCCTTCAGCCCGTCGAACACCTTGCTGGCGAGCTGCACCGCCGCGGCGGCCATGGACGTGGAGGCGCGGCCGATGGCCGTCTCCGTGCGCACGCGCTTGGCGCAACTGAAGGCCGCCGCGCACGCGCGCGTCAGCTCACCGCGAACCGCGCCCGCGCCCTGACCCCGCTCGAAGGCGTCCTTCACCTGACCCAGAATCTGGGCCTCGCCCAGCACCATGGAGTCCAGGCTGCCCGCCACGCGGAACAGGTGCACCAGGGCATTCTCCCCCTGGTGCTCGTAGAGGTGCTCCAGCGCCTCCGGACCGCCGAGCGCCTGGATTTCCCCCAGCACGCGCTGGCGGGCCATGGCCGCGTCCGGCGCGGAGAGGTACACCTCCACGCGGTTGCAGGTGGACACCCAGAGCGCTTCCACCGGCGCCTGCGCCAGCCGCTGGAGCACTTCCACCTGCCGCGCCTCGGACAGCGCGAGCCGCTCGCGCACCGTCAGGGGCGCCGTCCGGTGGGACAGGCCAATGCAGATGAGCTCCATACTCAGGGCAACCTCATGGCCGACGCTGTCGGCGACGCCAGGTCGTACGAGGACAGGAAGGACACCAGCACCAGACAGAAGCCGGCCATGGTGAGCAGCGCCACGCGCCGGCCCCGCCACCCCGCGAAGATGCGCGCGTTCACCAGCGCGGCGAACACGCCCCACGCCACCACGGTGGCAATGGACTTGCCGTCCCAATGCCAGCCGAGTTCCGGCGCGGTGACCACGAAGGCGGTGCCCGTCACCAGGGTGATGGACAGCGCGATGAAGCCCCACAGCACCAGCCGCCGGTTGAGCGTGTCCAGGAACTCCAGCGAGGGCAGGCGCGCGAAGAGCAGCCCGAAGCGCTTGGCCTTCACCTGCTTCTCCATGAGCAGGTACATGACGCCCACGCCCGCGGCGACCGCGAACGCGGCCAGCCCCAGCAGCGCGAGGCTGATGTGCAGCGGCAGCAGCGGCTGGCGCACCCCCGGGGGCAGCGGCGCCTGGCCTCCGTGCAGCAGCAGGCCGGGGAGCAGCACCGTCAGCGCCAGCGGCGTGATGAAGGCGCCAAGCACGGGCCGGCGGTAGCGCACGTCCAGCGCCAGGAAGATGGCCAGCAGGAGGAAGGCCAGCGCGGAGAAGCCCTGCGCCAGCCCCACCGGCCGCCCGGACTGGGCGCCGAGTAGCTCGAACAGGGCCACGCCGTGCAACGCCAGTCCCCCACCCACCAGCACGCGCCCGGCCGTGGCCAGCACTTCCGACTGGCGGACCAGGTAGGCGAGGTAGACCACGGCGGCGAGGCCGTAGGCGTGGCAGGCGAGCGAGACCAACGTATGGCTCATGGGCAGGCTCTTAACCGCTGACGACGGGCGAATCAGCCCATCTTGTTGAGGATGAAGGCGGCCAGCAGGTCCGCTTCGGAATCCGGTTTCTTCTCCCCACCTTCGGGACGAGGCGAGGAAGCCACCTCCGTGACATACCCCGGAACGACCTCGTAGGCGTTCTCCCCCACCAGCACCGAGTCGGCCATCTGCTCGGCCCCCATCCGGGCGAGCTGCTCCTCGGTCTTCACCCGGGCCACCAGGCCCTGGGCGTCCTCACCCGACACGAGCTGCACGAAGTGCACCGCCGGGGTGAGGGGGAAGGTCGTACCTCCTTCCGCCATGACCACCAGCTTGCCCTCGCGCAGGTCCGCTTTGTCCGCCAGGGCCCACTCCTCGAGCTGGGTCTGGGGCAGGAAGAGCTTCGTCACGCCCCGTAGCCTACACCAGCCGCGCCCCGGGCGGGGCGATTGGGTTGAAACGCCCCCCATTCGTTCGCATCTGTGCGGCCAGAAGGTCTGATGGCCGGCCGAACCTTGCAGGGTCATTGGACGCGTACTACAGGACGCGCGGATCGGCCGGAGACGGGCCCGAAGGAGACATCATGGCAGGCGCTGACGTGACGAACATCGGGGATGGTGACTTCAAGCAGCAGGTGCTGGACTCCCAGCAGCCCGTGCTGGTGGATTTCTGGGCCACGTGGTGCGCGCCCTGCCGGGCCATTGCCCCGGCCATCCAGGACCTCGCCGCCAAGTACCAGGGGCAGGTGAAGTTCACCAAGCTCAACATCGACGACAACCAGGACACGCCGCAGCAGTACGGCATCCGCTCCATCCCCACCCTGCTCATCTTCAAGGGCGGCCAGGTGGTGGAGCAGATTGTCGGCGCGGTGCCGAAGACGCGCATCGAGGCCGCGCTCCAGAAGGCCCTGTAGTCGAGTCGTCGTCCCGTGAGCCCCCGGGCTTCGCGCGCGTGAGGAGTCCCCTCCTTGCGCGCCGATGCCCGGCGCGGCGCTCACTCGAGCAGCTCCACACAGCGGCGCAGCACCTCCAGTCGCGCGTGCCGCTTGTCGTTCCCCGCCACCACGTGCCACGGCGCGTCCGGCCGGTGCGTGCGGTCCAGCATCTCCTGGATGGCCGCCTCGTAGCGCCCCCACTTCGCGCGGTTGCGCCAGTCATCCGGCCCCAGCTTGTAGCTCTTGGCGGGGTCCTTCTCGCGCGACTTGAAGCGCTGGAGCTGCGTCTTCTTGTCGATGTGGATGAAGAACTTCGCCATGCGCACGCCGTCGGCGGTGAGCATGCGCTCGAAGGCGTTGATTTCGTCATAGGCGCGCCGCCACTCGGCCGGCTTCGCGAGGCCCTCCACCCGCTCCACCAGCACCCGGCCGTACCAGCTCCGGTCGAAGATGCACACCTCGCCCGTGCCCGGCGTCTTCCGCCAGAAACGCCAGAGGTAGTGGTGCCGCTTCTCCTCCTCGGAGGGCGCGGAGATGGGCCACACCTTGTAGCCACGCGGGTCCATCAGTGAGGAGAGCCGGCGGATGGCGCCTCCCTTGCCCGACGCGTCCCAGCCCTCGAACACGATGGCCGCTCGCCGACCCGTCAGGTACGTCTGGATCTGCGCGCGGAACACGCGCTCCTGCAATTGAACCAGCTCTGTTTCATACGCCGTGGAGTCCTCCACCGACACTGACAAATCCACCCCGCTCAGCGTCACCGTCCCCGGAGGACTTACGGGAAACACGTATCCATTTGCAGTCTTGTCATCAATTTTCTGAAAACGTTTACGAGTCACGACAGACCCTCCAAGGTTGTATTGACAGCGATGACTTCAACCGCCAAATAGGCACATAGCAGCGTGTGTCTGTGATGATTAATCGTTTTCACTTGGAGTATTCATGGCACGTCCTCGCAAAGAATTGGCCAACGTCCCCCTGACGCCGGCCATGGTCAATTGGGCGGAAGCGCTGGGAGACGCCATCGGCCGCGGAATGCTGCGGGCGCTCAACACCGGCATGCCGTCACTGGGTAGCAACGGCAACGGGAGCAACGCGATGGTGGCTGGTCGCCGCCGGGGTCGTCCGCCGAAGGTGCTCGCCAGCAACAGCAGCGGCATGGTGTCGGCGGACCGTCGCTGCACGGTGGATGGCTGCGGGCGCGAGCAGCGCTCGAAGGGCCTCTGCTCGGCGCACTACCAGGCGGAGCGCCGTCGCCTGCTGTCGGGCGGCAAGCCGGCCTGAAGGCCCGCTGGCGCACGCGGAAACTCGCCCACGGCCCTGGGCGGACCGCTGGCGTACCGGCGCTGACGCTGTACCGACGGTTGAAGCGTGCTCGGCCTGTTCCCTACCCGCCCTGCCAGGGGTCGGTGACGGAGGTGGTGGCCTTGAGCAGCTCCCAGGCGGCCAGGACGTCCACCACGCGCTCCAGCTCGTTGGGCAGTGAGCGAGCCCGCTGGGACTTGAGGTAATCCTCCGCGAAGGCCCGCAGGCGCATGCCCACGAAGAGGCGCGCCAGGGCGACCTCCGTCTGCCCGCTGAAGTCGAGGAAGCGGATGCCGAACCCGCTGCGTCCGTCCGGCCCGTCGGCGCGCTCCTCGCGGACGATTTCCGCGCGTGCCTGCACGGGCGGCGCGCCGGGCTCCAGCGAGAAGCGCACGCCCAGCACCGTGCCCAGCGGCAGGTAGAAGGTGCTCTCCAGGAAGGCCCCGCTGACGCTGACGTTGACGGAGGTGAGGCTCGCGCCGAAGCGCCGCTCGCCGTCCTCCCCGTCCACCCACACCTCGAAGCGCGTGGCGAGCTGCGCGCGGGGGAACTGCCGGTGCTCGGCCTCGCCCTGGTTCATCTCGATGAGGGGCGCGAGCGGCGCGCGCGCTGGCGGAGCCTCCGCCGCCGGACGGCTGTCCACGGCTGTGCTCGTGGATTCGCGGGCCGGGGAGGCCCCACCCGCCGGAGCACGAGCCGCCGACTCGCGGGCCGCCGCGGCGTTGCGAGCCGCCGGAGCCGCGCCGGCCGGAGCGCCGCGGGCCGCCGAAGCACTTCCCGCGGCTTCGCGGGCCGACGGAGCACCGCCCGCCGCCGCGTTGCGGGCCGACGGAGCACCTCCCGCCGCCGCCGGACGGGCGTCCTTCACTCCCACCGGCGCTTCCGCCACCGCGGTGCGCGCCGTCCCACTCCCCTTCTGGGCAACCTTCCTCTGCATGACGCCACCTCCACCTGCCCGGAAAGCTACCGCCTTCCCACCCGGAATGGTGGGGTGATTCGCACCCCCTCGAAGGGAGGGATGACGCCGGGCCCACGGGGAGCCCGGCGCGGGCTCAGAACATGTGCCGGCGCATGCTGATGTTCACCAGCAGGCCAATGCTGAGCATGACGGACAGCATGGACGAGCCGCCGTAGCTCATCAGCGGCAGGGTGATGCCCGTCACCGGCAAGAGGCCGATGACCATGCCGATGTTCTCGAACACCTGCCAGAACAGCATGGCCACCACGCCCACCGCGACGAAGGCGCCGAACCTGTCGCGGGCGTTGAAGCCCACCCCCAGGCCGAAGATGAAGATGGCGCCATACAGAAGCAATAGCAGCACGCACATCACGAAGCCGTGCTCCTCCGCCCACACGGAGAAGATGAAGTCCGTGTGCTGCTCGGGCAGGAAGCGCAGGCCCGTCTGGGTGCCCTCGCGCCAGCCCTTGCCGGACACGCCGCCGCTGCCCACGGCAATCTTCGACTGCGCCGCGTGGTAGCCGCTGCCGCGCAGGTCCGCCTCCGGGTCCAACCATCCGGAGATGCGCTGGCTCTGGTGCTTCTTCAGGTGGTGCCGGACGATGGTGGGCCGGGGCTCGGGCACCTCGCGGATGTAGTCGTTCCAGATGATGATGGCGCCCGCGAGGATGCCCGCCACCAGCGTGGCCACGAGGTACCAGCGCACCTTGCCGAACAGGATGACGGTGAGCGACGTCAGGCCAATCATCAGCGCGGTGCCCAGGTCCGGCTGCACCAGCACCAGCACGAAGGGCACGCCGAAGACGAGCACCGGCTTCCACAGGCGCACGAGCCCGTAGGACGGCTCGTTGGGCCGGAAGTCGTCGTGGTAGATTTTGGCCAGCATCAGCACCACGCCAATCTTCATGAACTCCGCCGGCTGCAGGCGGAACGGGCCGATGACGAACCAGCTCTCGGCGCCCTTCGCGGTGTGGCCGAAGACACGCAGCGCCAACAGCGCGACGATGTTGGCGACGTAGATGGGCAGCGCCATGCGCTGAATCCACCGGTAGTCCACCAGGCACACCACCAGCACGGCCACCAGGCCCACGCCCAGGTACAGGGCCTGGGTGGGCCAGACGGACGTGGCTGGCGGATTCGGCCGCGAGGCCGACGCCAGGTTCCAGACGCCCAGGAGGCACACCGCCAGCACGCAGAAGATGAGGCCCCAGGGAACGTGGGGCACCATCCGGCGCTCAATCCGCAGTTGCACGCGTGTGTTCCTCTTCGTCACCCGGCAGGTGCGCCGGGGGCAGCACGCCCCGCGTCAGCGCCGCCTCGTCGGCGCTCGGCAGGCGGCGCGACACGGACGGCGTGTAGGGCTGGTTGGGACGCGGCAGCGGCGCCGTCGCGTCCAGCTTCTTCAGCTCGAAGTACTTCTGGAAGACGGCCATCGCCGTGGGCGCCGCGTCCGAGCCACCGTGGCCGCCGTGCTCGTTCAGCACGACAATGGCCAGCTCCGGCTTGTCCGCCGGGGCGAAGCCGGCGAACCAGGCATGGTCGCGCTCGAAGTAGCTCATCTGGTGCGTCTTCAGACGCACCGCGCCCAGCCGGGCCACCTGCGCGGTGCCCGTCTTGGCCGCCACCTTGATGTCCTTGTCGGCCAGGCCCGCCATGCGCGCGCGGTACGCGGTGCCGCCCGGCTCCTGCGCCACCTTCACCAGTCCCTCCACCACCGCGTCGCGGTGCGCGCGCGGGATGTCCACCTTGCGGGCGACCTCCGGCTTGAACTCCTCGACGACGTGCCCGTCCAGGTTCTCCAGCCGCTGCACCATCTGCGGCTTGTAGAGCGTGCCGCCGTTGGCGATGGCCGCGTACACCAGCGCCAGCTGCAGCGGCGTCACGTTGTTGTCGCCCTGGCCGATGGCGCTGTTGAGCGCCATGCCCTTGGTGTAGCCGCCGGGCGACGCCTTGTCGTGGTACGTGCTGGTCGGCATGATGCCCGGCACCTCGGCCACCACGTTGATGCCCGTGGGCGCGCCCAGGCCCAGCGCCTTGCCCATCTCTCCAATGGGGTCCAGGCCGATGGTGTCCGCCACCTTGTAGAACCAGGTGTCGCAGGACGTCTTCATCGCGTTGTAGCCGTCCATGGGCCCGTGGCCGCTGTCCTTGTGGCAGCGCCAGGTGCGCGCGCCCAGCCGGTAGCCGCCGGGGCAGCTCACCACCGTCTCCGGACGGAAGGCGCCCGACTTGAGGGCGGCCAGCTGGGTGACGACCTTGAAGGTGGAGCCCGGGCTGTAGTGCTCGGCGGCCACGCGGTTGATCATCGGCTCCAGCGGGTCCCTGGACAGCAGGGCCATCTGCGCCGGCGTGACACGGCCGGTGAGCAGGTTGGGGTCGAAGCCCGGCCGGGACACCAGCGCCTTGATGAAGCCGGTATTCACGTCGATGGCCACCACCGCGCCCGTCGCGCCCGGGAAGGCGCGCTCGGCCTCTTCCTGCAGCCGCATGTCGATGGAGAGCACCAGGTTGCTGCCCGCCTGCGGCGGCACCACGGCGTTGTCGCCCAGCTTGTCGTTCAGCTCGTCGATGCGCTGCCCGCGCGCGTTCACCACTTCCTTGCGCACGCCGTCCACGCCGCGCAGCCGCTGCTCGAAGTAGCGCTCCAGTCCGCGCCGGCCGATGTAGTCCCCCAGGGCGTACCGCGAGCCGTCGGCGTTGAGCCGCTCCAGCTCCTCCTGGGTGATTTCGTTCATGTATCCCAAGACGTGCGACAGCACGGTGTTGGTCCGGTAGAAGCGGTGCGGGACGGGCGCCACCTCCACGCCGTCGAGGATGTCGCGGCGGGCGGCCAGCCGGTCGTACTCGTCGCGCGTGAGGTCCACGCGCACCGGCACCTGCTGGAAGGGCGCGTTGCGCCGCCCCATGCGCACCATGTCCTCCACCTTCTTGCGCTGGTCGGCGTCCCACTGGAGCAGCTCCGCCAGGCGCGGAATCACCTGCTCGAAGCAGTGGGTGCAGAAGGCGGGGGTGATGAAGGCGTCGAAGGACGGACGGCTGTCCACCAGGATGGTGCCGCGCGCGTCCTTGATGACGCCGCGGTCGGCGCGCAGCCGCACCTCCTTGACGAAGTTGGCCACGCTCTTGGCGGAGTACTCCTCGCCCCGGGTGATTTGCAGCCGGTAGAGCTGGATGGACAGCATGACCAGGCCCACCGACATGGCGAGGCCCAGCCAGAGGAAGCGCCGCTTCAGCTCGCGGCCCGGAGTCGTGTTGCCCAGCGTGGGAGGCGTCACCGCAAGAGCCCCATCTGACGGTCCTGGCTCGCCTCGAAGCGGCGCAGGAACGGGAAGAGCGCCAGCGCCGCCGCGCCGGTGAGCATCACCTGCAGCGGCAGCCCGGACAGCAGGGAGGACGTGCTGCCGTCCTTCACCGTCAGCCAGGTGAAGAACGCGGCCAGAAGCCCATGGCCCACGTCCGCGCCCATGGCGAACAGGGCGAAGGACATGGCGCCGCGCACGTCCACGAACGTGGAGACCAGCCGGCCCACCAGGAAGGTGAAGACGGCCAGGAAGGTGAACAGCCCCGTGGGCTGGCCACTCATGAGGTCCAGCAGGTAGCCCACCGCGAAGGCGGAGACGGCCCCTTCCAGCAGCGTGGCGCGCAGCGCCAGGAACGCCACCAGCACCACGGTGACGTCAATGCGGCCGAGCACCAGGCCCGCCTGCTTCACCACCACCGACTCCAGCGTGAGCAACGCCAGCGCGAGACACACCGTCACCAGGAACTTCATTTCGACGCGCCCTCCGCGGTGCTGCCCGGCGCCATGGCGCTGTAGGGACTGCCCACCACCAAGACCTCTTCCAGCTTGCTCGTGTCCACCGCCGGGACGATGTCCGCGCCCTGGAACATGCCGTGCTCCTTCTTCTCCAGGTTGGTCACCGTGCCCACCACCATGCCGGGCGGATAGATGCCATCCGTCCCCGCGGTGATGATGATGTCGCCGTTCTCGATGTCCTCGGTGCGCAGCATGTTCTCCAGCTTCAGCGGCCCCGCCCCCGCGCCCGACGCCGTGCCGCGCGCCCGCGAGCGCTGCACCCGCACCGCCACCCGGCTCTGCGAGTCCGTTATCAGCGCCACGTCCGCGTAGCCCCCCGTGGACCGGATGACCTGCCCGACGATGCCGTCCGGCGTCACCACCGACATGCCCCGGAACACGCCGTCCTTCTCCCCGCTGCTGATGCGCACCGACAACAGCTTCGCCACCGGATTGACGCCCACCACCCGCGCCGGAATCTCCGGCCCCGCCGCCGTCTCCGCGTAGCCCAACAGCTTGCGCAGCCGCTCGTTCTCCGTGCGCGACTCGCCCAGCGACTGCACCGCCGCCCGGAGCTGGAGGTTCTCCAGGCGCAGTGCGTCATTCTCCTGCCGCACGCCGCGCAGGTCCAGGTAGCCGCGCACGGCGGCGACCGAGCCCTCGATGCCCGTGGTGAGTGCCTGCTGGACGGGCGAGGACACGGCGATGATCGCCCGGTCGAGGAAATTGGGGTCCCTGCCCTTCCGCCCGCTCAGCAGGAAGGCAACGAGCGGGTAGAGCAGCAGGACGCCCACGAAAATGGGGCGGCGATATCGCTTGAGGAGCGACAGCAAGGGTCGGAATCTGTCTCTTATAACAATCTGACGCTGCC